>JAYWFI010000179.1:0-8493 GCA_043778865.1 Sphingomonadales bacterium
CGCGCAAACGATCGATCGCGCGGTTGCGCGTTACCGTAATCAGCCAGCTTATGGGGCTAGCCCGGCCTTGCTGAAACCTATTGGCCCGGTTCCAAATATTGATATATGCGTCTTGCAAGGCTTCCTCTGCTTCTGTTCGATTGGGGAAGATACGTAAGCACACACCAAAAAGCTTCGCCGAGGTGCTGCGGTAAATATATTCAAAGGCCGCATGGTCGCCTCTTCCTGTTCGCAATAAAGCTTCGGACAACATATCGCGGCCGGTATCGCTGTACGCTTTTGCGCTGTAATCTGTGTCTATGGCACCCTCGTTATCCATGATTATCCATAATCACATACACAAACAGAAATCTACTACCATGTTCCAAAATCTCCCGGTGGCTGGCTCGTGCCTTTGCTGGCGCGTATTGGACGCCGCCAGCCGTAGCGCCGGCGAAGGATTAGGCGCAGGCATGGCCAATCTCCATTGTCCGATCGCTGTGCTAACCTAAATCCCTGCGTGCGGTATGCCCTTGCAACATCATTAACCTGCGTATTTAGTAATCCAGCAAGGATTAAACTGCCGCCTTCCTGCATAATCTCGGCAAAGCTAGGAGCGAGTTCAACAAGTGGCCCCGCCAAGATATTGGCAATCACCAGATCATATGGCGCTCTTCGTTGGATCAATTCATGATCGGTACCCATTGCTGTACACAGTGCAATGTGCCCTTGGGCTTGCCCGTGCGAGATGCGGTTAATGCGCGCATTGGCAGCGGTTACATCAATGCTTACTGGATCAATATCAGATGCAGTGACATAGGATTTTGGCCAAAGATGAGCAGCCGCAAATGCGAGTAAGCCCGTGCCTGTTCCAATATCAGCGATATGTTCGAACCGCGCGCCATGCCGCCTCATATGATCTAGCATCGCCAAACATCCGGCGGTGGTTTCATGCCCGCCTGTGCCAAATGCTTGGCTGGCCTCTATATGGAATGACTTGGCATCCTTTGGGACTGTGCCTTTGTTGCTGCTGGTATGAACATAAAAACGGCCAGCATGCACAGGCTGTAATCCGCGCTGGCTTTCGACCAACCAGTCGGTATCCGGCAGTTTTTCTAAAGCACCTTTTGCATTTGCTGCACTCAGTAACTGCTTTTGGATTATTGCAATAGTTTGGCTACTTGGACGTTCTGGGAAATACGCCTCTAACTGCCATTTCATGTCGTTAAATGCTTCAACTTCTATGGTAACAACCGAAGGCATGGGATCAATCATTGAAAGCCATTCGCTATCTTCGTGGAGCAACTCTGCTTCTTGGCGTGTGCAAGGCAGCGTGAGCTTCCAATTCATTGCGCGATCTCATATCGCAATGTTCTATTGCTAGAAATATTATTAGATGCGTTGCTCATGATTTTGTTTAACTGGCAAACAACAGTAAGTGAAGCAATTATGCTGTAATAAATTGATTATCCTGCGCGTTTTATAAACTTGTCTGCGTTGTCTTGTAGTACGCTAATCTTACTGCTTACTTGGACAAAGCCTTGCTCAAGTGCGTTGATTTCAAGCACTACGTTTTCGGTATCTGTGCGGATTGCAAAAATTGTGCTCGACATCAGGTCAGCGGCCAGCGCGGTTTCATCAACAGCTGCTGTAATCATAGTCACAGTCTGCGCTTGTTCCTCCATTGCTTTGCGAATACGCACTGCGGAATCGCGAACATCACTTACTGTTTTGCGAATGGATGCGTTGGAATCAACAGACGCCTTACTTGCATTTTGGATAGCAGATATTTTCTGCGCAATTTCATCTGTCGCTTGGGATGTTTGGTTGGCCAAGCTTTTCACTTCTTGAGCGACAACAGCAAATCCGCGTCCTGCATCTCCTGCACGTGCTGCCTCAATTGTGGCATTTAGCGCAAGTAAATTGGTCTGCCCTGCAATCTCGCGTATCAACCCTAGGATCGATTCAATCGACTGTGCTTGTGCAGATAATGTATCGATCGCAAGCGCGCCTGCGTTGGCTTGTTCGGTTGCAAGGTCAGACACTCTTGCTGCATTTTCTACCTCACTGCGGGCATCTTCGATTGCACGAATAAGCCCGCCTGCCACCTGCGCTGCCTCACGCATAGCAACAGCGGATTGTTCAGATGCTGCGGCCACTTCGGATGCTTTGCTAAGCATGCCGTTTGCCACTTTGGATGTGTACAATGCTTGCTCACGTAATGAAGCGGAATGTGTTGCAGTTTCACCAGCAGCTACGCTTATTTGTGCATTAAATTCTTCATTATATTCTTTGCGCAACGCATCTGTGTCTGCTTGTACGCTGGCGTTATAATGGGATGATAATATGTCCTGTTCTAATGCTAGTAACACAGCAAGCGTATCGACAAATGCGGGTAATCTAGGATCGGTTTGGTTTATATTTTTGAACAATGATTTTAACATTACCGTATTGGTGTACGCACCGCCTGCAATTAAAGCTGTGAGTGAGATGTTCCGCTTACGAGCTTCATCGACAGCTTTTTTTGCAGTATCTAACCATATTTGTTCGGCGGTATTGTTAAATCTAAACTCTATAAGACTGTGGCTCAAACTTCGTATTTTATCAAGAATCTCACTTGGTAAAGCGCGCTTATCTTCCGACTGTCCGCGCCAGAACTCCCAGAAAGACATATGAATTTCTGCTGCGTCTTGCTTTATATATGGCCAAATTTCTGCAGCACGCGCTGGCAATGTGCCTTCTGGATCAAACGCCTTTAAGCGGTCTTCGATACGAATTTCATTTTGCACTGAATTGCCTTTGCCGTTTTGAAACATAACTTGTCTCTGTGCCTAGTATGATGATTTCTTTGTTAAGCCGTTAGCTTGCGTGAGAAATGATGACCGCGTTCGTTAACTTTAGATAGCATCGCCTCAACATCAACAAACCCCTCCGCAAGATTAGTAATTTCGGTGACGATGGATTGTGTGTCATTTGAAATTAGTGTGATCGTGCTCGACATCATATCGGCGGCAAGGGCTGTTTCATCAACGGCTGCGGTAATTGCGGTCACGCTGCTTGATTGCCGGTCCATCGCCGTTCGAATACGTGTGGCGGAGGCATGCACGTTCTCAACGGTTGTGCGGATGGCCATCGTTGCTTCTACTGCTTTTGCTGTTGCCGCCTGAATAGCGGCAATTTTCGCTCCGATATCATCGGTTGCGTTTGATGTTTGGTTGGCAAGGCTTTTTACTTCTTGCGCAACAACGGCAAATCCGCGGCCTGCATCACCTGCACGTGCCGCCTCAATCGTTGCATTCAAAGCCAGCAAATTGGTCTGTCCTGCAATCTCTCTGATTAACCCTAATATCGATTCAATTGCACCTGCTTGCTGAGACAATGTTTCAGAAACGCTTACTGCAGTGCGCGCATGGCTGGTCGCTAAATTCGCAATTTCTGCGGCGCTATCAACCTCGTCGCGGGTATCGTTGATCACATTGATCAGCGTACCTGCAGTTTGCGCAGCCTCTCGCATAGCCATGGCGGACTGTTCCGCAGCAGAGGCAACTTCGGATGTTTTGGCAAGCATACCGCGCGCCGATTGGCTGGCATGCATAGAATGTTGTTTCAATTGCTGACTTTTGCCCACTGTTACGCCGATGTCCGTCGCTATTTCCGCCGCATAGGATTCAGCAAGTGCAGTTTTTTCTTTCATCAAATTGCGTTTGGTTTGTTCGGTGTATTCCTGCGTCATGTATCCCGCTTCAAACATTGACGCTTTAAGAATAGTTTTAGTCAGATTGCTAAGACTTACGTGATCATTACCAAGTTTATCGCGAAGCATATCGATCAATGCAAGGTGCGTGGACAGCGACGCGTTAATATAACTGCTTAACTGAATCCCCGCATTGCAGACCTGACGGCCATTTTTTCTTACCGCCTCTAACCAAGTTTTAGTATAAGCGGATGAAAATTTTATAGTAATTAAACGAGCGATTTCAGTTACGTATTCGTTTGATTTACTATCTACAAGCTTTTCGCGAACTACAGGATCTTTTCTCCACTCATCCCAGTAGATGTTAGCAATGACTTCTTCAGATCCCTTGACAATCGTGCCAATTTTCTGAAGGTCGGCCATGAAATTAGTATCACCGGTTAACATGTCGATATTAAAGTTATTGTGCATTTTAGCTTGCGACCTGACGAATAAAAACAATAATTATTGCGCTACCCATATCGTAAAAATGGTTAACAGTACGTTAGCTATGATATTATTATTTATCTGGGATTGCGTTAAATGCACGTCCAGCGCACTTGCGCACTTTGTTCAATAGACTAAAGGTTGTGGTAACAACCAACGGCCCGCGATTGAAAGCAGATAACCCATGAAACAGACCGCTCGGCCAATATCACCGCACCTTATGCAATACCGGTGGGGCGTGCATATGATGGTGTCAATAACGCACCGTGCAACAGGTTTCATTCTTGCTACCGCTGGAATGTTGACGCTGGTGTGGTGGCTAACGGCTGTATCCGGCGGCCCCGAAAGCTATGCTACATTTCAAACCTACGCCGTCACGGCAGGAGAAGAAGCAACAATATGGCAGGTGGCAAGCAATTGGTTCTTTCGCCTCGTTGGTTTTACCGTAACTTATGCGTTTTTCCAGCATTTCTATGGAGGTCTTCGTCATCTGGTTATGGACATGGGTGCTGGATTTGAACTCAAATCAAATCGTATGTGGTCACAAGCGGTGTTCGCAGCGGCATTCCTGACAACAGCTGTGCTCGCGCTTTATATCTCATTTCGCATGATCGGAGCATAACATGGGCGGCGGAACAGAAATCGGTAAAGTACGCGGGCTTGGATCGTCAAAGCATGGCGGAAAACACTGGATTGATCAGCGCGTTACCGCAGTGGGCAATTTATTGCTGACGATATGGTTTGCGATATCTTTATTGCTGCTCCCTAATTTTGAATACGCAACTTTGTCTGCTTGGTTATCGCAGATGATAGTCGCAGTTCCGCTTATGCTGATGTTAGTTTGTATATTTTCGCATGTGCGTTTGGGGTTGCAGGTCTTGATTGAAGATTATGTGCATGATGAAGGATTAAAGTTTGGCGCGATGATTGCGCTTAATTTCTACGTGATTGCAACGGGCACAATCGGTATTTTTGCCCTCGCCAAAACCGCATTTACCGGAGCAATAGTATAATGTCTGAAGCTTACAAGATTATTGATCACACCTATGATGCTGTAGTTGTGGGTGCAGGCGGTTCTGGCTTGCGCGCCACGATGGGATGCGCAGAGGCGGGCTTGAAAACCGCGTGTATTACCAAAGTATTCCCAACGCGTAGCCACACCGTTGCGGCGCAGGGCGGCATTGCGGCGTCGCTGGGCAACAATACGCCTGATCATTGGTCATGGCATATGTATGATACCGTCAAAGGCGCCGATTGGCTGGGCGACCAAGACGCAATTGAATATCTTGTGCGCGAGGCTCCGCAAGCGGTTTATGAGCTTGAGCACGCTGGCGTTCCGTTTAGCCGCAATGAAGATGGTACAATTTATCAGCGTCCATTTGGCGGGCATATGCAGAATATGGGTGCTGGACCGCCTGTACAGCGCACCTGTGCCGCGGCGGATCGCACCGGCCATGCAATGCTGCATGCGCTTTATCAACAGAGCCTTAAATACGACGCAGATTTCTATGTAGAATATTTTGCCATAGATCTGATTATGGAAGAAGGCGCCAACGGTCCGGAATGCCGCGGCGTTATCGCAATCTGTATGGAGGACGGCAGCATCCACCGTTTCCGTAGTCACGCCGTTGTGCTTGCAACGGGCGGATATGGCCGTTGTTATTTTAGCGCAACTTCGGCGCACACTTGTACAGGTGACGGCGGCGCGATGGCGCTTCGTGCTGGATTACCATTGCAGGATATGGAGTTTATCCAATTTCACCCAACAGGTATTTATGGCGCAGGCGTCCTGATTACCGAGGGTGCACGCGGGGAGGGCGGGTATCTTACAAACTCGGAAGGCGAACGCTTCATGGAACGGTACGCGCCGTCAGCCAAAGATTTGGCGAGCCGCGATGTTGTATCACGTTGTATGGCGACCGAAATTCGCGAAGGCCGCGGCGTAGGACCAAATAAGGACCACATCTATCTGCATCTCGATCACATTGACCCTGCGGTATTGGCAGAGCGACTACCCGGCATTACCGAAACAGGCAAAGTATTTGCTGGCGTTGACTTGACACGGCAAGCTTTGCCCGTAACCCCTACGGTGCACTACAATATGGGCGGCATTCCGTGTAATTATCATGGTGAAGTTGTAAACCCGGCCAACGGCGATCCCGATGCAATTGTGCCGGGCCTGTTTGCAGTCGGAGAAGCCGCATGCGTTTCGGTGCACGGAGCCAACCGTTTGGGATCAAATAGCCTGATCGACTTGGTCGTTTTTGGCCGTGCGACAGGGCTACGTTTGAAAGAAACGCTGAAGCCCGGCACGCCGCACCGCGTGCTACCTGAAGGCTCGGCGGATCTTGCGCTGGGCCGTCTCGATCATTTCCGCAATGCAAAGGGCAGCACGCCGACCGCAAAAATCCGGCTGGAAATGCAGCAGACTATGCAAAAACATGCGGCTGTATTCCGTGACAACGCCTTGCTTGCCGAGGGCGTAACGCAAATGGAAAAGGTTTATGCTCGGCTTGCTGATGTGCAAGTAAACGACACCTCGCTTATCTGGAACACCGACCTCATTGAAACGCTTGAGCTGGATAATCTGCTCGCACAGGCCATGGTTACCATGCATAGCGCCGAAGCTCGCAAAGAAAGCCGCGGCGCACATATGCATGAGGATTATCCAGAGCGTGATGACAAAAACTGGATGAAGCACAGCACCGCAACTTTTGAGGGCTGGGGCGGCAAAGACGGCGCGGTAAAACTGGGCGCACGGCCTGTGCATGAGTTTACATTGACCGATGATATCGAATATATCGCACCAAAGAAGCGTGTGTATTGATGCTACTTCGCGGGCTTGCGGCGCTAGCTTTAGTCGCAACATAACAGTCTGCATTTGCCCAAGATGAGAACATTCCGTTGTCTACCCCTGGATTGGATGATGCGTGCAAACTGTTTCTCGGCAAACCTCTGTCTGAAGCCACCATCAGAAACGCGCGCGCTAATGTTCGGTGTGAGTGGTTAAGCGAGGTAAAAGTTGTAGGCGAATCGATTGCCGGCGGCACAGCGGGCGTCGATACAACTGATCTTCGCCAAATGTACGATGATTTCAAATCAGCCCAAAACGAATTTGCACATGCTTTTGATGGCCAATTGGATAGCTCGGTTGTTGATAAAAGCGGTATAGTAGATTGTGCTGAGTCAAGAATGATATTGTGGAGGTTGAACGGTGTGCCGTTTCATTCTCATTTTACAGCGTGGTGCGGGGGAGTAGGCATTAACTTCGCTACATCCGGTGCAGAATATACTGGCGAGGACGCATCCAAATTCGGACAAATTGTACGAAGTATAATGGGTGAAAAAAATAAGAAGTGAAAGATGTTCGGGTCTCAAACGCGCTGTTATATCCATAACTTCATATAAATTATCAATAAAGTAAAACGCAAATTGCATCGGGTACTGATTGCAAAGCATTGCTTGATGCGGTTTGTAGCTACAACGTAAGTCTAGTTGAGTAATTTCAGCTTACCACAAAATAGCAATGCTTATTCATGAAGTTGCGTTAAACAGTCTACTCTTTGGTGCAGGATTCGGATAATATTAATGCCACTCTCAGTCGGCAGATAGAAAATCAGATGTGATCCCGATCTTAACTTGCGATAACCTTGACGTATTTCCGAATAATCTGATCCGATTTCTGGGAACTGCAAGGCCATCGCCATTGTTCCATCAATTGCTCTAATATAACTGTCGGCTGCATCTTCGCTATGCGTGCGCGCTGTGTAATTCCAAATTTCGATGATGTCGGCACTTGCTTTGGGACTAATACTGATCTCGCTACTCACGCAGCGTTGCGATCTTCTGCGCGCCGATCTCTCAGGAACTGTTCCAAATCCCAAGGCGAGGCAATCCCGCTTTCCTCGCCCTTTATTAATGCCTGACGCAAAGCTTCCAACTTGTTCTGCTCAAGCTCAAGCATTCTTAGTCCCGCGCGAATAACTTCGCTAGTTGAGCCAAATCGCCCTGCTTCGACTTGTTTGGCGGTAAACTCAACAAAATGATCACTTAACGATACGGATGTATTTTGATTTGCCATGCTGTTTTCATACCAAAATTTGGTAGTATGTCAATTGAAGCTTGTAACCACGCCCAAACGCGCTACTCCACAGTCAAAGATATTTAGGGAGAGTATGATGGCGACAACGCGTTCACCCGGATTTAAGCTTTTTTTCGCAGGCTTGATTGGCATCATACTCGTGATCCCTTTGTTGCTGGTTTATGCATTACTGTATGATCGCCAATCGCAATCGGATACAGCGCAAACTAGTATTGCGGCGGGTTGGGGCGGA
>JAYWFI010000180.1:0-1857 GCA_043778865.1 Sphingomonadales bacterium
CCAGGCGTTACGCCGCTTTGTTGGCGCATCAAAATCGGGCGGTTTGTTGGCTATCCAGTCTATGAACCGCCTTATTTCTTCGTGCCCTGCCAATGCCTGAGGTGTAGCAAAACGCTTTTCCAGATCGCTATTGGTAAAATTGGCGTGGATAGTGCGGTGGCAGATGGGGTGTACAGGTTCGCGCAGCTTACCGCCCCGGCTTTTGGGGACCGGATGATGCCATTCGGTTACCTCGCCCACTGGCCGCGCACATAGCCAACAGATCAGCGCCGGAGCGATTTCCTCGGTTTCATCGTCCCAATCAAATTTGGATCGTTTTGCCATTAGGGGCATACCTCTAAACAATTACCCACAGGTGAAAACTCATCAACCATAGTGGTGATTTTAAGGCGACTTTCCCGGGTTACAGGATTTACCCATAATCCGGCGCGCATGCTGTATGCCTCGCCAATGTGTCCTATCCAGCGTTGTCCTTTGCTATCGGTTTCGATGTGCACACTAAGGCCATATGATTTGAATGCGCCCTGTTCATCATCCCCGTTATGGCCATTAAATGTCCATTGCGGACGGACCATTTCGGTGTATGCCTTGGGGGATAACAAAGGCCTGCCGCCATTGCGCAGCACTTTCCCAATTGTCATAAGGTCTTTTGCCGAAATGCGCAGCCCCCCTTGCGGACTAAACGCCGAACCATTGCGGCCAAGTTTATAGGCCGCAATATCACACCCGCCGTCGCTTGCCCGTACAAATACGCATTCGGGCGTCCCTGCTGTTTGCCCAACTGATAGCGGAGGATCTTTGGCCAAATCACCATTGGGACGCAGCAACGTAACCGCCTGCGCGCGCCGCCCCGCGCTGCAACCGGTTTGCCAATTGAAACATGCATCCAGCTTTAACGGCGCGAACACTTCGCGCGCCATGATCCGGTCAAATCGCTGTCCGGTCGCGCCCTCCATGACCGCTGCAACAACGGGGAAATTCAGGTTGGCATAGCGGAAATAACTGCCCGGCATATGCGATATATCCCATGCTTCTGGTTTGGCCAGCACAGCGGGTAGCTCGCCATCCAAAGGCAAGATATAATCCGCCGCATCGGTGATCGAGCTTTGATGGGACAGCAGCATACGCATCGTAATGGCCTGACCTGCAAACGCCGGATTGCGCAATGGCCAGCCAAGATAGGCGCTGACATCACGGTCCAAATCAATCTTGCCCTGATCCACAAGCCGCATAACGGCGATCCCTGTGACCAGTTTAGAAATCGAAGCAATCCGCACCGGATCGCCCGCCGTTACCGCGCGCCCTGCAACCCCTGCATCGCCGGTAATATTGGAAACAACACGGCCGCTGCGAGTAATTTGCACATCAATTTTAACAGGCTTTATCTCTGCTGGTTTTGGGACAACAACAACGTCAGGCTTGGCTGCAGAGGCGTATGCGCCCGCAGAGAAAAGGACCACTAAGGCTGTAGCAAAAGCGCGTATCATTTCGTACCGCATTCACCAGCGTATGTCCCGGCCGCCGTGCCGCTAAGATTGATCTGGCCGATCATCGGCAGGCGAAGCGCGCTTTTTGCAGCAAAGCTGAAATTCGTATCACTGCTTGATCCTGACAAGTCCGTATCAAGCGTTGCCATATTATCGCGAACGCAGCTTATCGCGATATCGGTTTTGCCTGCGCTTACATCAAAACTGCGATAGCGGCATTTACCTGCGCCTGATCCGCCATAAAGCGACGCTGGCGGATTGATCGCATCAGATTTGGATAGGCAGCGGCTTGATGATGCGGCCTTGGACATTTTGGCGAGTAATTCTTGCTTTTTACCTTCGCTAAATCCGTCTATTTCAGCGCGGTTAA
>JAYWFI010000181.1:0-8317 GCA_043778865.1 Sphingomonadales bacterium
CATTACCGCATCACTTATTGTGACTGCGTGCAATACTGTCAAAGGCGTGGGCCGTGATATTGAGTCCGTTGGCAAAGCAGGGGATAGAGCTATTCACTAGCGTCCGCTTTTATAGTTTTGGCACGGCGGCGCTGCGTGATCGCGATTGTTATAATGGCCAATTCATATAAGCAATATAGTGGAACAAGCATGAGCAATTGTGACATGATATCAGGCGGCGTGAGCACAGCAGAGATTGCCGCTATGCCAACAACGGCATAACGCCGTCCCGATTTCAATTGTTCTAGTGTGATTATTCCCGCCCGTTCAAGCAGCATCAAAACCACTGGTAATAAAAATGCCAAGCCAAAACCAAAGATAAACTTCATTACAAAGCCAAGATAATTGGCAACGCTGGGCATGGCTTCTTGGGTTATACCTCCGACTTCTCCTGAAAAACCAAGCAGGAATTTAAGTGCGATCGGAATAGCTACAAAATAGGCAAGACACGATCCCATGATAAACAATACAGGCGTTAGCAACAAAAATGGCAGAAACGCGCGCTTTTCATTGCGGTATAACCCCGGCGCGATAAACCGCCAAATTTGCGTGGCGAACACAGGGAAGGAAACCATTATCGCTGCAAAAAAGCCCACTTTTACTTCAACGAGAAAGCCTTCAAAAACATCGGTGTAAATCAACTTCTCTTGGCCCGCTGCGCGCAATGGCTGTACTAAAACAGAAAAGATTGGACGCGCAAAGTATAGGCACACTGCGAATGCTAGCCCTAGCGCCAGAAAACTCCATATCAAGCGGCCGCGCAATTCGATAAGATGCTCTAGCAACGGCATCTTGCTGTCTTCAATATCACTCATAAGGTTTTGCCCGCATCAGACTGTGCCTCGGGCAACGGCAACTCAGGCTGTTTAACATCTGCATTATCAGCGACCGGGTCCGCAGGATGCGCAAGGCTAGATTGCATCTCTGCATTTTCGGAAGCAACGGGATGCTGCGCTAATATCCGCTCATTCTCCGCTTTCCATTTTTGCTCCATCTCTTCAAGTTCCGACTGGCGTACCATGTCATCAAAGCCTGAGCGAAATTGCGCTGCAACGCTGCGCGCTTTACCCGTCCATTTGCCCACAAAACGAAGTACTTTAGGCAAATCTTTTGGGCCAATCACGACAAGCGCGATCACCATCACAAGCAAAAATTCCGATGAGGAAACATCAAACATCTATTGCTTTCTTATGCCAGTATGACAGCCGGTAACAATCACAATAACTTCAAACTTGCTTATCGTTTTGCTTGTCTGTTTCTTGGGCCGAGGGCGTTGTGGATTCGATACGCGGCGCCGGCTTTGCGGGCTCGTCTTCTTCAGCCATACCTTTTTTGAATTCTTTAATGCCTTTGGCAACATCGCCCATCATTCCGGAAAACTTACCTTTTCCAAATAATAGCATCACAAGGATCCCAACGATTAACCAATGCCAGATGCTCAAACCACCCATTTCAAACTCCTTAAGGAACTATGTTCCGATCGATGCCGCAGTGTAGACTATGATTTAATAATATTTCATAGCATAACTAATCATTGCCGCCCACGTTTTCCAGCATAGCTTCACTTTATTCGTCTAAATGAACTAAGTCTTGCTCACCAAAATCCATCGCGCCTATCGCCAAATCAACTGGATCCAGCAAACCTGCGGCGCGAAGCTCATCCAATCCAGGCAAATCGCGCCGCGATGACAGGCCGAAGTGCGCCAAGAAACCATTCGTCGTAGCATAAGTTAGCGGCCGCCCCGCCACTTCACGGCGACCAGCGGGACGCACCCACGCCGCCTGCATCAACACATCCAGCGTACCTTTTGATATTTGTACGCCGCGTATTGCCTCAATCTCCGCGCGGCTGACAGGTTCATGGTAGGCGATGATTGCTAGCGTTTCGACCGCCGCGCGGCTTAACTTGCGGCTTTCCTCTCGGTCCCGCCGCAGCAGATGTGCCAAATCAGCCGCTGTTTGGAAATGCCACGCCTTTGCCCGGCATACCAGCTCAATCCCGCGTCCTTGATAATGCGCCTCCAATGTGTGCAGTGCCGCCGTGACATCGATACCTTCGCCAACATGTAGCCGGATTTGCTCAATGCTCATCGGGCTTTGCGATGCAAACAAAGTGGCCTCAACTGCGCGAGTGCCCGAATCATACTCGATCATCATGACCGCGCCCGTATCATAAGCGGCGCAAAGCTATCGTCTTGACGCAAATCAATCTGTCCGCATTTGGCAAGCTCCAACGCTGCCACGAAGCTAGAGGCCAACGCAGATTTGCGCAAAGCTGGATCAGCGGCCAAAGGAAGAAACGCTTCGATATGTGTCCATTCAACTACGCGGCCAATCATCGCCGACACCCGCGTCAATGCTTCTTCTAACGTCATCACTGCACGTTTTTTTACAACATGCAGCACAGGCTGCGTGCGTACGCGTATCATGCCATAAGCATTGATCAGGTCAAAATAGTCGCACTCCCACGTGCGCGCCTTAACCGTACGCAGGCCCTCTGGTGCACCGCGCAAAAACACATCACGGCCCACACGGTCACGCGCCATTAACCGCGCGCCGCACTCCCGCATCGCATTCAGCCGCTGCAAACGTAGCTGCAATCGCAGCGCCATTTCTTCAGGAGACGGATCAATCGCCGGATCTTTGGGTAGCAACAGCGCCGATTTCAAATAGGCAAGCCACGCCGCCATCACCAAATAATCGGCGGCCAATTCTAATTTTAATGATGCCGCACGGTCAATGAAACCCAGATATTGCTGCACCAAATCAAGTATCGAAATTTGCCGCAAATCAACCTTTTGATTGCGCGCCAGGGTTAGCAACACATCAAGCGGTCCTTCCCATCCGTCAATATCTATTGTCAGAACATCGGGACTAGATTGCGCTTGCGCCTCGCAGATGTCATCCCCAAAGAGCATAGCCAGGGTCATGCCGCACCCGTGGCTCCGTGCGTAAGCTTGCTGCTGGTATCGGCCAGTGCCAATAACTGATCACGCTTATCCAATAAATGCGCCAACCGGCCGGCGTCAAATTTCAAAGTAGCCCCCGCCATCGCCCGGTTTAGCCGGACTGTCGCAGCCTCAGTAATCTCGGGCAACCGCATCGCTATTGCCTCCATCTCATCAATCCGCCCCCAACAATTCAGCGCAATATCGCATCCTGCTGCTACACAATCTAACGCACGGCTTGGAAGATCGCCAGATAGCGCGTTCATGTCTAAATCGTCACTGATTAATAAGCCATCAAACCCGACTTTGCCGCGTATGATATCCTCAATAATTACAGGCGACGTAGTGGCCGGTCTTTGGTCATCCCACACGTCATAAATGACGTGCCCAGTCATCCCCATAGCGGCATTATTCAATGCGCGAAATGGCGCGAGATCCTGTTCAAGTTCAGATTCAGTGGCACGAACATGCGGCAGCTCATGATGGGTATCGACCAAGGCGCGGCCTTGCCCCGGCATATGTTTCACAACACTGATCACGCCGCCTGCCGCTAGCCCGTCGATAATCGCACGGCCCAGCGCCGCAACACGCATCGGATCGCTGCCCAGTGCTCTGTCTCCAATGGCAGAATGCGTACCGGGTACGCGTACATCCAGAACAGGCAAGCAATCAACGTTGATACCAACCTGCGCCAGCGTGAGCGCAATCGCCTCGGCATTACTGCGTGCGGCCTCAATCGCGGACATGGGCGCGACATCATATAACGCATCAAATGCTCCGCCCGCCGGGAACTCAGGCCAAACAGGTGCCTGCATACGCGCCACACGCCCGCCTTCTTGGTCAATCAGAATAGCGACATCATCGCGGCCATGCAATTCGCGCAAAGCATCAGTAAGCGCCAAAACCTGATCCCGGCTTTCAATATTGCGTTTGAAAATAATATATCCTGCCGGATCACACTCCTTGAAGAAACTACGCTCTGCGCTTGTCAAGGTCATGCCGGATAGGCCGAATATTACGGGTTTCATTGATGCGCACTCTATAATTTTAGATGCTGTATGCTATCGTTAGAGCGCCCATAAAACAAGAGAAGTCATTTTTGGGAGCCGCTCAAAACTGTGCATAAAAAAGGACCGCCGCAATATTATTGCAGCAGCACGTTATACCGCGAATATGCTGTAACTTATTTTACGATCAAGCAACCTTCGCCTGCGGCTTTTAGTTTGGCGCATAATTGCTGCGCTGCTGAAGGATCGCTGGTTATAACCTGTAGGCGGAATACCTTGCGGCCACCCTCGCCTGTACCTTGCGCAATTTTTTTGCTCGCGCCGGAAAGAAAGCCAAAGCGTTTGCTCAATTTGCCCCATGCCTCCTCGGCTGTGGATGCATCGCCGAACGCACCAAGCTGAACAAATGCAGCGCCTTTCGGCTCCGGCGCAGTTGCAGATGGAGCAGTAGCAGCAGTAGGAACCGCGGGCGTAACGGCTGGTTTGGGGCCAATAGTTGCAGGTGTTTTTTGGCCTTCGCTTGCCTCAAACGACGCATCACCTTCACCTTCGAATTTCTTACCGCCAGCCTCATCAGGTCGCACTTTATAATCGCCCTCTTGTGCAGCAATGAGTTCGCCATTGCCGCCTTGTGCACCTTCTTGGTTGCGTTGCATCCAATAAATTCCGCCAACAATAGCGGCAAGTAAGGCCAATCCCCCCAGAACAAGGCCAACGACTTTCATGGGAGATGCACCGTCATCATATTCATAACCGTCGGCTGTTTCGAGCCAAGGCAAGCGATCTGGATCATCCAAGTTCAATCCGTTGCCATTATTGTCGGTCATGCTATTCCCCTTTAATCACATACTATTTACAGCGTCGACACCCAGCAGCTGCAAACCATTTCGGATGACCTGCCCCAAATTGGCCGCCAAGAAAAGCCTTGCTGCTGATAAATCAGGTGCTTGTGCCAATATGAAGCGTTTGTCAGAATGATCATTACCAAGATTCCAGTAACTATGAAAGGCTGCAGCTAAGTCTCCAAGATAGAACGCAATCCTATGCGGTTCACCCGATTTTGCCGCAGCGTCAATAATGCGCGGGAAGTTTGCAGCTTCTCGGATCAAAGATAGCTCGTCATCGCCTAGCAAGGCAATGTAGTCTGCGCTGGGCAAAATTCCTTCAAGCTCAGCCTTCCGTAATGTCGATTGGATCCGGGCATGCGCATATTGAACATAAAACACCGGATTATCCTTTGAGGCTTCTACCACTTTGATAAAATCAAAATCCATTTGGGCATCGGCTTTACGGGTAAGCATAGTAAATCGCACTGCGTCTTTGCCTACCTCGTTAACGACTTCAGCCAATGTCACAAAGCTACCCGAGCGTTTTGACATTTTTACAGGCTCACCGCCGCGCAGCAATCGGACCATCTGAACCAGTTTGATGTCAAACGCTGTATGGCCGCCTGTCAGCGCGCTTACCGCAGCTTTAATACGCTTTACCGTACCAGCATGATCCGCGCCCCAAATATTGATAAGCGCATCGGCGTTTAACGATTTTTGAAAATGATAAGCCAGATCTGCACCAAAATAAGTCCAATTGCCGTCCGATTTTTTTATCGGCCTATCCTGATCATCGCCAAATTGGGTTGAGCGAAATAATGGCAGAGTAACGGGTTCCCAATCTTCAATTTCTTTGCCCTTGGGTTTTTCAAGCACACCGTCATAGACCAAATCGCGCGACCGCAGTTCTGCCTCTGCGGCATCGGCTTTGCCTTCAATATGTAACGCGGCTTCGGATGCGAACACATCATGATGAATACCCAGCAAAGCCAAATCAGCGCGGATCATAACCATCATATCCGCGACCGCGTGCGTACGGAACAACGCGAGCCATTCGGCTTCAGGCGCATTCGCATAACGATCCTCGAATTCCGCTGCTAACCGCGCGCCAACCGGAACCAGATAATCGCCGGGATACAGCCCCTCTGGAATACTGCCTACATCCTCGCCCAGCGCTTCGCGGTATCGCAAATGTACAGACCGCGCGAGAACATCAACCTGCCCGCCAGCATCATTGATATAGTATTCGCGGATCACTTTATGCCCAGAAAATTGCAGCAACGTGGCAAGTGCATCACCCACCACCGCGCCCCTGCAATGGCCCATATGCATCGGACCTGTTGGGTTAGCAGAGACGTATTCGACATTCACAGTTTTGCCCTGTCCCAGATCAGAACGGCCATAATCATCACTTGCCCGCGCAATTTCAGACAGCTCGTCTAGCCAAACCGATTGGATAAGCCGCAAGTTCAGGAACCCTGGCCCAGCAATCTCCACCTTAGCAACAGTATCCAATTTTTCCAGCTGCGCCGCCAGCAATTCAGCCAGTGCACGCGGATTCATACCAGCTGGCTTTGCGAGCACCATCGCAGCATTAATCGCCAAATCACCGTGCGCCGGATCACGTGGCGGCTCAACCGCGATATTGCTTCGGTCTAGGCCAGCTGGCAGTGTACCTGCGATCACAAGGGCGTTGAGCGCATCATCGACATGGTCTGAAAAGCGTGTAAAAATTGTCACTTAAATCTTCCTGAAAATCATAATAACGGCAGTGCTTATTATACCACAAATCCGTAGACCAAAGTATGCATAAGGGGAAGCCACTTGGCTTGGGTTTTGCAGATGATTTGATAACAATACAACGGCAAACTTGTTAAAACAACAATCCAACTATTTTATATACCACCGTTATTATTGGGCCCCCAAACCCGCAGAATAGCGTCTAAGGTCACACTAAGGTCTCACCTAAACGCATTTGGCGAAAGCATATATCTGCTGCGCAATAACATACGGGTTTTGTGCACGCATGTTATGCGTAGGACCTGGTAGTGATAGGACGGATATAGACATGGTCACATCGCTGACAGACGCAATCCAACATTGCAAGTAAGCAGTTCGCAAGGCGGATGCTTGCGTTTAAAAAATATTCACACGTTCTGCAAACTAACTAGCGCGTTACGTTATATCTAAGTTGTGCCTCGGTAAGTTGAAAACCGATCAGCAATTCAAAGCTTGAGCGTACTATTGCCGCTTTCACTTCCGGATCGGCAAGCGGATCAAGCGCGGCATCGGTATCCCCGGCTTTACGTTTTTTGGTTATTTTTGCGATGATATCTTCGGGCAGACGCGCGGCAGAGGGATCCACATAGCTCGCCGCTTTGCCCATGGTTGATGCCTTGGACGCGCCATCGGCAAATTGCAGAGTTACTTGGCCAACCCGTTTTGCGATAACCGCGCTGCCGCCCTGAACCACTGTGGAATAATAGGGCAGCGTTACGCTGCGCGCGCCGCGGGTATCACGCCGCGTTGCCTGTACTTCAAATGTCGCTTCTGTATAAATTTTGGTGCCTGTATCATTACAGACAGGGCGTACCTTGGTAAGCGAGGCCACAACATCAATAGCTTTTGCATCCTCATTATTCGCAGGGTTGAATAATGTAACGTCGCCTGTACCATCTGGCACTGCAACCGCAGGGCATCCGGAACGCGTTACGCTAACGCCTACGCCTGAGGAAACATCAAGTTCGCCGTCCTTGGCGCATCCCGATACCAACGCCGCAATTGAGGATAATAATACAACAGATGTTTTCTTCATTTTGATATTCGTCCTCAAGCACGTTATATGTGTAAGCAGCTTTCCATATCCCGCCGATACGCTACGCGCAACAGGTGAAAGGTCTTGGCGTCGCCGCTAACTTTACCTAAAGGACATTGCAGATGACTGAACAACTTATCCAAAAACGGCCAATGCGCCTGTTGCTTGCTGCACCCAGGGGTTTTTGTGCAGGGGTTGACCGCGCAATTAAGATCGTTGAACTCGCGCTCGAACAACACGGCGCGCCGGTTTATGTGCGCCATGAAATTGTACATAACCGATTTGTTGTCGATAGCTTGAAAACAAAAGGCGCTGTTTTTGTTGAGGAATTGGACGAGGTTCCAGATGGCGGCCATGTGGTGTTTTCCGCGCACGGTGTTCCAAAATCAGTGCCCGCCGATGCACAAGCGCGCGGCCTTGCGTATTTTGATGCAACATGTCCGCTGGTATCAAAAGTTCACCGCCAAGCCGAACGACAAGTTGAGGCAAATCGTCATATTATCTTTGTCGGCCACGCAGGACACCCCGAAGTTATTGGCACGTTTGGCCAAGTTCCTGCAGACACAATGACGCTTGTCGAAACAGCCGAAGACGCGCGAAATTTGCAAGTTACTGATCCTGAAAACCTATCTTTCCTAACGCAGACCACGTTATCTGTTGACGATACTGCCGAAATCGTCG
>JAYWFI010000182.1:0-9991 GCA_043778865.1 Sphingomonadales bacterium
CGCGGTGGGTTTTGGTGTGCGTACCCCTGAACAAGCCGCCGACATCGCGCGCGTGGCAGACGGTGTTGTTGTCGGCAGCGCGATTGTCGAACTAATCGCACAGCATGGCGCAGATGCCGCTGGTCCCGTGCGCGACTATGTGGCTTCGCTTAAAGCCGCTATCGTCGGCGCGCGTGGATAGGATGTGCCACTTGTTTCACGCAAAGGAAACACGTGAAATAAGAAAAGAAGCTCCTAATATGTTTTCCAAGCGTATCGTTAGAGAGTCATAGATTTCCGCTTCTTTCCTTCTTATCTTGTTTCCTTCGCGTGAAAAATCTAGCACTAACCCTCATCCCAAAACACCATAAGTGTTGCGGCGCAAACACATCCCGCCTAATCCTAATTGGGAGTTACACATAATAGCAAGGTATCGATATGAGTTGGGTCAACCGCGTCCGTAATGCCATTCCGTTTATTGCCAAGCGTGAAACCGCCGATACATTGTGGCACAAGTGCAAGGGATGTAGCGCGATGATATTCCTTAAAGAATTTGAGGAAAATCAATCGGTCTGTCCAAAATGCGATCATCATGGCCGCGTCGGCCCCGCCGTGCGCTTTGCTGCGCTGTTTGATGATAATGGCTGGAAAGTAATGCCCCCGCCCACCGTGCGCGAAGACCCCCTAAAATTCAAAGATACCAAGAAATATTCCGACCGCATCAAAGCAGCGCGGCTTGCCACCGGTGAAACCGACGCGATGATTAGCGCAAAGGGCGCAATCGGCGGACACAAAGTTGTGATGAGCGTACAGGACTTTGCCTTCATGGGCGGATCAATGGGTATGGCGGTAGGCGAGAGTTTCGTGCAGGCTGTGCAGGAAGCCATCAAGGCCAAATGCCCCTATATCATCTTTACGGCGGCGGGCGGCGCGCGCATGCAAGAGGGTATCCTGTCCCTAATGCAAATGCCGCGCAGCACGGTCGCAATCCAGATGCTGCATGATGCCGGCCTGCCCTATATTGTCGTGCTAACCGACCCGACCACAGGCGGCGTCACCGCAAGCTATGCGATGCTAGGCGATATCCAGATTGCCGAACCCGGCGCGCTGATCGGGTTTGCGGGGCAACGCGTGATCCAAGACACGATCCGCGAAAAACTCCCCGAAGGATTTCAGCGTGCCGAATATCTGCTCGCGCACGGCATGATCGACATGGTCACCCACCGCCACGAATTGCGCGGCACGCTGGCAAAGCTGGTCGACTATTTAATGGCGGGGAAGAAGGCGGCTTAAGAATAATCTTGCAGTCTCTGTAAATTATCTTTTGAGCCAAGTGCCCTAAGGTCACACTAAGGTCTCACCTAAACGGCTTCTAGTACGCTGCTATTTACAAGGACTTCTCCAGGTGTTTGCGGCTTTGCACGGAACAAAATAACGCTACATAATGCCGATAAGCAAAACACAAAACCCAAGCAAAACCGCACAAGTTGATAGTCCAGTGCAAATGAGGCGCTATAGTAATGCGGCTGATGCGAGGACGCACAAATACCAAGCAGGTGTTCAGGGTGGGCAGGCATAGATAACTCCTAACAATAATAACCACACAGCTTATGCACAGCAGCAAGCCTGTAGGACAGCGGCAAGTGCTTACGGAAGAGGGAGCCCGCCATAACTTGCCAAAGTTCACACACTAATCACGCGTGACCGCATAAAAAAGAGAACCCTGCTTCCACGCGCCACTTCTTAGAAATCTTAGTAATCGTTGCCTGAAATAACGTAATTAAATGCACTGTCACCGTAACCCCCGTAACCCTGAAATAACGTAATTAAATGCACTGTCACCGTAACCCCAATCAAGATTTAATTGATAAAGCGCGCCATCAGATAAGCCATAAAGATCAACTTTTATTGTACTATTTGGTCCTACAGCATTAGGAGTGGCAACTAGACGCCTTACATCAACGCCATCGCGAATGCCGTCTGCGATAGGTGAGGTCACGCCGTTTATCGTGATAGTACCGTCCGTTGCATCAGCAGTAGTGATCTCGAAGATTTGGTCGGGTTGGTTGAGGTATTTCTTGATTGCTTCATTAAAAGTATCAGCGAGAGCGAGTGTTACATATGCAACGGCAATGCCCACAATTACAGGGATCGCAACTTCCAGCGCAGCCAAAACCGGACCTGATGCCACGCTTGTTAGTAAACCTTGCCCAACCAGTCTTGCTACAAATATCCCAACACGATATTCAACAGCGGTACTTAATAATGCTTGCACCAAATCAGTTGTAATAGTTGTCTCGGGCGACACCGAGTCCGCAGCAATTGCAGACGCGGTAGAGCCCACACCTGACCAAAAAATCTCAATTTCTTTAATTGTGGCTTTAGTAGCTATTTCACCAAGTTCACCAAAAACAGGAACAGCGGAAAATATTGTGCTTACAACTGTGGCAAGCAGACCTTCTTCTGGATCGAAAGGTTTATAAAATGAAATAGGCAATTGTTCAGAAAATATTTCTGGAAATGTTCTGTTGCAAGCGTCACTCATTTTACATCACCCTCTATAGTTCCACCGAAACCTTTGTAAAATCCGTTTTCCGTTTTACATGGACTATTATTACAATTTATATTTATGGCAAAATTACCTATTCTATAATAATTTCTACCAAGATATCTTACAGCGTGAAAATTATATTTTGCAGAAACTTCGCTTGATATTTTATATTTTTCAACAAGACATTTTGGAGAGATATTTTTAATACTGTTAATTGTCAGTTCTCGAATAAATATCATTAACTCTGCTTCTTTATCAATTCCATTTATGGAGCAACCCTGTGGTATTACATAATTCTCCAAATTAATTATCAGATCTTTGTCTGGCCCCATCGTATTTTTTACATACATATATATCGCCCATGACACAGCAACTATGGCAGCAATTTTTTGTGCTTGCCTCCACCTAGACGGGGCCTCCTTTAATTCCTCACTCACGCCGCCATCCTCCTCATCACAACGCGGAATGGCCGTTCCGGCCATGCGTCTTGTTCATTATCGTTGGCCGCCGCTGCGCGGCGGTGCTCCATCGCACCTGCGCGCGCCCGTCCCCCGGACGGACGTGCTCGCTCGCGCTGCAGCATCGCGATCATTGTTTTGACATCGCTTTGATACACCTGTGCCTGTGCAACCGTTCCGTCCGAATAGGTTACCATCACAGGCGCGCCGTTTGCATCAACCTGGCCTACATAACGCCCTGCGCTTTGCGGGTTTCCGTTTACGCTATAGCTTAGCTGCCCTGTCGCATTGACATACCGCGCGGTCAGCATCTCGGGCCTAAAATCAATCCCACCCAAACTCGTCGCAAAGTGCAACTGCGCAGGGGTCAGCAACTCCACCCGGAACCTGCTGTCGTCGGTGCTGCCCGCCTCGTCCAGCGTCGCCAGATTGACCTCATAATTACGCAGGTTGAACTCATACGCCGCGCCCGTTTTTGCCTGCAACTGCAACGCGCGGTCTAGGTTCCTTGCCCACACATAGAACGCGCCGTCCTGATCCGTAACCTGAACGGTGTAATCCATCACTTTGCCGTCTGTGAACCGGACACCGATGTTCGCCACGCCTAAGCTCGCCAGCGGATTAAACTGGATAGCCTCAGTGCGCCATGAAGCCTGCCCCGGACCCTGATCCGGGGTGCCGGGCGCGTGCGCTAGGCCTGTGATCTGCGCGGCGCTGGCGTAACTTACCGCTGCATTAGACGCCAGTTTCCACGTGCCATCGGCCTGCCGGATCCCATAATCGAGGATCACGGCACGCGTGCCTCCGCCAGGAACCGCCACGGAACGCATCAAATACGGCGCTTCCTCTCGGCTGGTCAGCGCAGTCCCTCTTGTCGAGGGGCTCCACCCCTGCTCAAGTGTCCAGCCCGCCGCAAGCACGCCGCCGTCCCACGCCTTATGCTCCAGCAGCGCGCCATCTGCGCCCAATCGTACCGCGATCAGCTCGCGGCTGGTCTCCAGCGTCATGCCCCACTGCCCCAGCACGTCGCCCGCTTGGCCCAACAGTGTCTTCATTTTCAAATTACAGTGACACAAATTACAGTGACGGTGCATTCAATCATCCTTTAGTTTATGAATCGAAAATGGCTTTGATATGGCTCACTGTCAAATACGGCTAAGTCTGTTACTACATTATCATACAGTAGTTTAATGAAGTATAACGGTAACCGCTGCCCAACGCTTAGATCGCTGCAGCTAGTGCCATTGCCAACGTCGCCACAGCCCCCGTTGTAACATTGCTTGAAGCGTGCCAAAGCGAAACTGCTGTGTTCAAACGCTTTGCTTTTGTTACCAGTGGTTCACCAGCGATAACACTCTTTAAGTAAAGCACCCGCTCTATGCCCGATCACGCCGTCTCCTCTGATCCCGCCGTACAAGCGCAGCTTGACCGGTTTGCGCAGCTGTCGCCGGGGCGCGATATATTGGGGTTATCGCGGATTGCGGCTTTGATGGCGGCACTGGGCGATCCGCATGACCGCTTGCCGCCCGTATTTCACGTTGCGGGTACCAATGGCAAGGGATCAACCTGCGCGTTCCTGCGCGCGGCAATTGAGGCGGCAGGGATGACATGCCATGTGTATAGCAGTCCGCATCTGGTGCGGTTTAATGAACGTATTCGGCTGGCAGGGTCGCTGATCGAGGATGCGCCGCTGGCGGGATTACTAGCCGAAGTGTTGGATGCTTCGGAGGCTTTGGATATTGGCGCAAGCTTTTTTGAAATCACTACGGCTGCCGCGTTTCTGGCGTTTGCGCGCACACCTGCGGATGCGTGCATCGTTGAGGTTGGTCTTGGCGGGCGGTTGGATGCGACCAACATTATCGCGCGCCCGGCGGTGTGCGGTATTGCATCGCTGGGGATTGACCATGAAGCGTTCCTGCTGGCGCCAGAGAACGGATTGTCTGACATGTCGCCGCTTGCCCGTATCGCATACGAAAAAGCCGGGATTGCAAAGCCTCGCACGGCGATTATTACGCAAAAATATACGGCTGCAATGGCCAAACAAGTGGCATATCAGGCCGAGCGTGTGGCGGCAAAGATACGCGCGCGTGGTGATGCATGGGATGCCGCAATCTATGACGGCAAAATTGCGTACCGCGATGTGAAGGGGACATTAAAACTACCCCTGCCCCGCATGTCGGGCGCACATCAAGCCGATAACGCCGCGCTTGCCGTCGCTATGTTGCGCCACCAAAATGCAGTGCACGT
Source organism: Sphingomonadales bacterium (assembly GCA_043778865.1). Classification (GTDB taxonomy): domain Bacteria; phylum Pseudomonadota; class Alphaproteobacteria; order Sphingomonadales; family Sphingomonadaceae; genus Sphingorhabdus_B. Next base: position 5,236 of record JAYWFI010000182.1, read on the forward strand.
GCCCGATGCGGCGCTGGCCTCGGCGATGCAATGGGCGCACTGGCCCGCGCGGTTACAGCGCCTTGGCGAAGGGTTGATGACGGCATGTCTGCCCGCCGGAACACAGGTGTGGATCGATGGCGGGCATAATCCCGATGCAGGCGCGGCATTGGCGGCCCATTTTGCAGTACATCCTGCGCTTATTCACCTTATAATTGGCATGCTGGCTAACAAAGACCCCGCCGCTATCATCGCGCCGCTGTCGAACTACATCGCCAGCATCACCGTAGTGCCTGTGCCGGGGCATGAGCATCACAGCGGTGATGGCTTTGCGCAGGCCGCAGGTACGATGCCCATACACAGCGCCATCGACGTCCACGCCGCACTTGCCGCTATCACCCCGCGCAGAGGTGAAATCATTCTTATTGCAGGGTCGCTTTATTTGGCTGGTGAAGTTTTACGCGCGAATGGCGAAATTCCCGCTTGACTCTCTTACTTGATAATGGTTCTCATTAACTACATAAGGAGTAATGAATATCATGTCAATCCGTCTCGAAGGGCCGCAGCAGCTTGTACGTACTACCCCTAGCAACGATAATCTGCGCTTTATCCTCTCCATAATCCGGCGCATGGGCACGCATGGTTTGCGCGATGCGGCCGCATGTAACGCAGTGATGCGCCATTTTGGCGGCTGCTACCGTCAGCCTTGGTTGCTAATGCAGACGATGATACTGGATCTATCACGCCATTCGCGCCAGACCATCACGATCGCGCCGGTATGCTGCCAGCGGATGACTACGGACGAAAGCCAACTGATCGAGGTTATCGCGCAGGTGGAATGTAACCCCGCACGTGCACTGCTTTTGCTGAACGATTTAACGGGTAACAGCGAATGCCACGGATTGGCCGCAACGATATCGGCTGTACGGCAAGCGTTTGCGTCGCAGGGCCGATTGCTTGAGGAGAATTATTAGGCTTGCTTGGTCGCTTTCCATTTCCACGCGAGCAAGATACCAAGCACAAATATAACCGCGGAGCCCGTAGTCTGATACAGCTCAAACTTCAGCGGCTGCGATAATAACAACCCGGTTAAGCCAAGTAGCACCAAGACAAAGCCGCAGATACGCAGCATGCCGACAGGCTCTTTCATCTTTTCTGTGTCGCCGGCACCCGTTTGCCTAATACCTTCGACAACATATCCTTTGCTCCATAATATCCACAGCAGGATCATACCCGGAACTGCGGCGACCACAGTAAAGCCCCAGAAGCCAACCCAGCCAATTTTTGCTGCCACGATGCCTGCTGGCCCAGCCATAAAGGTACGGCCAACGCCTGCAAAAGAGGACAGCAGCGCAAATTGGGTAGCTGTATACGCGATACTGGAAAGGCCGGACAGATAAGTCGTGAACACCGTAAGGCCGATGCCGCTCGTCATATTTTCGGTAACAATCGAAGCCACCAGCATCCAGTAGTTATTGCCGCTCACAGCCAGTATCATGAACATGACATTTGAAAACATCATCATAAAGCCGGATATTAAAAGCGCGCGGCCCATGCCCAGCCACAGGATAAACGGAGCGCCCAACGCCGATCCGACGATCAGCGCCCCAAAACCCCATAGTTTGTTGGCGGAAATATAATCAAGATCGGCAAAGCCAAGTTCAACGATCATCGGGTTCAGCATTGCCGACCCCATGGCGTCACCGATTTTATACACCAGCACAAAACCAAGAATTAAGAAGGCACCATGCCGCGTTAAAAATTCACGAAACGGATTGACTACGGCTTCGGTTAACCACTGCCCCGCCTTCATGCCTTTTGCATCGGCATAACGGTCCACAAATTTACCAGGACCTGCCCAAAATGCGCCGATGATAGCAGGTATTATGGCAAATGCAGTGAGACCATAAGCCGTTGCCCAGCCGAGATTCAAGCCCTCGCTTGAGGCAAAATATACCGTTCCTGCGCCGGCTATTAAGTTGCCAGTACGATATCCAAACTGATTTGTTGCGGTGCCGTGGGCAAATTCATCTTCTTCCAGAATTTCGATACGGTATGCGTCAATTACAATATCTTGGCTTGCCGATAGAAACGCTGTGATCAGCGCCCAAAACGCAAACATCCCCATGTTGCCGGGCTTTGGATCGCTGCCCCCAAGTTGCCAGATCGTTACAAACAGCAATGCCTGAATCAAGAACAACCAGCCGCGCCGCTGTCCAAATTTCTTTGTCAGGAACGGCAAAGGCAGCTTATCAATCAAGGGCGCCCATAAAAACTTCAGCGTGTATGGTATGCCCAACGCGACCGCAAATCCTATGGTTGCGGTATCGATGCCAACCTTTGCCAGCCAAAATGTCATGGTCGCCAGCAATAATGTCAAAGGAAAGCCGCTTGAAATACCGAGCAGAAACGTAACCATCGGTGCTTTACGTAAGTATGGCCGAAATGATTTGCTTGTAAGCGCGACAAAAGCAACGCCTGCAAGAATGCCCACAAAGATAATGAAGCGGATTAAATCTACTGACATGCGGCCCTCCCACGGCGTGAATTAAATACCTAACGTCATTTTCCTGAATGGCCAATGTCTTTAATCATTGATGACTTTTACCGCAAATTACGCCAAGGCACGCAAATGCCTAAACCTCCGTCTCGACCGCCCGCAAAATCATTTGAAAAACCGCCGCGTATCAGGTGGGATAACAAACCTGTCCGGCGCCCTCGTGCTGCGTCTGATGCGCCCACTAAAGGTGCGCTGGAGCGTGACGACGGTGATGCGCGGATTGCCAAGCTGCTGGCGCGGGCGGGTGTTGCATCGCGGCGCGAGGTGGAACGGATGATTGAGGACCGCCGCGTTACCCTGAATGGCGAAGTAGTAGAAACGCCCGCAACGTTGCTCAAAAATCTCGACGGTGTGGCGGTGGACGGCGTGGCCGTGGGCAAACCTGCGCCCACCATGCTGTATATGTTTCACAAACCCGAAGGATGCCTTACCGCCGAGCGAGATTTTTCGGGGCGCAAGACAATCTATGATCTGCTGCCCCCTGAATTACCGCGCGTGATGCCCATTGGCAGGCTCGATCTGAACACCGAAGGTTTGCTTTTAATGACCAATGATGGTGAATTCAAACGGCAAATGGAGCTGCCCTTGACAGGAATTGAGCGCACATACCGCGCGCGGTGTTTCGGCAATATCAGCCAGACCGAACTCGAAGATTTAATCCAAGGCATAGAGGTAGACGGCGTACAATATGGCAAAATTGATGCCAACATGGAACGGCGTACAGGTGCAAACGTGTGGATTGAACTGACCCTAACTGAGGGCAAAAACCGGGAGGTTCGCCGTGTGCTTGAACATCTGGGCCTTGAGGTAAGCCGTCTTATCCGCACGCGGTACGGACCGTTTGTACTGGGTAATATCGCCGCTGGCCAAGTTGCCGAAGTGCGCAAGGTAGATTTGGTGGAGTTTCGTAGTACGCTAAAGAAATCTATCAAATCCATCGGTTAAATAACGATAATTTAGTATAAATTAACTTAATGTTGATAGCGCATATCGTGCGAGCGTTATGTACATAAAAAGAAAACTATCCCGCACATTTTATGCGCTTGGCCTGATGAAAACCAGTGACGAGTTAGCGCGTGAGCAGTTTTTGGCGCTGTCCAAACAAGTTTCCATTATGTATTCTGTTATCATTCTAAACAGTTTTTTCTTAGCGTTTTCAGTGTGGAGCGACGTTGGCGCGGTCAATGCATTTGCCTTTCCGGTATTTATAACGCCGGTCATGGGCATGCGATATTGGATATGGCGTAAACGGGCAAAAGTGATTGAAAGTTTCCATATAGATGCGGTCAGGAAAGCGTTGCGCGGCAATATCATTGCTGCATTTTTAATCGCATTTCTAATTGGCTGTTGGACCGTCAATATGATGTGGTCAATGACGCCGCAATATTTTGCCTATGTACCATTGTTTACAATATTGAGTATGATAACCTGCGCATATTGTTTGGCCAGTTTACCGGCGGCAACGTATGCGGTGGTGATTACAGGTACAACATACATTGCATTGGCCATGTATATGACAGGCGATATCATGATGATGGTTATGTCTGGCAATATCATGATCATTACCGGGTTTGTGATTTATATGGTCGCCAACCAGTTTGGCCAGTTTCGCAAACTTGTTGAATCGCGCAGCCAGATTGTGGCGCAGCGTGCATATGCAACACGGTTGGCGCATCATGACCAACTTACCGATATGCCGAACAGGCGTGCATTCTTAAATGCTTTGCATGCACATAAATCGGAGGGCAACGATGGCTCCGTTGCTGTTGTGATGATTGATCTAAATGGTTTCAAACCAATCAACGATACATATGGCCACGCAGCAGGAGACAAGTTGTTAATCAACGCGGGACGCTGCTTAACCAAAGTGGTGGGAAGCGCAGGTATCGTGGCGCGGCTTGGCGGTGATGAATTTGCAGTGCTGATTATTAAACCTACTGGATCGCAGTGGATACATGATTGTGTCCGCAGCATGTTGTATGAAATGAACAAGCCGATCATAATAGACGGCCACGAAATTCGGCTTGGTGCAGCATTTGGTGTATGTCATGTGCCACAAATGCCAACCGAGGCAATCGAGTTGATGCAGCATGCAGACATTGCATTATATGATGCCAAAAATAATAAAACGAGTGCCATAAGTTTTTTCGAAGGCAGTATGGAAGAACGCGTTAGCCGCCGTACCCGCATTGAACAGGCTCTATCCGATAGCTTGCA
>JAYWFI010000183.1:0-8170 GCA_043778865.1 Sphingomonadales bacterium
TAAGGCAGTGCATCAATCATTCGCAACCGTCAACGCAGGCACAGCTTTTGCGGCGTCGCGCGGCGTAATCCCCGGCGGCGGAGCAGCGGATACGCGAGCGGTATTTTGCATGATCCGGCCCGCTTGCTTTATCGCATCACGCAGCCGCGGATATACACCGCAGCGGCAGATATTGGTAATCGCCGCATCAATGTCGGCATCTGCGGGATTGGGGTTATCGCGCAGCAACGCTTGTGCCGCCATGATAATCCCCGGAGTGCAAAACCCGCATTGCACTGCGCCCATCGCTGCCATTGCTTGTTGCATGGGATGGCTACGATCCCGGCTAAGTCCTTCGATCGTTGTGACAAAGCGCCCTTCGGCTTCTTTTATGGACACCATACACGCCCTTATTGCCTCGCCATCAATATCCACCATACACGCGCCGCACTCGCCTGTACCGCATCCATATTTGGTACCCGTCAAATTGGACGCATCACGCAGCGCCCATAATAACGGTGTTTCTGGGTCCATTTTGTATTGAACAGGCCGGTCGTTGACGGTGAATTTGGTCATATCAATCTCGCCAGCCTGTATCAATCTTATCGGCTTTGCGGACCATTGCGTCAAATTCCATACGGCCCGGTCCTCCCGGCGGTGATGCCATATATAGGTCGCGTTGGTGCACCGCGATAACCTCTGGCGAGACACTGATGGCTTGTCCCATACTCATCGTTGCCAGCTGATGTTCGCACGCACGTTGCAGTGCCCAATATTTCAAGAAAACATCCGGAATACTTTTGCCGATCACTACAGGCCCATGATTTTTAAGCATCAGTATCCGTTTGTCACCCAAACTTTTAAGCAGTCTTTCGCCTTCTTCTTCGCGCACAGTGACGCCTTCAAAATCATGATAGGCCAGCTGCCCGATAAAATTGCAGGCATAGAAATTTACAGGCTGCAATCCGCCCTCAAGGCTACATACTGCCACCGTTGCCGTGGTGTGCGTGTGTATTATCGCATGGGCATCATTCAATTCGCGGTGGAACAAGCTGTGCTGTGTGAAACCGGCTTTATTGACATGCCATGGATTATCGGCATCGACTTTATTACCGTCGATATCGATCTTTACCAAGCTAGATGCTGTAATTTCTCCAAAATGCATACCGTACGGATTAATCAGGAACGCGCCATTCTCGCCCGGAACTTTCACTGTGATATGGTTGAAAATGAGCTCGTCCCAGCCCATCATCGCAAATATCCGGTAGCATGATGCCAGCTCAAGCCGCACCGCCCATTCCGCTTCGTTATATTTGTTGCTGGCTTGTAGTTGCGTTGCCATTTGCACTCTCCTCTTGCGCTCCGTTAGTTATATGCGGACAAAATTAAGTGGCGGCAAGTGACCAGTGCATTACGAACCCGCGTATTTCAGCGCTTAAGGGTTGATATTCGCAAAATGCCCCGCTAGTGCAAATCATCACGCCGCAAATGGTTGCGGTGCTTTTTGTTTTTTCCGCAGAAATTAGGGCTTTAATCGCTCTCTGCGCCGAATCGACCGGAGTAAAGTTTTTTATGCAAATCATGGTTCGCGACAATAATGTAGATCAAGCCCTACGCGCTTTGAAAAAGAAATTGCAGCGTGAAGGTGTCTACCGCGAAATGAAATTGCGTCGTCACTTTGAAAAGCCGTCCGAAAAACGTGCCCGCGAAAAAGCGGCTGCTGTGCGGCGCGCTCGCAAGATGGAGCGTAAGCAACAAGAACGAGACGGCGCGAAATAGGTTATTTGCGTATTACACAAAAAGAAAAGCGCCTTTAACGGCGCTCTTTTTTTGTCCGTGGCTTATGGTTATAAGCTGCAAAACATAACCAAGGATTTGCCAATGTCCGTTACAACCGTTCCTATACGTCCGATTAAAAAAGGGTCATTGACCAAATACTGGATCGCCATCGTACTGGTCCTCACGGTAGCTGCTGTGCTTGCGTGGCTCGGCACAAAGGGGATTAGCGAAAAATATCAAACCAACGCGCAATATCTGGCAAGCAACAGTAGTGAGGACGGCGTTAAGACAAGTAAAACAGGCGTACAGACAAAAGTTATCAAAACCGGTGAAGGCCGATCACCAAACGATGATGACGTAGTGGTAATTGGGTATAAGGGCACTTTTCGCGACGGTACGGTGTTTGACCAACAAGAACAATCGCCTATCCCAGTTACAGGTGTGATTCCCGGATTTACGGAAGCCTTGAAAAAGATGCAAACCGGCGGTAAATACAAAATCTGGATACCGTCCGATCAAGCTTACGGCCCAGAGCCCAAAACCGACCCGCAAACCGGAAAAGTTGTGATGCCAGCCAACAGCTTGCTTTTGTTTGAAGTTGAATTGAAAGACATTGTTCCGCGCGCCGAATTTGAAAAACGAATGGCTGAAGTGCAGAAGGCACAGCAGGCACAGCAACGCCAAGGCGGCGCGGGCGGCCCCGGCGGGCGCGGTGGTCCTCCGCAAGGTGCAGCCGGGCCAGCCAGCGGACCAGAGGGCAATGCGCAAGGCTTACCCCCAGAAATACAGGCGCAGTTAGAAGCACAGATGCGCGCACAGCAGGGGCAAAGTCAGGGCCAAGGGCAAGGCCAAAATCAGTAACCTCTGCTTATTATATGGCGCCAGTTGCTTACTTACACTGGTTTTGTGCGTGTATTGCATAATCAAGGACATTGGCCTCATCCGTGAGGGCCAAACCGTGCGGGTCAAGCTGGAGGCATTTAACTTCAACGATTACGGTATCATTCCGGGCATAGTCGAAAGCATCAGCCGCGATGCCATCGAAAAAAACGGAATTCTATGGGAGGGTTAAATAAAAATTTTTGATATGATATTATATCTTTTTAATCCGCTCGTCTTCGATATGAACGGGGATGGGATACAGCTTACGGCGCTTTCGGGATCGAATGTGTATTTTGATCTGGATAGCGACGGGTTTGCCGAGCGGACGGGCTGGGTGAGCGCGAGCGACGGGCTGCTGGTGCGCGATAACAACGGCGACGGGTTTATCAACAACGGCAGCGAGCTGTTTGGCACGTCTGCGCGCAATGGTTTTGAAGTGCTACGCGCGCTGGATAGTAACGGTGATAATCAGATCACGCGGGCCGACACAGAATACGGCAGCTTACGCATCTGGCGCGATGCTAACAGCGACGGGGTGAGCCAGGCGAGTGAGTTAGTGACGCTGGATGCAGCCGGGATCGCGGCAAATGATAATGACTGGGTTGCAATAGGACTTGTAGCATGAAGACGGCTTATATTTTAGGGATAACGATGATGTTTGGCTTATTCGGATGTGCGAAACCTAAGGATCAGCTGATAACTATTCGCGGTCAACAATATCTTGTCCCGGCAATTGATTATAATTCATTAAAGTATGATGAAGATAGAAAAGATCATCAATATGTGTTTTTCATAGAAAGAAAAATTTCAATTATAAAGTATGAATTGAGATACGATATAAGAGACTACGACGAGCTATCAAAAAATAAATATCCAAATTTATTTGGTGTATTAGCAACAACTGATAAAAAAATTGAAGACCAAATGCTTAAATTTGAAAATCAAGGCATAATTACCTATTGTAACAAAGATGATTTCGATCTTCCGGTTAAATTTTCATGCGGTATCTTCATCGTTGACGCCGATGTCAATTGGACAGTTAACTTTAGTAAAGAGCACCTAACTCAATCGGTAAAAATTAAAGCAGAAGCAGAAAATGTTTTGCGCAAATATAGGGAGGCGGCACATGCCAAGCGGGGTTGATAATGCAGCGATAGTTCAGGGTTACCTTGATAGAGTTACGGTGACAGTGCATTTAATTAGTGGTTTCTATGCAAGTACGAGTTTGCTCATACATCTATCTTTGTGCCTTATATCCTAGCCTTTATTTCACGCAAAGACCGCGAGGATTTTCAAGAGGGTATGGCTGGACGCGAGGCCTCTTCTTTTCTTTGCGTGAAACACTTCGCACTGTCCTGTCGGCCCAATTGAACTGTGAACTTTGGCGGATTACGTGGGTATTCCCGCAAGACGGGAATTACGGTGACAGTGGGGAGTGACAGTGCATTTAACTATAGGAAAATATGCTGGGCTATGGCTGCATGTCTTTGTGCCTTGTGGCCTGGCCTTTATTTCACGCAAAGACCGCGAAGATTTTTAAGAGGGTATGCTAGGATGCAAGGCCTCTTCTTTTCTTTGCATGAAACACTTCGCACTGTCCTGCTGGGGTAATTGAGGTGTGAACTTTGGCAGATTACTGGGGTATTCACGCAGGACAAGGGCGCATGACATGCTTTATCGAGGCGCCCAGATATATCCGCACTCTATTTATGCAATAATCCTGCCAATTGCAAAAGCGATAAGGATTCATTAGGCATTGCTGTTACAAACACATGTCAACCACCCGAAAGCATTTTGCATGAGCGTAATTACCGAAAACCAGACTGCCCATCAGCCGGATACTGGTGCCATCAATGCCGCGGGTACAGCAGCGGGCATGGCCGCAGAAATGGCGAACGGACTGGCCGTGGTTTCCATTGCCAAAAGCTATGACAAACGCGCCGTGCTGCTCGATGTATCGCTGTCTGTGGCAAAAGGTGAGGTGCTTGGGCTGCTTGGCCCCAATGGTGCCGGAAAAACGACGTGCTTCTATTCGATCATGGGACTTGTCAAACCCGATAGCGGCAGGATCATGCTGAACGGAGAAGATATAACGCGGCTGCCGATGTACCGCCGGTCGATCCTAGGCCTTGGGTATCTGCCCCAAGAAACATCAATTTTTCGCGGCATGACGGTGGAGCAAAACATTTTGGCCGTGCTGGAAATGGCCGAGCCGGACCGTGATGCGCGCGAAGCCAGGCTGGATAAACTGCTCGATGAATTTGGCCTCACTCGGCTGCGGGCGTCGGCGGCAATGGCGTTATCGGGCGGTGAACGGCGGCGATGCGAGATTGCCCGCGCGCTTGCCGCCGACCCGTCGATCATGCTTTTGGATGAACCGTTTGCAGGCATCGACCCGTTATCAATATCCGATATACGTGATTTGATTAAGGAACTGAAAACGCGCGGTATCGGCGTGCTGATTACCGATCATAATGTGCGCGAAACGCTGGATATCGTTGACCGCGCCTGCATCATATATGGCGGCCAAGTGCTATTTGCCGGAACGCCCGAAGCATTGGTTGCCGATGCCAATGTGCGCCGGTTATACTTGGGTGATAATTTTGAAATGTGATGTGCTTTATTGTGCTTAATCCGATAAGACCCGCTGTCTAATGGCGCTATCGCAGCGTCTTGATATCCGGCAAAGCCAGTCGCTGGTGATGACGCCGCAATTGCAACAAGCGATCAAGCTGCTGGCTCTCTCTTCATTGGAGATACAGGCGTTTGTTGATGATGCAGTAGAGAAAAATCCGCTGCTCGAAATTGCGCAAGCCGATGGTGCTGACCGCCGCGATACAGATAATAATAACGCAGCCGAAGACGCGGCGCCTTTGCCCACTTCACAAAGCGGAGAGCGCAGCAGCGACGACATATTAAACAGCAGCGATATGGCCGCCAGCGAGGCGATGGACGCGGATTACGCGGTAGAGGCTTTCGATCACGATACCGCAGGCGACAGCGTGCAATCTACCGGTATTTCTGCAGGCGGCGCAGACGGTATGCTCGGCTTGTCTGCCGGTGGCAGCGGCGGCGGTGATGATTTCGATGCGCCTGATTTTGCTGGCCCTGATTTTGATAGCTTTGCCGCTCCTGAACTTACCTTGCGAGAACATTTATTGGCGCAGGCCGGGGCATCTTTATCGGGCACGCAGTTGTTTTTGGTACAGCAGCTGATCGACCTGATTGAACCGGCCGGATATCTCGGTGCAAATTTATTGTCGGCCGCGCACCGGTTGGGCGTCCCCTTGCCCGAAATGGAAGCCGCGCTGATATGCTTGCAAAGCTATGATCCAACGGGCGTTGGCGCACGCGATCTGGCCGAATGTATCGCATTACAGGCCAAAGAGGCAGACCGTTATGATCCGTGCATGGCGAAGTTGATTGATAATCTTGATTTGGTAGCACGCGGCAACTTTGATGGGTTGCGCCGCATATGCCGCGTGGATGAAGAAGACTTGCGCGATATGCTCATCGAACTGCGCAGTTACGATCCCAAGCCTGGCAGCCATTTCGGCGAAGAGCACGCACAGGCTGTAACCCCTGATATCTTCTTGAGTGCAGATGGCAACAGCTGGTCGCTTGAACTTAATAGTGCGAACTTGCCCCGGTTGCTGGTCAACAACAATTACACCGCACAACTGGGCATCGACGGTACGGACAAAGCGACAAAGGAATGGCTGAATGATTGCCTTGCCGATGCCAATTGGTTGATACGCGCGATGGATCAGCGGCAACGAACCATCCTCAAAGTCACCGCCGAAATTGTAAAGCAGCAGGACGGTTTTTTTCGTGGCGGCATCGCGCACCTACGTCCGCTAACCCTGCGGCAAGTGGCCGATGCCATTGAAATGCACGAGTCTACTGTCAGCCGTGTGACCAGCAACAAATATCTATATTGCGGACGCGGACTGTTTGACCTGAAATACTTTTTTTCCAGCGGAATTGCTTCTGCAGACGGCGAAGGAGCGTCTGCAGCAGCGGTAAAAAGTCATATTAAAACGATGATTGCCGCGGAGGGAACAGCCGGCTGCGCGAAGATATTATCTGACGACACACTCGTGGTCATGCTGAAAGCGCAAGGCTTTGATCTCGCGCGCCGTACCGTTGCCAAATACCGCGAAGCGATAGGCATAGGGTCCTCGGTACAGCGGCGGCGCCAAAAGAAAATGGGCAGTTAGTAATAGACTATAACAGCACCTAGTTACGCCAATGCAAGACAGCGATGTTCTAAAAACTATGCGTTATCTTTGGCCAATCTTCTCGCTGCAAACTCTTCAACATTGGCCGCGCGCATGAACGGGTTAGTCGCGCGTTCTAATGCTATAGTCGTCGGCACTGTGGGTTTTCCTGCTAAGCGCATCGCATCGACGTTTGCCATGCGTTCCACTAGCGCCGCGTTGTCCGGCTCTACGGTCAATGCAAACCTGCCGTTGCTCTGGGTGTATTCATGCGCGCAATATATTACCGTGGCATCGCCAAGCGCCTCTAGCTTGCGCATATTATCAAACATCTGCGCAGGCGTACCTTCGAATAACCGTCCGCAACCCATGGCGAACAATGTATCCCCGACAAACGCGATGCCTTCGTTGGCAAAATGATATGCAATGTGCCCTGATGTATGCGCAGGTACGTCAATAACCTGGGCTTTGCTGGTTCCAAACATGACCACGTCGCCGCCGGATACCAGCACATCCAGCGTAGGGATACGGTTCGCTTCGGCGGCGGGACCCGTGATGATGCATCCGGTTGCGGCTTTAATTTCTGCGTTTCCGCCGGTATGGTCGGGGTGCCAATGCGTGTTCCAGATATGGGTAATATGCCAGCCTAATTCTTTGGCTTTTGCAAGCACGGGCGCAGCGACAGCAGGATCAATAACCATCACATCGCCTGATGTATTTTCGCGAGCTAGCCAAATATAATTGTCGGTTAAAACAGGAATGCGGACAACTTCGAGTGACAACTTATAATACTCCGTTTGAGCTACCATTCGCCAATATTGGGCATGCTGACCCACGGTTCTTGTGGCGGCAGACTACCATCTTGCAGCAGTTCAATCGATATACCATCGGGGCTGCGTACAAAAGCCATATGGCCATCACGCGGCGGGCGATTTATGGTCACACCGCCGTCTACTAATCGCTGACATGTCGCATAGATATCATTAACGCGGTATGCCAGGTGACCAAAATTACGTCCGCCAGTATATGCCTCTACCGCGCTTCCATCTTCAGGAGGCCAATTATACGTCAACTCTACTTCTGCCACGCCCGCCTGCCCCGGCGCAGCAAGGAAGATGAGCGTGAAGCGGCCCCCTTGGCTATCGAAACGGCGGACTTCTTCTAGGCCAATAAGCGCAAAGAAGGCGACGGTTGCGGCAGGGTCGCTCACGCGGATCATACTGTGGAGAAATTTGGTCATGAGTAAGCCTTATGTTATGCAGATTATGAATTACATGCAGAATGGAAATTGATCTTATAATTTACTAACG
>JAYWFI010000184.1:0-2615 GCA_043778865.1 Sphingomonadales bacterium
AAAATGTAGTTAAACCCTGCAAATCCGTAAAAGTCAGGCCTCGAGATTATTTCGAGATAATCGCCGTCAATACGCCCAGACACGTTGGTGCCCGGGGTCCATTTGTTATCTGAACCATCATAATCAAATGGATCAATCGCATTGCCATTCGTATCTTTCAGCGGCATAATTCCGATGATACGCAAATCTTCCCATTCATTATCAATATCATAATCATTGGGCTTAAGCAGGCGGTCAATACGAATGCGCAGGACGACGTCTTCAAGACCCGTCATGTTTGCGTCGGAAACGGCTACCGGTGCATCGTTAACAGGACGCACATTGACGCGGACTTTCGCTGTAGACTCCCGGCCAAATTCGTCGCGCACTGTATAGCTAAAATAGGCCTGTCCGTTGTAGTTGGCGGCTGCCACAAACGCGATTTTACCGTCTGCTGTGATCGTGGCATTCCCGGTTACGCTATTTTGCACCGAAACCAATGTTAGCCGTTCTGCACCTTCCGTAGCATCGTTGGCTATCAGAGTAGCGGGATTGATAATCGAAATTTCATCTTCAACACCAAAGAGATACACATCATCTGCGGCATTAAAGCGGCCAAGGCGCGCCAGCGTTTCAATCTGATCTCGGTTCCAGACAGTTCCATTACCAAAAACGATTTCTTCGATACCCGTTTCGCGGCCAATGAAGTGATCTTTCACCAATATTGTATCAAACGTCAGCGCGCCGGCAACATTTTCCAATTCGATTAAAAGGTCATTGCCTTGTTTAACAACCGAAACGTCTTTGAGCGAAATTCCTGCCTTCAAAACAACGCGGTCAACATCCGCAATAGCGCCAATTTCCATTACTATGTCATTGTCACTGTCAAACCCGAAAAGATACGTGTCGGATCCTAAGCTGCCGCGAATGTCGTCTTGCCCATACCCGCCATCAAACCAATCATTTCCGGTGCTACCTCTAAAGATATCTGCGTAAACAGATCCAATCAGCATTTCTATATTGGCTAATGTGTCACCTTGGGCATCGCCTCCGGAATTCAACCCTGTCGCTAAATCAACCGTAACCCCTTCGTCTGAGCGCGCATAATCGGCGATGTCAAAACCATCCCGCCCATCAATAATATCCGCGCCCAGTCCGCCACGCAGACGGTTATCCGCCGCGTTGCCGCGAATAATGTCGTTATGATACGAACCTTGCACGATTTCGATACCCGAAAGTATGTCGCCTTGGGCATCGCCGCTGCTTGCCGATGTATCAGCAAGGTCAATTGTCACGCCTTCGGTGGATAAAGAATAATCAGCAATATCTTCGCCGTCCCCGCCAATCAAAGTGTCGCTACCGCGGCCGCCGATCAGGGTATCATTGCCTGCACCGCCTATCAGGGTATCGTTGCCGCGGCGGCCCTCAATGCGGTTATCTCCAGCATCGCCCTCTATGCTGTCTGCGAAATCGGAACCAATAACATTTTCAATGGAAATTAGGGTGTCGCCTTGCGCATCGCCGCCTGTTGCAGTGCCATTTATTAGAGAAATTGTAACGCCGCTGGTTGCAGGCGATACATTGGTTTCATCAAAATAATTGGCCGTATCGATACCAGCACCGCCATCCAAAATATCGGCGCCTGCGCCGCCATCAAGCGTGTCATTACCAAGTCCGCCGATGAGCGTATCGTTACCCGCTCGGCCATCGAGACGGTCGCGGCCGTCTAAGCCTTCGAGCCTGTTATCGCTAGCATCGCCGCCTAAAATATCATTATACCCTGTGCCTATCAGAGCTTCGATACCGACGTACGTATCGCCAGCTGCAAAGCCGCCCTGGCCGACGCGCGATTCCAGATCGGCCCGAACGCCTATATTCGAACCTGTGAATACTACTGTGTCAAAGCCTGCGCCACCCGTAATATTATCGCCGCCGTCGCCGCCATCGATAATATCATCGCCGTCCCCTGCATTGATGACATCGTTGCCTAATCCCGTTTCAATGCGGTCGTTGCCGCCCATTGCAAGAATGAAGTCGGCACTATCAAGCCCAAGAATTGTCTCGTTAAGACTGTTGCCCACAATATAGTCGGTCATGCGCGTGCCACGAATGATGCCGCCATAAAGTGTATCGACGGTCGCCTCAATAAAGCCAATATCCTGCAAGCCTTCGGCATCAGCAATCGTATATTGGATCGTTACCTTGCCCGAATACCCCGCAGGGAACCGTACAACGACAAACTTTTCGCCCGCAAATTCGGCAACTTCGGCGGAGCCTATGGTTACATAGCGGCCGTATGCTAATTCCGCTGGATCATAAACACCGTCAATGCCAACAAAGCGCGGGCGCGGGTTGCTAATGCTGTCAATCGGCAAATCCGGAGCGCCATTACCATCACCGTCAAGCTGTTCAATATCATAATCGTTGATAAGAATGTCGGAAACACGCATCACCAGCGGCACGTCATGCGGTATATAGTAATCAAGATCGTTACCGGCCACCGGATCATCATTCGATGCAATAATCTGAAGATCCACAAAACCCGTGGCTGTTCCGTCGGCGTCATCGGTAATCGTATAATAAAACCCTGCTGATTTTGTGGCGTTTGCCCAAGGAGTGAACACAATGTTCCCTCG
>JAYWFI010000185.1:0-13578 GCA_043778865.1 Sphingomonadales bacterium
GGACTCGATCCTTATCGCTCGCAATCTGGGGCCTGCAGAACTGTTGGAATATGACAAACGGCGGCTGCGCGGTGTGATATTAGAAGAAGGGTCGCTGACAGCGCACGTTATTATTGTGGCCCGCGCCATGGGTATTCCGGTGCTGGGCCGGGTATCGGGCGTACGGCACAAGGTGCGTGAAGGCGATATGTTGCTTCTGAATGCAGAAGAAAAGAGCGTTATTGTGCGGCCTAGTGATACCGCTGTTACAGCATTTCAATCGGTACTTGCGGATCAGCAAAAGAAAAAAGCGCGCTATGCCGCGATGCGCGATCAGGCCCCTGTAACCAAAGATGGCAAGCGTATCAGCCTAATGATAAATGCGGGCTTGCGTGATGATGCCGCGGCAATATCTTTAACAGGTGCGGACGGGATTGGATTGTTTCGTACAGAGTTTCAGTTCCTGATTTCTGCCACACTGCCGCAGCGCGAACGGCAACAGCGTTTTTACCGCGAAGTGCTTGATGCTGCCGACGGCAAGCCTGTGATTTTCCGAACGCTGGATGTTGGCGGAGATAAGGCATTACCCTATTTGCGGGATAACCAGATTGTCGAGGAAAACCCAGCGCTGGGTTGGCGCGCGGTTCGGTTTGCGCTTGATCATGAAGGGCTAATGAAAGCGCAGGCCCGGGCATTGCTTGAGGCCAGCGCGGGCCGTGTGCTTAATGTTATGTTCCCGATGATATCTGAACCTTGGGAATTTGATGCGGCCAAGGCGATATTCGATGCGCAGTTGCAATATCTTGCGGGCCGCAAAAAACAGTTGCCAAGCCGGATCCGTTATGGCGCTATGTTGGAAGTTCCCGCGCTTGCTGACGCGCTTGATATATTGTTGCCCAAAATAGATTTCCTATCAATTGGCACAAATGATTTAACACAGTTTTTATACGCAGCCGATCGTTCCGATCCCCGCCTTGCCGAGCGATACGACTGGTTAAGCCCCGCGATATTACGTTTCATTCGGCGCGTCGTTGCAGCCAATATTGCATATAGTAAGAATGGGCACGAAGTGGACATCGCAGTTTGCGGTGAAATGGGCGGGCGTCCTTTGGAGGCGTTGGCGCTTATGGGGATTGGTATAAACAGGTTATCGATTACGCCTGCAGGTATTGGACCAATAAAGGCCATGATACGTTCCACCGATCAAGCCGAAATCGCCGCAAAGATGGAAAGCATGCTTGCGAAGCCGCCTGTAAACTTTCGCAGTAATCTTGCACAGTGGGCAAACGAGCATGGTATAGAAATAGGGTGACATGCAACAGCTTCATAAGGCGTAAATTCGCTTGTTGTGACGTCATTCACCATTGACTTTCGCAAGGCCAATGCCATTGTTGCAGAAATTGCACGTTATAAGCAATTCACTGGGTCTTTGGAGAGCAAAGTGGAAGAAGCAGCGCCAGAAAATGCAGAGTTCTCGTTTCAAACAGTTGGCGAGCGGCTGAAAGCTGAGCGTGAACGCCGCGGTTGGACCATGGATGACATTGCAACGCGCACGCGAATCCCAATTCGCCATCTTGAATCACTCGAAAAATCAAATTTTTCCAAAATTCCCGGAACAACTTATGCGCTCGGTTTTGCGCGTTCATATGCGCGCGCAATGGAAATGGACGAGGCAAAGCTAGGCATCGATTTGCGTGCTGAATTGGCAGAAGCTGGACAAAGCAGCTATCCTAAACCATCGCAAAACTACGAACCCGCTGATCCATCAAGTGTGCCATCCAAAATGCTAGCGTGGACAGCCGCCGCCATCGGGGTGCTTGTATTTGCCGGCTATATTATCTTTCGTAGTTTCAGCATAGGCGCGGCAGATGAGCCTGTTGAAACGCCCGCGCTAGTGCAGCAATCGGCTGCAACGCCGCCTGCTACAATTGCGGATGCATCTGCGCCTGTTGCCGATGCGACCGGCGAAGTTGTGATAACTGCTACGGGCGTCGTCTGGATAAAAATATATGATGCGGATAAGAAACGTTTGTTTGAATCGGAAATGAAGGCCGGTGATAAATATACGGTGCCGCCTGAGGCCAATGGCCCCATGATTGTTACAGGGCGTCCCGCATTACTGAACATCACAGTTGCCGGAAAAGCCGTTGCGCCGCTTGGTACAGAAGAGCGCACGATTGCAGATGTTGGCGTGAGCGCAAAAGCACTTGCCGCGCGCGTAACTGCGCCTGCTGCTGGCACGACAGAATCTGCGCCAACTCGGTAGTTTGCATTACAATTACAATAGAAATGTTTGCATACATTCGGCTACGTATGATTTGACGTAATATTATAGGTATAATATTTTGGGCTGCATATATATTGGCGGGTTTTGGGAGGATTGAAATGAAGTTTCGTCTGGTATTGTTTGGGGCATCTGCGCTTGTATTAGCCGCTAGTACTACGCCTGTTATGGCACAAAACGCCAATGTAGAGGGCCGCGTGGTAAAGTTGGAAAAAGAGATGCAAGCGGTTCAACGCAAAGTATTTCCGGGTGCATCCGGTAAATTTTTTGAGCCTGAAATTATGCCGGAAACAGCAGCAAAGCCAACTGACACTAGCTCATCTAGCGCAGTTAGCGATTTGTTGGCGCGCGTTGATGCTCTCGAAACCCAGCTCTCTTCGCTGACAGGACAAGTGGAGCGTCAGGGTAATTCGCTGCGTTCTGTTGAAGCTAGGTTAAAATCACTCGAAGCCAAAATGACAGAACAACCTATGCCTGAAACCCCTACGCCTGCCGTTAGTTTGCCTCAATCGGCGATGCCTAAAAGTGCAGCTGTTGCGCCTAAGCCAGTAGTAAAGCCGGCAACGGGAACTGCCAACAAACCTGCGTCCGCATCTAAACCAAGTGCGGCACGAACAAGCGCAGTTGCGGCTATTGCACGGCCATCAACGGGCGATGCATTCGATGATAGTTACAATTACGGATACCGTTTATGGGAGGCGAAATTTTATCCTGAGGCGCAAGCGCAATTGGATGAAACAATCAAAAAGTATCCGAAAAATTCGCGGTTAAGTTATGTGCGCAACTTGCTAGGCCGGTCATGGTTGGATGATAAAAAACCAGCGACTGCGGTTAAGGTGTTTTACGATAATTATAAGCTTGATCCGCGCGGTGATCGCGCTCCGGAAAGCTTATATTTCTTGGGGTCTGCTTTGGCCGATTTGGGCAAAACCGCCGAAGCATGTGAGGCATTTGGTCAGTTGTCATCTGCGTATCCCGATGCAGCATCAAGCCGCTTGTCCGCACGCATTATCAGCGGCCGGGCAAGGGCAAAGTGCAAATAACAAAGCGTGCTGTCAGATGCCGAAACCCGGTTTGTTGATGCGCTTGCAAAATTAACAACTGGCGCGGCGGATAATTGCCGCATCGGATTGGCGGTATCGGGCGGCCCGGATAGCATGGCATTGCTGTTACTCGCACACCGAGTAATCCCAAACCGTATTTGTGTAGCAACCGTTGATCACGGTTTGCGTGCTGAGGCTTTAGGTGAAGCGCACTTTGTTGCTGCGATATGTGCAGAGAGAGGCATATCACACCGCATACTAACGCCAGCGTTACCGATCACAGGCAATATCCAATCGTCTGCACGGCGCGCGCGGTATGGTTTGCTGGCGCAGTGGGCGAGTGCCTTAGATTGCGCTTATATTGCAACCGCGCATCATGCCGATGATCAACTTGAAACGATACTTATGCGGCTTGCCCGGGGCAGCGGCGTTGACGGTTTGTCAGGCATCCGCGCGGCAGTAAGCATTGGTAATAATCCGATTATCCGTCCTCTCCTTGGTTTTACGAAGTCTGAACTTGTGGCGATTTGCAATGCGGCTGGTATTCAACCTGCATGCGATCCAAGCAATACCAACGATGCATATGACCGCGTGCGTATGCGCGGCTGGCTAGCGGCGCATACGCATCCGCTTGATGCCGTTGCCGCAAGCCGAAGCGCTAGCGCTTTATCAGAAGCGTCGGCTGCATTAGATTGGACGACGCAGCATTTTGCAGTAACGCGCGTTCATTCCAATCCTCCAAATTATACGCTTGATCCTCATGATCTTCCGCCTGAATTGCTGCGCCGGCTGCTGCTGGAAATACTGCAGAGAATGGAACCTCAGCATGCTCCGCGAGGGGATACCGTTGATCGTATTATCGGCACGTTGATCGCAGGAGACAAAGCTATGATCGGTAACGTTCAGTGCCAAGGCGGAGTAAACTGGCATTTCAGCCCGGCACCAGCGCGGCGCAGCACACGTAAAATGCCGTAATAAAACCAGTGTAATAAATTCACTGTGTTATATTGCCATTCATATTTTGCTGCCTACATAGTGAGAAGTCCAAGATATAAATAGCAAGGCGCACGCGATGAATGACGAACAGGATCCAAAAAGCAATCCGATGATTAAAAACATGGCGATTTGGGCTGCCGTCCTTGTCGGGCTTTTGTTGGTTGCGAGTATTTTTAGCGGCAGCTCATCTGATCCTTCGAAAAGCATGAGCTATTCAATGTTCCGTGACAAGGTTTCTCAAGGGCAGGTACTGTCGGTTGAAATCGCGCCAGAGCGGATCACAGGTAAGCTCAACGGCGGCGAAACTTTTATGACGGTGCCAGTTCGCGGTGATACCGAACTTGTCAAATTACTCGAAGAAAAAAATGTAGATTTTCGCGGTAAATCAGAAGAGCAACCCAGCTTGTGGATGTTATTACTATATCAAGCGCTACCGTTCATTCTTGTAATCGGCATCGGCGCGGTTGTGCTGCGCCAAATGCAAAAAGGCAGCGGATCGGGCGCGATGGGTTTCGGCAAGTCCAAGGCAAAGCTGCTGACCGAAAAACATGGTAAAGTTACCTTCCAAGATGTTGCGGGTATCGATGAAGCAAGTGAAGAATTGCAAGAGATTGTCGAGTTTCTAAAAGACCCTCAAAAATTTTCACGTCTAGGCGGTAAAATTCCAACGGGCGCGCTACTTGTCGGTCCTCCTGGTACAGGAAAGACGCTGCTTGCCCGTGCTATTGCCGGCGAAGCGGGCGTGCCCTTTTTCTCGATATCCGGTTCAGACTTCGTTGAAATGTTTGTTGGCGTGGGCGCAAGCCGGGTGCGCGACATGTTTGAGCAAGCCAAAAAGAACGCGCCTTGCATTATATTCATTGATGAAATCGATGCGGTAGGCCGTAGCCGTGGTTCTGGCCTTGGCAACCAAAACGATGAGCGTGAGCAAACACTCAATCAGTTGCTTGTCGAAATGGACGGGTTTGAGGCAAATGAAGGCATCATTATTGTCGCGGCCACCAACCGCGCCGATGTGCTCGATAAAGCGCTGCTTCGTCCGGGCCGGTTTGATCGCCAAGTTGTGGTGCCATTGCCCGATATAGAAGGCCGTGCCAAAATTCTAGAGATCCACTCACGCACAAAGCCGATGGCTCCGGATGTGAATTTGCAAACGATCGCTCGCGGCACTCCCGGTTTTTCGGGCGCTGAATTGGCTAACTTGCTGAATGAAGCTGCGTTGCTGGCAGCGCGCAAGGCAAAGCGGGTTATCGCGATGCTGGAAATCGAGGAAGCAAAAGACAAAGTTTATATGGGCGCAGCACGCAAATCTGCGGTAATGACCGAAGAAGACAAGAAAGCAACGGCTTACCACGAGGTCGGCCATGCGCTTGTTTCCATATACGTAGAGGGTAACGACCCATTACACAAAGTAACGATTATCCCGCGCGGTATGGCGCTAGGCGTTACCTGGAACCTTCCAGAGCGTGATACTTACACGCGCACACAAACTCAATTAAAGGGACAATTGGCGTTATGTTTTGGCGGGCGCATTGCCGAGCAGATTATCTATGGTGACGAGTCCCTAAACACCGGTGCGCATAATGATATTCAACAAGCCACCAACATCGCACGCCAAATGGTAACCGAGTATGGAATGAGCAAGAAAGTAGGCTGGCTCCAGTTTCGCCAAGATTACAATAGTCCGTTATCGGAACAAACATCACAGTTGATCGATGCAGAAGTACGCAACCTAGTGCAAGAAGCAGAAAAACGCGCAAGAAAGGTTTTAACCGATCACATCGATGAACTTCACAGCGTTACAGCTGCCTTAATCGAGTTTGAAACTCTTTCTGGTGATGAAGTAAGAAATTTGATCAAAGGCAGTAAAATCGACCGTGAGGGTAATACCGTAAGGCCATCTGTCATTCCGAAAACAGGTTCGACTATACCCAAGGCAGGTCGCGGGAAACGCCCGAACATCGGCGGAGCAAAACCTCAGGGCGCGTAATTAGACTGATATAGATAATCAAAACCTGCCGTTTCTATTGCAGAGAGCGGCAGGTTTTGAATGACGATTTATGCTTTTGTGGTAAACGCGCTTTCACCATAGATGGTAGGCGTATACAAGGTGTATACAGCCTTGAGGAATCAGATATATCATGACTAAATTCAACTTGATCACGGCCACCATTATTGGCGCAGCGCTTTGTTCTGCTGCGATAATGCTGCCTGTACCAGCAACGGCACAAGCAGAAAAACAGCAAGATCAGTTCCGTGATATGGAGGAGTTCCTTGCCGTATACCAGAAGGTTAAAAGTAGCTATGTTGATAAGGTTGATGACAAAAAACTGATGGAGGGCGCAATCCAAGGCATGCTCGCAAGCCTTGACCCACATAGTTCTTTTTTAGATGCCAATGATTTTGACAATCTGAACACGCAAATTGATGGCGAGTATGGCGGACTGGGTTTGTCCGTTACAATGGATCAGGGCGCAGTAAAGGTAATCGCGCCTACCGCCGATACCCCCGCAGATAAGGCCGGAATAAAACCCGGTGATTACATCACGCATATTGACAGCAAACTGATAGTTGGCGGATCGTTGGATGAAGCAGTAAAGGCTATGCGCGGCGTACCTGGCACATCGATCAAACTAACGATTGTGCGCCTTGGCCGTGACGAGCCATTTGATGTAAATATCACGCGTGCTAAGATTGATTTGAAACCGGTTAAATGGAAAGTTCAGGACAAAATCGGCTTAATAACAATCTCTAGCTTCTCGCAAGATACTGGCAAAGACGTGGTTGAAGCAGTCCAAGGCGTAGAACAGAAACTGGGCGGCAAACCGCTGGGTTTCATAGTTGATTTGCGGTCCAATCCCGGCGGGTTGCTGGACGAAGCGGTTGCCGTATCCGATGCATTTTTGGACAACGGCGAGATTGTTTCCGAACGCGGCCGCAACAAAAACCAAATTCAGCGCTGGTTTGCCGAAACACAGGTAGCCGGCGATGTTGCAAAAGGCGCACCTATGATTGTGCTAGTTGATGCAGGATCCGCGTCTGCGTCTGAAATTGTCGCAGGCGCGCTGCAGGATCATCACCGCGCGCTGGTGATGGGTGAGCAAAGTTTTGGCAAAGGATCGGTGCAAAATGTGTTGCCATTGTCGGGCGGTGCCGGATTGCGCTTAACCATCGCGCGGTATCACTTGCCATCCGGGCGCTCAGTGCAAGAGGGCGGAATTAAGCCAGATATCCAAGTGCCTCAGCTATCCGATCCCGACTATGAAAAGCGCGTATCGCTGCGTGAAACCGATTTACGCCGCCATCTTGTGAATGAATTGCTGGCAACAGATAAGGAATTGGAAGTCGATGCCTCAAAAGATCCTCGGTTCACGCAAACTGCGGCGCAATTAAAAGCCAAAGGGATCGAAGATTTCCAAATGCACTATGCCATGGAAACTTTGCAGCGATTAGGTGCAAATACAATGCGTCTTGCAAAGAAAACTGATAAGAGCACAGCCAGTAATTAAATAGGCTGCGTATGACGGAATTTTCAAAGGCAAGACTACTCGCTTTTCTTATCCCTACAGGATTAATCACAGGCGCTTATCTATCGCAATATGTCGGCGGGTTGTATCCATGTGAGATGTGCTGGTGGCAACGCTATCCGCACTTTGCTGCTATACCGGTTGCGGTATTGGCTTTTTTTGTACGCAACCCAGGTATGCGTATTGCATTGGTTGCACTTGCTGCTTTTGCCATATTAACAAGCGGATTGATTGGCGGGTTTCACGCTGGCGTGGAGTACCAATGGTGGGAGGGCATTACGAAGTGCACTTCAACTGTGGCGGGTACAGGTGACGATTATCTGAAATCGATCATGAATGCTCCGTTGATCCGGTGCGATGTGGCACAATGGACACTTGGCGGCATATCGCTTGCAGGGTATAATTTCCTCTTGTCTACAGGCAGCGCGGTGACCATATTATGGTTATTATTAAGAGGAAAAATTGCATGAAAACGATGTCTCCACTTACCAGCCGCACGGCCAACGTGGCCAGCATGATCCGGGTAAACCAAGCAGGTGAATTTGGCGCGAAACGTATTTACGCCGGGCAGCTTGCAGTGTTGGGAAGCAATAGCCCTGCAGCACGCAGTATTGCGCATATGGCTGAACAAGAGCAAAAACACTTAGCGGCTTTCGATAAAATGATTGTAGAGCGCGGCGTACGGCCCAGCATAGTGCACCCGATCTGGAATGTGGCGGGCTTTGCACTGGGCGCAATAACGGCTGCTATTGGTCCCGAAGCTGCGATGGCATGCACGGTGGCTGTAGAAACAGAGATTGATCGTCACTACGCAGAGCAGCTGGAGCAATTAATAGCGGATGATGATGCTGAGCCTGAACTACGTGCTATGATTGCAGAATTTCAATCCGATGAGCTGGAGCATAAGGCCACTGCTTTGGAACAAGGCGCGGAGCGTGCGCCGGGATATCCGGTGATCAGCGCCATCATCCGTGCAGGATGCCGCGTAGCTATTTCGGTTTCAAAACGAATTTAAGCATATCACAAAGCTGTTTCAGCTTGGGTTCAGCAAACTGGCACGATATTAAGTATCTAATTTGGAGAAAATGCTCGTGAAGACATTTACAAAGCTTGCTTTACTAACGCTACCCTTCGCGAACGCAACGCCTACTTATGCGCAAAGTGCAGTAGCGCAGCCGGGCGATGAAAAGATCAATCAGTTGGTTATCTATGGCAATGACAAATGCCCGCAAAGTACCGAAAACGAAATTACGGTTTGCGCACGGGTAGATGAAAAAGAGCGTTTTCGTATACCCAAAAATCTGCGCAGCACGACGCAACCTGTGGCGCAATCATGGTCGCAGCGGGTAAAGGCATATGAATATGTTGCCGCAACGGGCGTGGGCAGTTGTTCCGCGGCGGGTGCAGGCGGATTTACAGGGTGCGGGCTGAAGAATATTGACATTGCATATGCCGAAAAAGCGCAGGATCCCGGCCTTGCATTTGGCCGCTTAATCGCGGCAGAACGGCGCAAACGCTTATCAGGAATCGACGCTGAAGCAAAAGAGGTTGAAGACGTGGTGATCGCCGAAGAACGCGCTGCCGCCGCGCGCAAGCTGCAAGATCAAAGCAATAATATACAGTCCAAAGCTGTCGACGAAGCAGACGCAGAAGCTTTGCCGCAGCCAAAATAATTCGGCCGTATTACTTCCGCTGTTTGCTAACCCAATCGCGAATTTGCGTGTCCAGCACATCAAGTGGAACCGGGCCTTTACCAAGCACAACATCGTGGAATGCGGCTAAATCGAATTTTGCACCTAGTTCTTTTTCGGCAAAGCTACGCAGTTCGCGTATTTTAAGTTCCCCAATTTTGTAGGCAAGCGCTTGTCCTGGCCAACTGATATAGCGGTTAATCTCTGCTTCTATATTGCCATCTGTGAGTGCTGTATTCTCTTTCATATAGGCGATGGCCTGCGCTTTGCTCCATGATTTTGAATGGATGCCTGTATCGACAACAAGGCGGCATGCACGCCACATTTCATATGATAGCCTGCCCATGTTTTTCTCGGGCGTATCATACAAACCCATCTCAATGCCGAGCCGCTCGGAATACAGGCCCCATCCTTCGACAAAAGCGGTGAAGCCTTCACCATATTTGCGGAAATCAGACAGAGGCAATTCTTGCTGCAGCGATATTTGATTATGGTGGCCGGGCACAGCTTCATGCAAGGATAAAGCAGGGATTTCCCACAGTGGCCGTTGATCCAACTTAGACGTGTTTACGTAAAAGGTTCCGGACACGCCGATATCGGGTGATCCCGGATTATAGTAAGCGGTTGTCGTGCCTTCTGCAGTTTCGGCTGGAATTTCCTTTATACCGTACGGCAATCGCGGCAGTTTATGAAAGAGGCTTGGCATTTTGCCGTCTATTGTTTTGGCGGTGCGTGCGACTTTTTCCATAAGCTCTTCAGGTATTTTGGCGAAATATTTGGGATCAGTGCGTAAGTGCTGAATAAATGCTTCACGTGATGGATATCCTGCCGCCTTGGCAACAGTTTCCATTTCGGCGCGGATACGGGTAACTTCGCTCAGGCCGATTTTATGGATATCATCGGCGCTGTAGTTGGTTGTTGTCTGGTTACGAATACGAAAACCATAATACGCCGCGCCGCCCGGCTGCTGTGATATGCCCGGTTTTTTGGAACAAGCAGGCTTATATTTTGCGGTATACCATGCCAGTTGCTTATCAAGAGCTGGATATATTATGTCGGCGATTGTTTGTGCCGCCTGCGCGCTTAGCTGGTCAAATTCTGCTTGCGCTATATTAGCGGGTCGCTTGCGAGTGAAGGGCTCATAATAACGTGAGGATTTGGGGTCAGCCGCTTTCAGGCCACTTATCGTTTTTTCAAAGCCATCCAATGATACACATGGCAGCGTATATTTGCCTTTTATAGCCTCATTGGCGACAGCGATATTTTCGTCATTCACGCGGCCATATTGCTTTAAGCGGTTGTTGTAACTTTGATAATTGGTAGAACTCCGAAAGGGTAGATTGCCCGCCATACCTGCAAAGTTTTGATGCCAGCTGGAATAGCTGCTAAAATTTATAGTGCGCTGGCCAAATGTATTGCTTTCTACACCTGCCTTTAACGTACGTTCTAACACACTGTATTCAACTACGCCGTCAGGGCTAAGTGCCGCTTTATCAATCCTGCTTAACTTATCCAGAAAGCTGGCAGCGGATTTTGCACGGCGATCCTGTTCGGCAAGAGTAAAGTCACCCACTTGATCTGCATAATCATCCACGCCTAACCCACTAGCGAATATAGGCGATGCCTTGAGTACTTCTGTCCAATATATTTTCACAATTGATTTTAGATCAGTGTTGGCATCCGCATATACAGGGACAGGCAATAAGAAGGCTAATATGCCTGATATAATAGTTAATCGTCGCATGATATTCCCCGCAGCTGTGTGCACGAAATATATCAGCACGTTCGCGTATGCAATCGGCAATATAATTACATCTTTAGATAAAACACTAATTAACCGCCGTTGTCTTTCATATCTTCATATTGTTCAGATAATTTTTTGGCTTCATCGCAGGCGTCTTTGTTGCCGTTTTCACATTTATCGTTTGCCTTATCGATTTTGCGGGACAGTTTGCCGAGTATTTCTTCTTTCTTACGGATACCACGCCCGCGTTTTTCATCAGACTCCGATTGGCTGGTGGTTAGAATGTCAGCGGTTTTGGATACAATTTTAATCGGCGCAGTTACCACGTCTTTTACCAACGACACACAGCCCGTTAGGCTAAGCACCATAACAATCGTAATCAAACTGCGCATAAGAAGCCCTCACTCCAAATTACATATCTAATATTATCGCGCAATAAATGACGCAAATATGAACAATACTTATTCGGCAAGTAGCCGAGCTGCAATCGCGCGCACTTCATCGGCCATATCGCTGCGTTCCAGCGCTACTGCCAGATTTGCTTCGATATAACCTACTTTTGATCCACAATCATAGCGTTTGCCGTTAAAAGTAACGGCATGAAATGGTTGACTGCCAATCATGCGGGCCATTGCATCGGTAAGCTGTATTTCTCCGCCTGCGCCTTTGCCTTGTGTTTCCAAAGTGCGCATGACCTCGGGTTGTAGTATATAACGACCTGATATAATTAAGTTTGACGGCGCATCTGCGGCGGCCGGTTTTTCAACCAAACCTTTTACCTCTGTTAATGCGCCATCTTGCAAACCCGGATCAATCACGCCGTAGCTTGAGACCTTATCATGCGGCACTTCTAATACACTGATCAGGTTGCCGCCGACTTGATTATATGCTTCAACCATTTGCGCCATGCATCCGGGTGATCCGTGCATAAATTCATCGGGTAGGAATATGGCAAAGGGCTCATCGCCAACGATATCACGCGCGCACCATATTGCGTGGCCAAGGCCCATGGGTTCTTGTTGCCGAACATACGCGCAATTGCCAGGTCCAAGCCGTGTGGGTTCCAGCACGGATAAATCCTTGCCGCGCGCACGCATTGTGCTTTCAAGTTCATAGGCAATGTCGAAGTGATCTTCGATCGCGCTTTTGCCGCGGCCTGTCACAAATATCATTTGCTCGATACCGGCTTCGCGCGCTTCGTCGACCGCATATTGGATCAACGGACTGTCGACAATCGGCAGCATCTCTTTGGGGATCGCTTTTGTAGCAGGCAAAAAGCGTGTGCCAAGCCCGGCAACGGGGAACACTGCTTTACGGATGCGCTTAAAGGACATTATTTGGCTTTCAGTCAATTTATTTTGTTTAACCTTAATATCTTATGGTTAAATTTATCCTTTGGCTAGCCGATCAGCAAAACCTTTTTGCAATTTAGCAAGCTTTGGCGGGATCACCGCCATACAATACGAGTTGCGCTGTCCTTCGCCTGCCCAATATTCCTGATGATAATCTTCGGCGGGATACCATATTTCTGCATCTTCGATGGTGGTGACAATCGGTGCCGGCCAATCGGGTTGTGCGGATTTAATTCCTTCTTTTGCTGCGGCTGCTTGGTGATCATTCAACGGGAAAATAGCCGATCTGTACTGCGTTCCCACATCATTGCCCTGACGGTTCAACTGCGTTGGGTCATGGGTTGCAAAAAATATCGCTAATATATCCGAATACCCGATAACATCCGGATCATAGCTGATGCGGATTGCTTCTGCGTGGCCTGTATTGCCGCTGCAAACTGATTTATAATCGGGATCGGCAAGATGTCCGCCAATATATCCGCTTTCCACTTTTTCAACGCCCGCAAGCTGCGCAAACACCGCCTCCGTGCACCAAAAACATCCCCCTGCCACTATTGCTTGCTCTGTTGTCATACCTATTATCCTTTCGTTTTATCCGAGATAAGCGCAGCATGGCAGCTTACAAGGTTAGGGCATGCATCCTAATTATTACGGCATTGTTTTAGCGGGCTTGGGCGATACCCTCGCGCCATTACGCAGCTTTTCTTTGTCGCCAATAACGATGCTATCGCCTGCTATTATGCTGCCTGTTACAACGGCAAAACCATCCAACATTTTGTCAATAACGACGCTGCGTATTTCGGTTCGGCCTGACGCGTTAACAACATATACAAAAGCGCTTCTATCTTGCAGACCAAACAGGGCACTCGCAGGGATTTGCGTAAAGCCTGTAGCGGTTCCTGTATCGTTAACAGCAGCAATAGAAACAGTTCCGATTAATCCAGATGTTAATCCTTTTTGCG
>JAYWFI010000186.1:0-17906 GCA_043778865.1 Sphingomonadales bacterium
CACATCCGCATCGCGCAGCCACATGTCAGTAAGCGGTTCCAGCGATTGGCCGGTAACAATTGCCTGCGCCAAAAAAACGCCATTAATTCCGCCCGCGCTGGATCCTGCGATAATGTCAGAAAATATTCTAAGCCGCGTGTCTGTTTTGGCCTCGATTGCTTCGAGCAAGCTTCGGTATACGTCCTCACTTGCCTGCGGCCTGTTGCCTTTATCATGAAAATTGCGACTGGCCCGTGCGAGATGCCAAATTTCCTTTGTGACGCCGTGCATATACACCGCAAGGCTAACGCCGCCGTAACATATCAAGGCAAGCCTGAGTTCTTTTTCCCGCATATTTTAGGTTATATAGCGCAGCACGTGTTAGGCAAGCTGCCAGCGATAATGCCCCATTATCTTGTGTGCGAACAACGCATTTTCTTCTTGGGTACCGTCGCCGATGTTATGAACCACCAACGGAATTTCTCCAGACATACGGTCCGAGACGATACCAATATGCGGAAATGTACCGCCAACAAGGCTCGTGACAATATCGCCGGGTTGCCAGTCTTCCGCGCTGGCCGTGATGGGCAATGCCGCGCCGTTTCGCTTTAGGAAGGCTTGCAGATTGGGCACACGGCGATGGTCGATATTCTTATCTGCACCGCGCAGGCCCCATATCTTGGGATACGCCGCAAAATTGGCGCGCATGTCGGCATTCACTTCGGCTTGCAGGTCAATACCAAGCGCATCGCGGTATGCACGGATCACAACATCGGTGCACACGCCCTTTGATCGCGGCACATCGCCATTCGGAAAACTAAGAGCGGTATACGCGGGATCATACGCCAACGTCACACCAATTTGACTGCGCGCCGCCGCGATCAACTTAATTGCTTTTGGTAATGCCTTGCGCGCATTAACAGGACTGCATTGCGGCAGAGTGAAAGCGATGAGTGCAAAGCTAGTGAATGAACGCCGTGATAATATCATGCGTGATATATGCCCAAAGGATGCTGGAATGTAAATGAATACGTGTGATTATTTACCTTATTCGTTTTTTTAGGTGACTGTCATCCGCCATAATAAATGGTGTGCCCCGGCGTAGGCCGGGGTCTATACTTAAGCACTACAACTGGACCCC
Organism: Sphingomonadales bacterium; assembly: GCA_043778865.1. GTDB lineage: Bacteria > Pseudomonadota > Alphaproteobacteria > Sphingomonadales > Sphingomonadaceae > Sphingorhabdus_B. The sequence continues at coordinate 1,121 of JAYWFI010000186.1, forward strand.
GGCCTGCGCCGGGGCACGCATGCGTTTTGGCTTATACTCGGTCTAATATTCGGCTTGAGTTCCCAATATGTTCTGTTAATCTGATGCTATGGCAAAAGCAAAACGAAGATATGTGTGTCAGGCATGCGGATCAGAGGCGACACGGTGGCAGGGGCAATGCGCCGATTGCGGTGAGTGGAACACGCTTGCCGAAGAAGCCAGCGCAACGGTGTTTGAAATGAAGCACCATCTACGTAGCGGCGGGCGCGACGTGACGCTTGTTGATTTGGATAGCGAAATTAAGCTGCCGGATCGGTCATCAACGGGCATTGCCGAATTTGATCGCGCGCTGGGCGGCGGTTTGGTGGCGGGATCGGCAATATTGCTGGCGGGCGATCCCGGTATCGGTAAATCGACATTGCTGTTGCAGGCCGCCGCCAATGTGGCACGGCGCGGGCTATCTGTGGCGTATATTTCGGGCGAAGAAGCGGTTGATCAAGTGCGATTGCGGGCGCAGCGGCTGGGGCTGGGCGATGCGCCTGTAAAACTGGCGGCGGCGACCTCGGTGCGCGATATACTGACGACTTTAAGCAGCGGCGCGCCGCCTGCGTTATTGGTGATCGATTCGATTCAGACCATGCATAGCGACCTTATCGAAGGCGCGCCGGGCACCGTCAGCCAAGTGCGCGCATCGGCGCAAGAGCTGATCCGTTTTGCCAAAGAACGCGGCAGCGCATTGATGATTGTCGGGCATGTGACCAAAGACGGCAGCATCGCTGGGCCCCGGGTACTCGAACATATGGTCGATACCGTGCTGTCCTTTGAGGGCGAACGCAGTCATCAATACCGAATATTGCGCGCGATCAAAAACCGTTTTGGCGGTACGGATGAAATCGGCGTATTTTCTATGGCCGAAGAAGGGTTATGCGAAGTAGGCAACCCCAGCGCGTTGTTCCTGACCGACCGCGCCGAACAGGTAACAGGCGCAACGGTGTTTCCGGCGTTGGAAGGTACGCGGCCTGTGTTGGTGGAAATTCAGGCGCTTGTGGTGCGCTTATCAAGCGGAGCAACGCCCCGCCGCGCCGTGGTGGGGTGGGATAGCGGGCGGCTGGCGATGATCCTTGCCGTGCTCGAATCGCGCTGCGGCCTTAGTTTCTCAACCTGCGAGGTGTATCTGAATATCGCAGGCGGTTACCGGATATCCGATCCTGCTGCGGATTTGGCTGTGGCGGCTGCTTTGGTTTCTGCATTATCCGAAAAACCATTGCCTTCTGATGCGATATTATTTGGTGAGGTGGCGTTATCGGGCGAAGTGCGGCCCGTATCCCACGCGGCATTGCGCTTAAAAGAGGCGGCAAAGCTGGGGTTTGGCCGCGCGATGGTGCCGCCATCTGTTAAAGGCGCAAAGGGTATTACGACACAAGAGTTTCGTACGCTCGCCAATCTCGTTGACCATATGCTCGGACGTGGTTAGCACACAGGTCATGACTGCTTTAGATATTATTGTACTATTCTTGCTGGGTGCCGGGGCAATTTTTGGTTTCATGCGCGGGTTCGTGCAAGAGGCTTTGGCATTAATCGCGTGGGTATTGATGATTGTGGCAGTGCGCGTGCTCCACGGTCCTGTAACCGATGTGCTAACAGGCGCGGTTGGCACGTCTGCCGGTGCTGCGGTACTTGCGTTTTTGGCGATTACCGTGGTGACGTTTGCTCTGGGCAAATGGATAGCCAAATCGATCGGATCAAAATCACGTAAATCGGTATTGGGTCCCATAGACCGTGTGCTTGGTTTCGGTTTTGGCGCGCTAAAAGGCTTAATCGGCGCTACTTTTATTTTTCTGTTGCTGGTGATGGGATATGAAACGCTTTACACCACAGATGTAGACCGGCCTGATTGGATGACACAATCGCGCACATATCCGCTGTTAAACGCGAGCGGTGATGCGATGTCATCGTTTGTCAGCGAACGGCGCGGCAAGCCAAAAATAAGCAGCGGTGGCACAAATACGAACGAACCGGACGGTGCAGCGGAGGAACAATGACCGCGCTTTATAACCGAGATATCCTCAGGCTGGCGTCTAATTTGGCCGCAAACGATCGGTTAGAAGCGCCGCATGGTAGCGCCGAGGTAAATTCAAAAACCTGCGGCAGCCGCATTATCGCCGATGTAAATCTGGATAAGACTGGACGCGTTATCGCCGCTGCATTTCGCACACATGCCTGCGCTGTTGGGCAAGCATCCGCCGCGATATTGCACGCTAAAGCTGTCGGCGAAACCGCGGACACTATCGCGCAAACCCGCACCGAAATTGCTGCATTCTTGATTGGTAATGCTGATATGCCTAGCCGGTGGCCTGATTTGGCAACGCTAAATGTTGCGCGGGAATATCCGGCGCGGCATGCGGCGGTATTGCTGCCTTATGACGCGCTGCTGTCTGCCATCAAAAACGCATTGTAATGGGCGAGACAGCACACAGCCTGACTGCAAGTATTTTTTCGGGTGGCGTGGTTTTGCTTGGTGCAGCATTGCTTTCAGTATTGCTGTTTCGCAAGCTTGGCCTTGGCGCTGTGCTGGGATATCTGGTTGCAGGGATTGTCATTGGTCCTGATGGATTGGCGTTAACCGGCGATGCAAAAACAATCCTTAACTTCTCTGAAATTGGTATCGTCTTGCTGCTGTTTCTGGTGGGGCTTGAGCTTTCGCCGAAACGATTGTGGCAAATGCGCCGCGATATATTTTTATTTGGTCCATTACAGGTTACCGTTTGCGGATTTGCGATGGTTGCAGTGATCAGCACCGCGATGCCGCAATTTAGCCCTGAGGCTGCACTTGTGCTTGGCTTGCCGCTGGCGCTGTCGTCCACGGCGCAGGTCATGCCACTGTTGCAATCAGGCGGGCGGATGCAAACCGATTACGGCGAAAAAAGCTTTTCGATCCTCTTGTTTCAGGATTTATCGATTGTTCCGCTGCTTACGATTGTTGCTGCGCTGTCGCGTGTACCGGCCAAACAAGGCGCAGCATCGGGGTGGGTACTGGCGCTGTATGCTGTGCTTGCGATTGCGGGATTGGTGCTGGCGGGGCGGTATATGCTCACGCCGCTGCTACGTTTGATCGGCAAGATATCGGAGCGCGAGCTGTTTGTTGTTGCGGGTCTGTTTGCCGTATGCGGTAGCGCGGCTTTAATGGAAATGATTGGACTGTCGGCGGCTTTGGGATCCTTTGTCGCAGGCGTTATGCTGGCCGAATCGCCATATCGTCACGAGTTAGAGGCCGATATTGATCCATTCCGTTCGATATTACTTGGCCTGTTTTTTCTTGCTGTCGGCATGATGCTGGATATCGATGTTATCATCGCACAACCGTTTGTTGTCATTGGACTAGCGTTCGCGTTGGTGGCGGTAAAAGTAACCTTGATATACGGTTTGGGCCGAATATTTGGCCTGCTTAATACGCCCGCGATCATTATGGCGTTGCTGTTAAGCCAAGGCGGCGAGTTTGGTTTTGTGCTGTTTACCGCTGCGCAAAAAGCGATGCTCATCGAAGCCGAAGCCTCCAGCCTGTTTGGCGCGGTGGTGACGTTATCGATGGCGACTACGCCGTTTCTGATGATATTGGCCAGCTATTTGGCGGCAAGGCGTGCGCCCAATACATCGGTGCTTGATGACCCGGAACTCGCAGGAAGCGCCTCTGTAATTGTGGTTGGCCATGGCCGTTTTGGCCAACATGTTGCACAGATTATGCGCGGTGCCGGACGCAGCGTGACCTTGATTGATATCAAGCCCGATCAAATTGACCGCAGCGGCGAATTTGGCCGCAAGGTATTTTACGGCGACGGCACCCGCATCGACCTGTTGCGCCGTGCAGGAGCAGACAAAGCCTGCGCAATATTCTTTTGTACAGATGACCGCGAGCTTAATCTAAGCACTATAACTCCGGTGCGCGAGACGTTTCCGCACGCCAAGTTATTTGTGCGCGCATTTGACCGCGTACAAGCGCTAAGCCTCATGGATCAAAGCGATCTTTGCATTGTCCGAGAGGTCCTTGGGTCGTCTATTTATTTGGCCGAACAAGCGCTGCTGGCATTGGGCGATAGCGAGGAGCAAGTTGCCAGCATCATTACAGAATTCCGCCGCCGTGATAGCGAGCGTCTCAGAATGCAGCACGAAAGCGGCGATGCGCACGCAGGGCAAGAATTGAGTTTTGGGAGTGAAGCGTTGCGGACCCCTTAGCCAGATTGAGCGGCTTTATTCTAGCTCTTGATCCAGAAACTCTGCGACATCATCCAAGCGAACATCCTTGCTTAAAAAAGTTTGGCCGATACCGCGGGCGAGCAAAAAGGGCAGAGCGCCGCCGCTCATTTTCTTATCATGCATCATGTGTTCCACAAGCGCTTTGCCGTTTGCTGCCACTTTTGCTTGTTTTAATGTAGTGGGTAATCCGGCGGCATATAACAGTTCGCTGACCCGCGCCGCGTCATTGCCGGTACATAATTTAAGCCGCGCAGAGTACCGAAATGCCAGTGCCATTCCCGCCGCTACCGCTTCGCCGTGAAGCAGCGTATCTGAAAATCCCGTTTCCGCCTCTAGTGCATGGCCAAATGTATGACCAAGGTTAAGCAGCGCGCGCATTCCATTTAGCTCGTGTTCGTCCGATGCCACAATGCGCGCTTTTGCACTTACGCTGCGGATGATTATTTGTTCGCGCGTTGCGGCGTCGCCTGCAAAGAACGCGGCTCTGTTGTGCTCGCAATAAGCGAAAAATTCGGCATCATCGATCAAGCCGTATTTAACCGCTTCGGCAAAACCCGCCGACAATTGCCGCGAAGGCAGCGTGTCCAAAACTTGCGGATCAATCAGGACAATTGCTGGTTGATGAAATGCACCAACCAGGTTTTTACCAGCCCGGCTGTTGATCGCGGTTTTACCGCCGACGCTGCTATCCACTTGCGCCAGCAATGTTGTGGGGATCTGCACAAATCCGCAGCCGCGTTTAACGATATGTGCGGCAAATCCGGTAATGTCGCCAACAACCCCGCCGCCCAGTGCAATAATATAATCGCCCCGTTCGGCATGATGGCCAAGCAGCCAATCGGTCAGCATCTCCAGCTGGCTCCAGCTTTTTGCGCCTTCACCATGCGGCAAAGTATATAGATGTGCCTCAATACCCGATGTGCGCAAGCTTGCTTGAAATTGCGGCCAGATATATTGTTCAACCTGCGTATCTGTGATCACAAGCAACCGGCCGCCGCGTGCGTATGGTTTTAGTATGCTGCCCGCCTGCGCAATTAAGCCCGCTGCAATGTGAATATCATATGGGCGGCCAGTGATACCGACTGTTACGATTGTCATTTTGTAAGTAATTCCATAATTTGATCGACAGTACGTTCCTGAGGAGATGCATCGCTGCATGCATGAATATCGGCATGCGCATAAATTGGACTGCGGATTTTACCAAGTTCAACGAGCACTTGGCGCGGATCTTTACCATGTAGCAGCGGCCTGTGATTGCGCCTGGAAACCCGTTCAACCAAAATATTAATGTCGGCGTTCAACCAAATGGAAAGTGCTTTTTGTTTAATGAGTGCTTGCGTTTCCGGATTTAGAAACGCACCGCCGCCTGTGGCAATAACTTGCGGCGGACCATCAAGCAACCGAGCGATAACGCGGCGTTCCCCGTCACGGAAATACTCTTCGCCAAACCGTTCAAATATCTCCGCCACTTTCAAATCGGCAGCTTTCTCAATTTCGTCATCGGCATCTGCGAATTTTAAGCCAAGCCGCTGCGCCAGTTTCTTGCCAATGCTGGTCTTTCCTACGCCCATCATGCCGACAAGTATGATTGAGCGGCCGTTATGCCGCAGGTGGAGTGACTTTTTTTTGCCACTGTTTTCTTTGTTTATCGAAGCCATTGCGAATATGCCTATATATCGGCTAGGCCTTGGCGGAAAGTGATTTGCCACTTTTTCGAATTTCGAATATGGATTAGCTATGGGTAGTCGTTCAAGAGGATGGTTTTGGCTTGTTGTCTTAATTGTAGCTGCGGCATGCATTTTATTCCTGCTGGAATGGATCGGCAGTGAACGTCCGCAAAAAATGATGGAACAATCGGTCACTGCGCCAGCTCCTGCACCTGCCTCCGCACCCGCCAAAAGAATGGAATAAGTCATTGAACAAAACATCTTCAACGGCGAAACTATTGCTGGTTGGCGGAGCTGCGCTGCTTATTGCTATACCTGTATTGGGCCAAAAAAGCCCGGAATCATTGCTTCCCCCGGGTTTTGGCGATCCTTCACCGCCAGCGCCTACGCCGCCTACTAAGCCGCCAAAGGAAAATACGTCTCCATCTGCGTCAGGATCGCAGCCAAGGCAGTCATCCACCGGCGCGTCCAACGGACAGTCCGGGCAAAGCTCTAATCCATCTGCGCTGAACCAAAAAACTACTGCAGCCGATAGCAAGAAGCAGAGCGATGAAGAGACCGATGATACCGAAGAAGTCCGCGTTGTCTTTGATGTTCCGCCCTCTGGCCGCCGGTCGTTGCAACAGGTTGGGATTATATCAGAATCAAGAGGTGGTTTTGCATCCGCTGCATTTGGCAACGCCGACGGCGAATTTCTAAATAATGTAATAAAATCAACTAACGGCCCGCTTGCTTCGCGTTGGGGCAGTATTATGGCTCGGCGGTTATTGACAAGCAGAACGGATAAACCCGAGAATGTAAACGGTGCAGATTGGGTGGCCGAACGCGCATGGTTGCTGCTGCGCATGGGCGATTCTGTCGCGGCCCGGCAATTGGTGCAACAGGTTGATCCTGGCAACTATACAGACCGTTTGTACAAAGTATCGATGCAGACATTTCTGGCCAATGGCGATTTGGGCGGTATGTGTCCGCTGGCCGATAGCGGTGCCAATAAAACTGACGATCCGACATGGAAAATGGCGCGTCCGATTTGCGCATCACTTGCAGGAGAACAGGCAGCAGCAACCGGATTATTGAACCAAGCGCGGTCCAAACGATATACCACCGGGGTTGATTTTCTGCTTGCCGAAAAAGCGGTTGGTTCCGGCACAAATGGCGGCCGTTCAGTTAAGATTGAATGGGATAAAGTGGATGGGTTCAACGGCTGGCGGTTTGGGCTTTCCTATGCCACCGGTATAACGCCGCCTTCGAACCTGCTTGCACTGTCTGGACGACATTTGAACGGTTGGATGGCGCAATTGCCGATGATCAATATTAACACGCGTATGGCCGCGGCAACAGGCGCTGCCTCGCTTGGCGTGCTATCAAACAAAGCGCTCGTAGATATTTACGCGCGTGCAATTGATGATGAGGATGTGAGCCCTGCCAACAAAGAATTAGCCGAACAACTTGGCGCTGCGTACACAGGCAGTGACAACACAGCAAAAGTTGCAGCTATGTCGGCTTTGTGGGAAAAAGGTGGTAAAGAGAGTGGCCTGCACGCAATGATGGTGCTTACTGCACGTGCCGCGACCTTGATAAAACCATCGGCGGATCATTCCGCACAAAGCGATCGTTTGATTGCCTCTATGATGACGGCGGGTTTTGATATTCCTGCGGCGCGGTGGATAGATGTTGTGTCTACTGGATCGCTGGGCTGGGGAATATTGGCGGTAGGCGCGCCTGGTATGCAGGGTAAAATTTCTTATAATCAACTAGATGATTTTTACGGCAATGATAACAGCGTTAGCGCCCATAAATCTGGGCTTTTGGTGGCTGGACTTGCCGGGTTAGACCGCGTTGATGCGCAAGCGCAGCAAGATTTTATTAAAAAAGTTGGTGTGAATGCTGCCAATAATAGCCGGTGGAGCCAAGCAATTACTTCGGCGGCCGAGCGCGGCCAATCTGGCACCGTTGTGTTGCTAGCGGCTGCAGGTTTGCAGGGCAGCAATTGGACCAAAATTCCCGCCGAGCATTTGTATCACATTACACGTTCGTTGCGGCTTGTTGGGCTTGAGGCAGAAGCACGTATGATCGCAGCAGAAGCGGTCACGTTCGGCTGATATCTAAAGCCAACATATTGAATACGCACGATTATAATTTAATCGAACGATTTTTGGAAATGCTGGCCGCTGAACGTGGCAGCGCGGCAAACACATTAAGCGCCTATCGCAGCGATTTAATGTTTGCATCCAAATGGCTTGACGGAAAACTTAGCGGCGCGTCGCTGGATGATTTGGGCAGGCTATCTGCGGGCTGGGCCGATTTATCCAATGCATCTGTTGCCCGTAAATCCTCTGCATTACGGCGGTTCTTTGGTTTTCTCGAAGAAGAGGGCCTGCGCGCTGATAATCCCGCGATGGCTCTGCCCAAACCTATGCAGATGCGCGGCCTACCCAAAATATTGTCGCAGTCAGAGGTTGAAAGTTTGTTTGCAGCGATTGAGGCGCGCATTACCGCTGCAAAGCCGAAGCCTTCGGATTACCGTCTGTCTGCTTTGGTTGAAATGCTATATGGTTCAGGTTTGCGCGCAACTGAGCTTGCCGCATTGCCGCGAACTGCAGTAGTTGCCGATAAGCCGTTTATAATATTAACCGGCAAAGGTGCCAAAGAACGTTTGGTTCCGATATCGGACCGTGCGCGCAAGGCGGTTGCCAAATGGCATGTGTTTGTACCGCGAGAATCGAAGTATCTATTTCCGTCCAAAACTGCGCACATAACTCGCGTGCGGCTATTTCAAATTATCCGCGAGCTTGCCGCCGAAGCTGGGCTTGATCCTGCAAAAGTCAGCCCGCACGTTCTACGCCATGCGTTTGCCACACACTTGCTTGCGGGCGGCGCAAACCTGCGCGCATTACAAGCGATGCTGGGCCATGCCGACATTGCAACTACGCAAATCTATACGCATGTGGATAGTAGCAGGTTGATAGAACTTGTGAATAAGCGTCATCCACTGGCCTCGCTTAAATTGCCGCGTTGACCGGGGCGCATGGACGCGATAACCCGCCACCATGATGACATATTTGGAATTTGAGAAACCTGTGGCGGCGCTTGAGGCGCGTATCTTGGAGTTGCAAGAAACCGCAGACGAGGGCGCAATTGATGTCGGCGCAGAAATTGCCAAGCTGCGTGTAAAATCGGATCGGCTTTTGTCAGACACTTATGCAAAGCTTTCTCCTTGGCAGAAAACACAAGTTGCCCGTCATCCTGAACGGCCGCATTTTAAGGATTTTGTTGCAGCCATCTTTGAGGATTTCACCATCCTATCAGGCGACCGTGCTTTTGGCGATGATCAAGCAATCATCGGCGGATTGGCCCGTATCGGGGGCAGGCGGATCATGCTTATCGGCCATGAAAAAGGGGATGATACTACCACGCGTCTGCATCATAATTTTGGCATGGGAAAACCCGAAGGATACCGCAAGGCTATACGCTTGATGGATCTTGCCGACCGGTTTGGCCTGCCTGTTGTAACGCTGGTTGATACGTCAGGCGCATTTCCAGGTGTTCAGGCCGAAGAGCGCGGCCAAGCCGAAGCGATTGCGCGATCCACCGAAAGATGCCTGACGCTTGGCGTGCCAATGATTGCCTGCATAGTGGGGGAGGGCGGCTCAGGCGGGGCAGTTGCACTTGCAGCAGCAGAACGCGTGCTTATGTTCCAAAACGCAGTCTACTCTGTGATTTCGCCAGAGGGCTGCGCATCGATTTTATGGCGGACCAGTGACAAGGCGGCAGACGCAGCGCAAGCGATGAAAATGACAGCGCAAGATTTGAAAACGCTTGGCATTATTGACCGAATTATTCCAGAGCCTGCGGGCGGTGCGCACCGTGATCCTGCGCTGGCTTGCGCTAATTTAGGTAGAGCGATCGGTGAAGAACTTGACGCACTTGCGCCATTGACGGCCAAGCAATTGCGCGGACAGCGGCACGCAAAGTTCCTTGCCATGGGTACGATATAGGCGCGTTCTTCTTTTATGTGTTCGGTATTTGCGCATTTGGCTATTGTGGTTAATATGCATTAACTTAGAGCAAATAGAGGAGTCGCGTGATGACGAAATTCAGATCAATCATACTCACAGGAACTGCATTAGCAGCGATGTTTGGCAATGCGGTTAGCGCGCAAAAAAGTATCGGTGCGTCGGTTCCATCCTCAATTTCGGCAAAAGAAAAGCAAGAAGGCGCAAAGGCGCATCCCGAGATACTCAACGAATTTGGCGGCGTATATCAAAGCCCGCAGACCGCATATGTTGTTGGTGTGGGCAAGAATATCGCCGTGCAATCTGGCCTTAGCAATGCAGAAGGTGATTTTACGGTTAGCTTTCTAAACTCGCCGGTTAACAATGCTTTTGCGATACCCGGCGGTTATATTTATATCACACGCCAACTTACGGCATTATGCAATAGCGAAGCCGAAATGGCCGGCGTGCTAGGTCACGAGGTTGGTCATGTTGCCGCGCGGCATAGCAAAAAGCGAGAGAAAGCGGCGGGCCGCGCGTCGATACTGGGCGTGTTGGGCCAAGTTATTGGCGGGGCAATTGGCGATAATGGCGGCATACTTGGGGCAATCGGCGGGCTAGCGCAAAAATATTCAGGGACCTTGGCGCAGGTGTTCACGCTTAAATATTCGCGTGCACAAGAAGAAGAAGCAGATGATTTGGGCATTCAGTATCTTAGCAAGGCAGGATATGACCCGCTGGCATTGTCCGATATGCTCAACTCGCTTGCCATGCAAACGACGCTTGATGCACGGGCCGCAGGGCAAGATGCGCGCTCGGTTCCTGAATGGGCCAGCACGCATCCGGATCCCGCAAAGCGTGTGGTACGTGCCGCCGCAGGTGCGAAACAATATCCCGCAAGCAATGTGCGCAAACAAGACAAGCTATTCGATGTTATTGACGGGATGTTATACGGTGATGATCCAGCGCAGGGCGTGATTGAAGGGCAAGAGTTTCTGCATCCGGACCTGCGGCTTAAATTTGCAGTGCCAGCAGGTTACGGCATGCAAAATTCAGCGCAAGCAGTGGTGGTAAACGGCAACGGCGGCAAGGCATTGTTCACAACCGCGGCATATAGTGGCAACAAGCAAGCCTATATTGATGCGGCTTTTAAGGCAGTCGCGGGACAGCAGCAGGTCAATTACGGCGAAGTGCGCCAATCGGCTGTGAACGGTCTTCCGGTATTTTACGCTACAGCCGCAGTTGCTGGACAAAACGGCGCGCAAAATATGATCACAATTTACGCATATGAATTTTCAGGAACGCAGGCCTATCATTTTGCCGCAATAACGCCTGCAAATACCGATCCATTTGCAAGTATGTTTCAAAGCGTACGAAAGATGTCACAATCCGAAGCCGCGGCAATCAAACCGCGCAAGTTGCGTATTGTTAAGGTAGGTAAGAGCGATACCATATCATCGATCGCATCAAAAATGGCATATACCAATCTGCAAACCGAACGCTTTCTCGCGCTTAACGGATTACAAAGTAACGCGCAGCTGCAACCCGGGCGCAGGGTAAAGGTTGTGACTTACTAGAGCATGATGCGATTTAAGATGAATTGGATCATTCAATTTATCTCTCTGTGATCGTATGATTTTATTCGTTTAAATGATGCTCACAATTCGCATCACGTTAAAAAAAATAAAAATTAGCATTGTAAATGCTTTGACGCAAAAGGAGCGGTGACAATGCCACCGCTCCATGTAATATATACTTCTAGCTTTGCGGCTAATTTAGTACTTAGTTGGCAGCATTATTTGCATTATTTAATTTGTTACCAACTTTATTAAATGTATTTTGCAGGCTGCTGCTCATCGAGCCAAGTACTGTAATCAAGGCTACTGCGATAAGTGCAGCGATCAAGCCGTATTCAATTGCAGTTGCGCCATCTTCGTTCTTCATAACTTGTGAAAATAATTTCATTTTAAGTCTCCTGTTCAATTTGATACACCCATGTGATACTATGCACACTACATTAAAGTAATTCGTAATTATTTAAAAAGTGTTAATTTATAATTCTGATCTTGTAATCATAATATAAATTAGTTTACAGCATTATTTGCATTATTTAATTTATTGCCCACCTTGTTGAAGGTGTTTTTAAGACTTCCACTCATTGAGCCAAGTACTGTAATCAGTGCTACGGCAATTAATGCAGCTATCAAGCCATATTCGATGGCAGTTGCACCATCTTCATTATCCATAATTTGCAAAAATGATTTCATATTTTATACTCTAGCTATCATTAACCACTAGTTCATTGCATTTGACATTTTATTGGAAATAGTATTGTAAAGCTTAGTGCTGCTATTTCCAAACTGTACTAATACACCTATAAGCGCCACACATATCAAAGCGGCGATTATTCCATACTCTATTGCTGTTGCCCCAGATTCGTCTGAAATCATGTTTTGTATTTGGTCCCACATGTCTTAGCCCGATATTTCCCGTTGCGAACTCCATCTAATTCTCACAAAAGTGTTAACAAAACCTTGCCATGGCGGCACGAATTGGAAAGAAACCCGACATGTTATTTGTGGTTGCCGCAGCGTTAACCAATGAGAGGGGCGAAATACTGCTGCAAAAACGACCCGAGGGCCGCAGCATGGCAGGGCTTTGGGAATTCCCGGGAGGTAAGGTCGAACACGGCGAAACGCCCGAATCAGCATTAATTAGGGAATTACGCGAAGAACTTTGCATTAAAGTTGAAGCAGCTGATTTGATTCCGATAACCTTTGCAAGCCAAGCCTCAGTCAAAGTACAGGATACGGATAGCAACCATTTATTGCTGCTGCTTTATATTTGCCGCAAATGGCAAGGTGTGCCAATCGCCACCGAAGCACCAGAAATGGCATGGACCACTTTAAACGATATGCGGCGTCTTGCTATGCCGCCTGCGGATGCGCCATTTATTGGGATATTGGAAAAACTGGTTTAACAGCCGCTTCTTTGTGTATTCCACTATATAATGCCCTTTAATCCAGCTTAGTTATTAATGCGTTGGTCAATGAAACTGTGCCGCTACCGCGTGCCGCTGGTTTGGGTTGCGCAGGTGATGGACTCCATGCGCTAAGGTTTAGGAATACAAACTGCTCTGAAACTTTGCCATCCTCTGATCTTGCCTGCGCCCACGCGCTGTCAATATTGCGGATCCATTCCTTACCGGGGAATGGACGTATACCGGCAAGCGCGTTGCCTGTTCCGCAAGCTCGTATATCGCGCACTAATGTGCGCCAATCGCGGTAACGAACATGCAAAGTATCGGCATCAGCCACAGGTAAGGCAAAGCCCGTACGGCTCAGTAAATCAGCAGCACTGCGAAGCTCAATCTGCGGATGAATATGCGGCATAGCCCTATCGCCGTCGGCTTGCATCAATACGGAACGTAGTGCCGCAAGCGAACCTGCACCAAATAGTACCGAAAGAAACAATCCATCTGGAACCAACATACGGCGTATTTGAATCAAAGCGCCGGGCAGGTCATTCACACTATCCAACGTTCCTGCAGATATAATAAGGTCAAAGCTGCCCGGTAAATAAAGTAACGTGTCTTCGCACACTACGGCGCATTGCATAATGGCGGCATCGGTTGGGCATAATGGCGCGTATTGAACTTCGGATGTTTGGTTTCCCAAGATATGCTTTGCCCAATGGCCGATAGGACCAATAAACAATACGCGTTCAAATTGCCGTGAAACTACGGCGAGCTGTTCGGTAAGAGCATCTGCCATATGCTGCCACAAAAACGCATCTGTACTGCGCAGGTTTGCCGCGCGGTCCAGCATGGCACGGCGGCGGCGTGGGTTAAATATTTCAGGGATATCGTTTGCGCTCATTTATGCGCTTGTGCCGCTCCTTGCTTTCAGGAACAAGTGGGGCTGTGCAAAAATTTACTAATATTATGACGGCCGCGATTGATTTTGTCCTGCCCAAACGGTGCCCGCCGTGCGGCGCTATCTTGCAAGGGCAGGGTGATTTTTGTGCGACATGTTGGCAGCAACTAAGTTTTTTGGGACCGCCATGGTGCAGTAGCTGCGCTTTGCCGATGCCAGCTGGCAGCACTGATGATATACAATGCGCAATTTGCATTGGTACGCCGCCGCGCCACGATGGCATTCGCGCAGTTACAGCATATGATGACGTATCGCGGCAAATTGTATTAAAGTTAAAGCATGGCGGCAAAATTGGGCTTGCCGCGTTAATCGCTTCGCATATGTCGCGCCACTTACCAGTGGCTGAGGGCGTTATCTTAATTGCACCTGTTCCGCTACATTGGACGCGGCTGTGGTCGCGCGGGTATAACCAGTCGGCATTAATCGCTCAGGCATTAGTACGGCAAGCCAGCTTAAAAGAAGGCAGCTTTCGCTACGTGCCCGATTTGCTAATCCGTAAGGTGCGTACGCCGCTGCTTCGCGGGATGTCGGGTAAGCAGCGGCGCAAAACGGTAGGCAAAGTGTTCACGTTAAATCCCAAGCGGAAAAATCAGATTAAAGGCGCGCGCATCATATTGATCGATGATGTTTTAACCAGCGGCGCAACAAGCGATGCATGCATCGCGCAATTAAAACGCGGCGGTGTCGGCTGGATACAACTGTTCTGCTGGGCAAGAGTACTGCGCGGCGAAGCGGCTGAGAATAATAGTTACGGACTTGATGGTTATTTGCTCGATTCATATTGAGCGGACGCTTGACAGCACTAACGCTACGCCCCATCTGCAAATCATGAGCAAAACGATAGATATATATACCAAATTTGGCTGTCCTTATTGCAGTCGTGCCAAACAATTGCTGTCGGCAAAAGGGGCTACATTTACCGAAATTGATATTACGATGGGCGGTGCAAAGAAAGACGAGATGATCGCGCGCGCGCCGGGCGCTAAAACGGTGCCGCAAATTTTTATTGGCACTACTTATGTGGGCGGGTGCGATGATTTGCATGCGCTGGATAACGCCGAAAAGCTTGATGCGTTGCTTGCGCAGTTGAAGCCTTGATGCGGTTATGATTACATACGATCTGCGCTGTTCATCGGCGCATATATTCGAAGGCTGGTTTGCCTCATCCGATGCCTATAATGTGCAACTTGAAGCAGGCCAGATATGTTGCCCAGTGTGCGGCGATGGACTGGTTACAAAAGCTTTGAGCGCGCCATTCGTTGGACGAAAAAGCAACCAAGCGCCGCGCGTGACTTCTATGCAGCCTGCGGCGTCTGAAGTCTCCTTACCGCAAGCTGTTCAAGACAATGCGGTGACGCCTGGATGCGCGGCGTTACCTGTACCCGTTTCTGATACACCCAATGTTGCAAATGCGGAAATTCCGGCGGCTATGGCGCAGCTGATTGAGAAAATGGCCAGTGTGCAAGCCGAGATTTTGGAAAATTCACAATGGGTCGGCCGCAAGTTTGCCGACGAAGCCCGCGCTATACACTACGGCGAAACACAGGCACGGCAAATTCACGGCGAAGCCAGCTTAAAAGAAGCCGAAGATTTGGCCGAAGAAGGCATAAATATAGCTGCCTTGCCATTGCCCTTTATTCCGCCGGAGTCAAAAAATTGACGGCGTGATCGCGCGCCGCTATCGCATCTATAATGGGAATACAAATCAGCGCCCGTAGCTCAGCCGGATAGAGCATCAGATTCCTAATCTGGGGGCCGTGGGTTCGAATCCCGCCGGGCGCACCACTTCACCATATTGCTAATAACTTTTACGTTTGCAGACCTATTTTAGGCAAAAAAACCCGCTTATGCACATGGCACAGCGGGTTTTTTAATTTGTTTTGGTCAATTACTTTGTTGCTTCTTTAACTTTACCGGCGGCATCATTCACGCCAGCTTTCACATCAGCAGCCACATCTTTGGCGCCCGCTTTTGCATCAGCGGCCATATCTTTGGCACCTTCTTTCATATCGCCTGCAACTACGGCCGCTTTATCTGCAGTTTTGGCCGCTGCCTCTTTGGTGGCTGAGGCGGCATCGCCTGCGGCTGTTGTTGTGGCGTCCGCAGCTTTTTCAGCGGTGTTCATAGCATCTTCAGCGCCTGCACTTGCAGCATCGCCAACTGCGCCTGCAGCTTCGGCCGTTTTTTCAGCAGCTTTTTCACCGGCACCGCCGCATGCAGCAAGCGGAGCTACTAGAATGAGTGCAGCAGCTGCGACAACCATTTTTGAAATCTTTTTCATTTGCTTTCCTCTGTATCCATAAGTGGAAGATGGAAATATACCAACACACGGGCAATGATACAAGACTACGTAGCTACGACAGATTGCATAATAAATCCAGAACATGAGGACTTATGACTGATATGACGGAGTCGTCTTAGAAAACACCGTAGCCCTTAGCTTGCTTGGGGGTGTCTATGTTTACAAGCGCTCACCGGCAGGCTCAGGGCTACGGTCTGGTTCAGCCTAATGTCATCACACTCTCGAATAATGATTAAATATAGCTATTTATCGCTACCTTTTATCTTTCCCCATTGTCTTGCGGCGGTATAACCAAGATAGCCAGTGCCAAATAATCCCCACAAAGCATCGGGAATTCCTGCTAAGTATCCATTCATTCCCTTTGATATTCCGTCTGCTATGTGGGGCTGTACGGCGGCAATCAAGCCCATCGGAATAGCCCAAAGTATAATGGCATACATAACATAAAGAAAACTTGGCCTAGCACGGCTGGTCCATGGGTCTGCTGATTTAGCTTCGGCAATGATGGCGGCCAATTGTGCTTCCAACGCTTGCATGTCCTGAGTGCCTTGAAGTTTCAAAAGCTCTAATTTTGCAACGTCGCGGGCGCGGGGATCGGGAATGATCTTGTCAATCAGGCTTGCTAATGGGGCGATGATACTTTCGATAATGGGCATG
>JAYWFI010000187.1:0-3130 GCA_043778865.1 Sphingomonadales bacterium
CGCGTTTGAGGCTGTTAATAAAGTGAAAGAAAGATTAAATGTTGTAGATGTGAAAGAAGAAAAGCCGCCAGAAGAGGAGCCACCTCCACCTGAGCCTGACAAACAGATTGAACCACCTGTTGTAGTTCCACCGCCTATGGTACAGACACCTCCAAGGGCTAACGCGGTTCCAGCTGTGCCAATTCCGCCGGTAGCAGCTCCGTTGAGTCCGCGACCTTCTCCGCCAGCACCGGCTGCGCCTCCTCCGCCCCCGCCTCCGCCTCCGCCGCCTGCGGGTGTCACATCGGGTGTAAAACCAAAGGGAAATCCTGGCAGCTGGGCAACCACAAATGATTATCCATCACGTGATTTGCAGCAAGAAAATCAAGGCACAGCTGGTTTTCGCGTAACAGTGGGTACGGACGGCCGCGTAACAAGTTGCTCCATTACGCGATCTAGCGGTTTTCCTGGGCTCGATGATGCGACGTGTAAGAATGTATCGAGGCGCGCTAAATTCACGCCAGCGATGCAAAACGGTACGCCTGTAGAAAGCAGCTATTCAAACAATGTTCGTTGGCAAATACCAAAAGATTAGATCAAATTAATAGGCGCGGGGAGAGTATGCCGGGCTTGCGTATAATATAAGTATTGAGAGGAAAGTTAAATGTCGTTTGCACTTTTATTACAAGCTGCTGCTGCAGCACCCAAAAAGAGTTTTGGCCCATACGAAGCAATCGTTGAGGGCGGTATGGTTACGTGGACTATCGCTGCTGTTCTTGCGATTATGTCGGTGGGTTCATTTTACATTTTGTTCACAAAATTGCTTGAGCAAAACAAAGTTATGAAGCAGCAGCAACAGGTACGTGCGAATTTTTGGCGTGCAGGCACACTACAAGAAGGTGCAGCGAAGCTTGAGAAGAACAGTGCATATCGCCAGCTCGTTGACGACGGTGTTAGCGCGCAACAACAGCATGGCATGCTAACTGATCCCGTTGAAGCGCATGATTGGCTACACGGCGCGATGACCCGCTCAGAAGAATCGATTAACAACAAACTTAATGGCGGACTGTCTTTCCTTGCCACCGTTGGAGCAACATCGCCGTTTGTGGGTTTGCTTGGTACGGTTATCGGTATTTACCGCGCGCTGATTAAGATCGGCATTGCTGGCCAAGCATCGCTTGATGCGGTCGCTGGACCTGTTGGTGAAGCGCTTATTATGACAGCTATCGGCTTGATAGTGGCGGTTCCTGCTGTGTTTGCTTACAATTGGTTGCAAGCACGCAACAAATCGATTGCCCGAAATCTTGCTGCGTTTTCTAACGATGTACTCGGCTACATTTCATCAGATGGTAAAGTGAAACCATCGCTTGCCGCGGCGCCTGCCGCCGCACGCCCTGTCGCCGCAACGACCGCACCAGTAAAAAAATAACGTGTAACTAGCGGAGCCATTTAATTATGGCTCCGCAGCGCTGTGCGCAATGTCAGCGCAGAATAAATTTAGTTAGAGAGGATTAGCCAATGGCAATCAGTACAGGAGGCGGCGGCGCCGATACTCCATTATCTGACATTAATACCACGCCGCTAGTGGACGTTATGTTGGTGCTACTCATCATTTTCCTTATCGCCATTCCCGTTGTGATCCAAACAGTGAAAATGGAACTTCCCATAGTGCCGTTTGAACCAACAGCGGCAAAGGCAGAAAATGTTTTGTTGGCTGTTACAACAACGGACAGTAGCGGGCGTAATCCTGGTGAAGCAGGATATGAAGGCGCAACCTCAAGCGGTGAGTGCCGCGTTTACTGGGGAATACGTCCTGTCGACTCAACGCAGCTTGTGGACGATGCTGTAAAGCACTTGAAAAAGCAGGTTGAAGAACTTGGCGGAGAAGCAGCGATCAAAGCCGGTTTGGTACAAATCGAAGATTTACCAGAGGCGCATGTTCGCGGTGATGTAAATACACCATGGCGCTGTATTGGTGGTGCAATATATTCGATGCAAATGGCGGGATATCCCAAGGTTGGGTTCATTTCGTCGCCTATCGATCTTTCCGCTTCGGCTATTTAACCGCATTCTTAGGAGTATATAATTATGGCTATGAGTGGCGGAAAAGACGATGGCTCGCCGATGATGGAAATGAACACAACGCCGTTGATCGACGTTCTGCTCGTTTTGCTCATCATGTTTATTATTACGGTGCCACCGATAACACACACGGTGAATATTGATTTGCCCATGGCCACTCCACCAGATGACACAGTGCGCCCAGATCCGGTGATTAACAAGATTCTGATCTTGCCCACCAACGAAGTGCAATGGAATGGTACGCCGGTTTCGCTTGAACAGATGGAGCAATTCCTGATCCAGACAAAATCGATGAAGCCGGAACCTGAATTGCAGTTTCAACCCGCACCAAACGCAAACTATGATACTGTAGATCGCGCATTGGCTAAGGTTAAAGGCAGCGGCGTAACTAAATTTGGTTTTGTTGGGAATGAACAATACCGCGTATTTGGCAAATCGCCAATTTCGGGCAACGGTAAATAAACGATCCGACCAAGAAATATAATGGGCGGCCTGCGGGTCGCCCTTTTTTGCAGTATGGCTAATTTGGGATTGCCGATTTTGGATATTCACTAAGCCAAACGTAATACTGCTTATTACGAGCATCATGAGACCAAGTATCGTGAGAGAATACAAACAGCATAATGCTGAGCGTGCCGATGAGCGCTTGTCTGCCAGAGCGCCATGCCGAATATACCAACCGCTGATCCTGAGAACCCACTGAGCTAGGCGAAATGGCGTATCGAAGGAGTGCAAGGCCCAAGGTCCTTCGGGGCGGGTCTTTGGCAAGCTCAGCCCCTCCTCCGGATGAGCGGAGTGTTTCAGATTAAAAGCATCTCGCGCTAGGTAACTACCGGCTGGCCAAAGGGCTGCGGTATTTATTTGGACAATTCCAATTAGCGTCATAACACCCTAATTTATCATGTTCTAAATTAAACTATATCCTAAGCAAGCATCATGCATCAAACTGCAGGCTAGCCAGACGCGCGTATAATCCGCCTGCTGCGCTAAGTTGTGTGTGGGTGCCCTCTTCAACAATATTGCCTTTGTCCATAACGATGATCCGCTGTGCCGAACGCACGGTGGCAAG
>JAYWFI010000188.1:0-3956 GCA_043778865.1 Sphingomonadales bacterium
CGCTATCGCCCCGATGCGCCCGAGGCCCTGCGCGGCGTGAGCCTGCATGTGCGTGCTGGCGAGATGCTGGGCATTGTCGGGCCGTCAGGATCGGGCAAATCGACACTAACAAAACTGGTGCAGCGGTTGTATATTCCAGAGCAGGGCCGAGTGGTGGTGGACGGCGTTGATCTCGCGCTTATTGATCCGCCGTGGCTGCGCCGTCAGATTGGTGTAGTCCTGCAAGAAAACATATTGTTCAACCGCAGCGTGCGGGAGAATATCGCGCTGGGTGATCCAACACGGCCGATGGAGGCGGTGATGGCCGCGGCGCAGCTGGCCGGCGCGCACGAGTTCATACTGGAACTTAGCCATGGTTATGACACCGTGATTGATGAACGCGGCGGCAACTTATCGGGCGGGCAACGGCAACGTATGGCGATAGCCCGCGCGCTGATTAACGATCCGCGTATCCTGATCCTTGATGAGGCAACATCCGCATTAGACGCCGAAAGCGAAGAGATTATTCAAGACAATCTGGCCAGCATCGCGCAAGGCCGCACGGTGATTATCATCGCGCACCGCTTGTCGGCTGTGCGCCAATGCGACCGGATCATTACGGTGGAGGGCGGTGAAGTAACCGAGGCGGGCACACATGATCAGCTGCTTGCGGCAAATGGGCGTTACGCGATGTTGTATAACAAACAGATGGGGATCAAGGTGTGAGCACTTTGTCATGATCGAACGCGTCTTCCCAAACCTCGCGAACCACTGGGCGGTGCTTAAGGAAAGCTGGAAACAGCAATCCGCGCGCCAAGCCAGCGCCAAGCCGACATCGGACCATGAGTTCCTGCCCGCTGCGTTAGAGATTATGGAAAAGCCGCCCAGCCCCGGCCTGCGCTGGCTCCTGCTATCGGTATGCGGGTTGTTTGCGATCACGCTGATCTGGTCGTTTATTGGCAAAGTCGATGTGGTTGCGACCGCCAGCGGCAAGGTGATTCCATCGGGTAACGTCAAGATTATTCAGCCTATTGAAATTGGCTATGTCCGCAAAATCCATGTCAAGAACGGGCAGCATGTCGAGGCTGGGCAGCTGCTGGTCGAGCTTGATCCTACGCTGGCGGGCGCAGATGCCGCGCAGGCAAGTCAGGGCCTGCAAACCGCAGAGGTCACCGCTGCGCGCAACCGCGCTTTGCTGCGTCATGTGCAAGGCGGCAATGACAGGTTCATGGTGCCTGCCGGAACGCCAAATGAAGTGGCATCGATCCAAGATAACTTCGTGCGCACTTCGATTGCCGAATATGAAGGCGAGCGGGCGAGCTTGCGCCAACAGCGCGCTGAACGCGGCGCAGAACTGACAGGCGCGCAGGCCGAGATCGACAAGCTACAACAAACCCTGCCGCTGATTGAACAGCAACTGGCCGCGCGCCAAGAGCTGACCGAGAAAGGCTATTTCTCCAAAATCCGCTTGCTGGAATACGAACAGCAAAAGGTCGAGCATATCCAGAATATCGCGATTCAGCAGGCTAATGCCTCCAAGGCGCGCGCCGCCATGGCCAATATCGATGCGCAGCTGATGCGGCTGAAAGGCAGCTTTGGCAAGAATGCGGTAACGCAGCTTTCCGAAGCGCAGGAGAAAACCGGGCTGTCCCGCGAAGAGGTGACTAAATCGGCCCGCCGCGCCGAGTTCCAGCAACTGCGCGCCCCGGTATCTGGCACGGTGCAGCAGCTTGTGATCGCAACAGTGGGCGGGGTGGTGCAACCGGCGCAGGCGTTGATGATTATCGTGCCCGATGACGCCGCTGTTGTGGTCGAGGCCAACATCATGAACAAAGACATCGGGTTCATCCGTGAGGGCCAAACGGTGCGGGTCAAGCTGGAGGCATTCAACTTCACCGATTACGGCATCATCCCCGGCGTAGTGGAAAGCATCAGCCGTGATGCTATCGACATGAGCCAGCCAAGCCAGCAACAGCAGCGTGACAATCAAGGCCGCGCGCAACCACAACAGGGATTAGTTTACGCCGCCCGCATCCGCCTGAACCAACGCAGCATCCGCATAAACGGCAAAGACCAAATCATCGGCCCCGGCCTTGCCGCACAGGCCGAGATCAAAACCGGCGAACGGCGGATCATCGATTACCTCCTAAGCCCCATTGCGCAGACCATGGATGAAGCCGGGCGGGAGAGGTAGCGATGCTGCATGTAATAGACAGCGTCTTAAATCCCGAAGAGCTGAAAGCCGTTCATGATGAAGCGGCCAAACTGAAATTCGCAGACGGCGCCCTTACTGCTCAGGGAACGGCCAAAACTGTTAAGAATAATCAGCAAGCTCTGGATTTTCAAAAGTCTTCTGCGCATATGCTTATACAGCGAAGCATTAGACGTAACGATCAGTTCAATCTGATTGCGGCACCATTGCGTATTTCCGATTTGATGCTTTCTAGTTACCAAACGGGCATGGAATATGGGTGGCATATGGATAACCCATTGATGCATTCAGGGGCCCTTAGAACCGATCTTGCATTCACGCTGTTTTTGGATGAGCCAAACACGTATGAGGGCGGCGAATTGGAAATAGAATGCGAAGGCAATAATCAGGCTTACAAGCTTTGCGCAGGATCAATGATTGTCTATCCCGCGTGCCACCTGCACCGCGTTACGCCGGTTCGCACAGGCAGAAGACTTGCCATTGTGGGCTGGGTACAAAGCGTGGTTCGTGATCCGCGCCACCGTCAGATATTGTATGATATAGCCACGGTTCGCAAATCTATGCTTAGCAAGCAAGGCAATTCAACGGAATTTGAAAATCTCGGCAAAACCCTATCAGGTCTGTTGCGTTTATGGGCAGAAAATTAACCTTCGGGTGTACTGGCGGGTGCAATTACAATTATTGCTCCCGCTAAGTACGCAAATTACACTATTTAGCTCATGCCGCTTTTGTATCCGGTGTTCCAATTTTTTCAGCGCCCATTTTCTTCAGGGTCTCTTCATCAACTAGCTTTGTGATTACAGGATGCAGGCGCAAACCGCCCTCTTTTACAACCTGTTTGAAATTGGCAATGACACTTGCGGCGGTTTTTTGGTCTGGCGCGATAACATCAAGTAACCAATTGATATCGCCCGATGTCCAATCTTCGGCCTTTAATCGTAAAGGGAAAACACCGGCGCGAATTTGTTCGCGGATGCGCCCATCGGCTTCTTCGGAAACGCTGGCCCAAATCGCCACTCCGGTAATATCACTTAAGGCATTTTTTTCGGCATTGCCGGGATAAGCAATCGCAATCCGGTCGCGGATAAGCGGTTCAAGCAACAAATGCTGCAGGTCGCCAAGCGTTTGATTGCGGTACCGCGGCAACATCATCATTGCCATCGCAACCTTGCCAAAACCTTCGCGCACATGGCTGCGTACGGCGGCAATTTTGGCCGCGATTTCGGGGTCCATTTGCGCAAGGTTAGCGGCGGCGGGTGCATCGGCAACGACAGTATTTGCAGCCGCATTTGTCACCGCGCCGTTGCCATTTGCTTTGTGCGCCTTCTGCGCGCTCGTTTTGTCTGCGCCCTTGGTCTTGCTCGCCATTAAATAGTCCTTAATTCTTCATACGATAACCGTATTGATCGTCTTTAATACCTATGTCATTTATGTCAACGCCCTACGCTAAAAACGCCTATGCGACGCAACATCCGAGTTGTTTAGCGCGGCAGGCATATTGCATAGGATTTGCTGCTTGAGCGAGCGCGAGGTATATGTAATAGAGTGATAATTAGGGCAACGGCTTACGTGTAGTACGAAGGATTTGGGGGCAGCATGATGGGACAGCGTACATTTGGGGCGATTGTGATGGGCGGTGTTACGGCGCTGCTTTCGGGGTGCAATGCGTTTGGTCCTTCGTCGTTTCGGTACCGGATGACGGTTGAGGTGGATACGCCGCAGGGGATGGTGACGGGCTTTGCAGTACGGCAGGTAGAATTTATGA
>JAYWFI010000189.1:0-34565 GCA_043778865.1 Sphingomonadales bacterium
TGCGATAATAAATAGGTACAAAAACAAAAGCGAGGATCATCAAGCCAAAAAACCCGCAAATCTCCCACCACGCCAGCAGCAGCATCTGGTTGCCATTCATTCCCACAAGCTGCTCTGTTGAGAGGTTCGTTAGCGTGATTGCGCCTGCAACAAACAGCCATGATAATCCGCCGCCTGCAAGAAACACTTCTTTTGTATTGCTATCTTTGCCCGCACTTTTGCCGTGTACCTTAAGGTAGGTCAGTAAAGCGATTAATCCGGTTAAAGCAAAGAATATCCCAACCTGTAATGCAGAACTTCCTTGCTGAAACATAAATGATCCTCCCCAACCAGTATCGCATTACTGAATTAGTTTTCGCAATTGAACAAGCCTTAATCCAACACACGGCGTACGGCATCTGCCCATCCATTTAACCGGTCGCTGCGTAGATCAGAGGCAATTCTGGGAGTAAAAGTTTGCACTGGCCCGCGCATGATTGCCGCTTCGTTTAGGGTTCGGTAAATCCCTGCGCCCACCGCCGCCAACATCGCGGCACCAAGCGCTGTTGTTTCGGTAAAGGCCGGGCGTTCAACAGGCAAGTCTAGCATATCTGCAAGATCCTGCGCCATCCAATCGTTTGCCACCATGCCGCCATCAATACGCAGTTCCGCCCAATCGGCGCCATCGGCGGCAAAGGCGGTTTTCAGGTCGTATGCTTGATGCGCCATTGCCTCTAATGCTGCACGGGCAACATGCGCTTTTGTGGCGGCAAAGCTTAGGCCGCTGATGCTGCCGCGCGCGCTGGGCCGCCAATAGGGCGCGCCGATGCCCGATAGGGCAGGGACCACGTACACCCCTGCATTGCAGGATACACTGCGCGCCAGTACCTCGGTATCCTCTGCGCAGCCAATTAGGCCCAGATCATCGCGTAGCCATTTGACCAAACTGCCTGCAACAAACACCGATCCTTCCAGCGCATAATGTCGCTGCCCGTCCAATTGCCATGCGACGGTAGATAGCAGTTTA
The DNA here is from genome assembly GCA_043778865.1 of Sphingomonadales bacterium. Taxonomy (GTDB): domain Bacteria; phylum Pseudomonadota; class Alphaproteobacteria; order Sphingomonadales; family Sphingomonadaceae; genus Sphingorhabdus_B. The sequence continues at coordinate 1,007 of JAYWFI010000189.1, forward strand.
TGCGAAGAGTGCGGCCGTGTAGAGCCTGCTTGCGTCAAGATAAACGCGCCTGTTCCAAACGTCGCTTTGGTCTGACCGGGTGATAGGCAGGCTTGGCCGATCGTGGCGGCTTGTTGATCGCCTGCCATGCCAGTAATGGGAATTGCGCCGCCGAAATGGTCCGGCAGGGTAACCGCAATAGATCCTGCACAGTCGGTGATTTCAGGAAGGATACCGGGCGTAACACTGAACATTTCGAGCAGATCATGGTCCCACTGGCCGCGATCGATATCCATCAATGCGGTGCGTGATGCATTGGTCGCATCGCTAATATGTGCTCCACCTGTTAGGCGAAAAGTAAGGTAGCTTTCCACTGTGCCGACTGCCAGATGGTCGCCCGCTTCGCGCAGTTGCGGCCAATTTTGCAGCGCCCATCCGATTTTACTGCCGCTGAAATAGGGATCAAGTAGCAATCCAGTTTTCGATTGTACGGTCTGTTCGTGTCCTGTTGATTTCAGCGCAGCGCAGATGTCTGCACTGCGCCGGTCTTGCCATACAATCGCCGGAGCAAGCGGTTTGCCAGTGCGGCGGTCCCAAAATACAACTGTCTCACGCTGGTTGGTTATGCCGATGGCGATGATCCTGTTTGCACCGCCAGCTTGCTGCACCATTTGCCGCGCGCATGACAACGTCTTGGTCCAAATCTCTTCGGCATCATGTTCCGCCAATCCCGCGGCAGGATAATATTGCGTAAGTTCTTCTTGCGCGCTGCCATGCGGCGTACCGCCTGTTCCAAATAACATTGCCCGCGTGGATGTTGTACCTTCGTCTATGACTAGGATATATTGGGTCACACGGTTACTCTCCTGTAAAATATTTGCTTTATCTAAACGTTTTCCAACGCCAATCATGTGCTAATCAAAAGCCAATCAGAGTGAAACATAAATTATATATGATATCTTAGTTATTGGCGGCGAGATTAACGGTGTGGGCATTGCCCGCGATGCCGCTGGCCGCGGGCTAAAAGTAATTTTGTGCGAGAAGGATGATCTGACCAGCCACACATCGTCGGCCAGTTCAAAATTGATCCACGGCGGTTTGCTTGGATTATACGCATTGGACTTTTTCTATACGATCACTTGGCCAATGATGCGCGTCTGGTTGTGCTTAATGCAGTCGATGCAAAAGCGCGCGGTGCAGACATATGAACGCGTAAAGAACGTGCAAGCTTTTAGCGCAAGGCAGACCATTGGACCTTGACACTACGCACAGACAAAAGCGAAGCAACGCAAGTGCAGGCAAAAATGATTGTGAATGCGGCGGGACCATGGGTGGAGCGGGTATTAGGTAAATTTGGCCGCTTGTAAAATCAAGCATTGCTGCGTTTGTTCAAGGGCAGCGATATTGTTATACGGTAGCTATATGAAGGCGACCACGGCTATATCTTCCAAGCCGCAGAAGGCCGCGTGATATTTATGATGCCATATGAAGATGAATTCTCGTTGATTGGCACAACCGAGGGCGAATGGTCACTGGATGATGGCCCTGTTACTATATCCCCTTAAGAAACCGATTATTTGTGCGCGGCGGTGAATGATTATTTTACGCAGTCCATTTCGCCAAAAGACGTGATCTGGAGCTATGCCGGAGTTCGCCTATTATATGACGACAACGCTGCGTCCGACAGCGTGGTTACGCATCGGGCAGCACGATCTCGTTACGCTCTACGGTGCCGAATATCTATGCTAGCACATCCAGCGCCGGTTCAATCACTACCTCCCTGCTTTCAATTGCGGATAAGCGCAGCTAAGGCAGGCGGATGAAATCTCTTATTCTTGTAATGTTGGGCGGTGCGGCGGGGTCGGCATTGCGCTATCTGGCCGGGCTTGCGTTGCCTGCGGGGCATGGCGGCTGGCCATGGGGAACGTTTGCGGTGAATATACTGGGCGGGTTTGCGATGGGCGTGTTGGCGGCATACATCTTGCGCACCGGCGAAGGCGCGGAACCTATACGGTTGCTGCTTGGCGTGGGACTGCTTGGAGGATTTACAACTTTTAGCGCATATAGTTTAGAGCTGGTGCAGATGGTTCAGCGCGGTAATGGTTTGATGGCGACAAGCTATGCGATGTCGTCGGTGCTGCTTGGCATGATTGCCGTATTTATCGGCATGGCCGCGCACAAGGCGGTGCTAACATGAGCAAGCCGCCAGTCAAACGTAAGGTACCAGTTAAAGTATCGAATAAAGTGCCCATAAAAGCCTCAATCAAAATATCAAATAAAGCGCATACGCCCAACAGCCCGGCCAAGACCAAAGCGTTGGAACCAAAACCGCGCGGCGGATCGAACAATCAAACCGGCGCGCAGGGTATTCGCGAATTTACCGTTGAGCCCGATGATGATGATATCCGGCTAGACCGCTGGTTCAAACGTCATTTGCCCGATAGCAGCTTTAACGATGTATCGCGCTGGGCACGCACCGGGCAAATTCGTGTGGACGGCAAGCGCGCATCGCCGGGTGACCGGGTAAAGGTGGGGCAAGCCATTCGCGTACCGCCTGCGGATCCAGAAAGTGAGAACCGTCCATCGCGCGTTAAAAAGCGTATCGAATTAACGGATGATATGCATGATTTTGCGCTGGCGATGGTGATCCATAAAGACAAAGATGCGCTGGTTATAAACAAGCCGCCGGGACTTGCCACGCAGGGCGGAACAAAAACGCATGAGCATGTCGATGGATTGCTTGATGCGTTATGGTATGAACTTGATGGCCGGCCAAAGCTGGTACACAGGTTAGACAAGGACACGTCTGGTGTGTTGCTGCTGGCCCGTTCGGCGCGGGCCGCGGCGCATTTTTCGAAAGCATTCTCTTCGCGTACGGCGCGCAAGGTATACTGGGCCTTGGTGGCGGGCGTGCCTGCGATTGAGGACGGTTTGATTGAGCTGCCCATCGGGAAACAGCCCGGCACAGGCGGCGAGAAAATGCATGTCGATCATGAAAACGGCCAAAGCGCCAAAAGCCGGTACCGGATAATCGAACGCGCAGGCAACACATGTTGCTGGGTTGAGCTGCAGCCCTATACCGGGCGCACCCATCAGCTGCGTGTGCATATGGCGGCGATAGGACACCCCATTATTGGCGACGGCAAATATGGCGGTAAAGATGCGTTCCTAACAGGTACAATTAGCCGCAAAATGCACCTGCATGCGCGCCGTATCCGTATCGACCACCCAAAAGGCGAGGCGTTGGACGTCACCGCAAACCTGCCGCCGCATATGGCCGACAGTTTTGAGGATTTGGGGTTCGACATGGGGCTGGGCGATTTGTTGCCACTGGTAACGCCCAAGGCAAAAGATACGCTGGCGGGTAAAATCCGCTTAAAGGCCAACATCGCGAAAACGGCGCGTAAAGAACGCAAGGGCGAACGGCGGTCACGCGGAAGCGAACCTGTAAAGAAATCTCGTAGCGACAGTAAAAAGGATACATCAAAAGCAATCGCCGCAAAGGGAAGGGGTAAAGGCGCAAAACGTCCCGTAGCAACGCGCGCAGCCAAGGGCGGCGCGACTTCGTTTGGAAAGCGTCAGGATTAATGCACCCCAACCCTGCATTTCGTCCTAAGTTAGAGGCCGGCGATGAACGGCAAATGATTGAGGCGTTGGTGCGCGAAATCGGCTTTGGCATGGTATTCTTTACTACGCCGGATGGACCAAGGGCGGCGCATGTGCCATTTTTTTCAACAGGTGACGGCGCGCTGCAATTCCATTTGGCACACGGTAACGCATTGACCCGGCACATAACAGGACAGACTGTGCTGGCGGTTGTTAACGGCGCCGATGCATATGTGAGTCCCGATTGGTATGAGGTGCCCGATCAAGTGCCGACGTGGAATTATATAAGCGCCGAGATGGAAGGGCCGGTTCGGCAAATGGACACAGAGGGACTGATTGCATTACTTGATGATCTATCCGAGCTTCAAGAAACACGATTGCTGCCCAAACACCCATGGACGCGCAGTAAAATAAATGCGGATACATTTGACAAAATGCTGAAAGCTATAGTGGGATTTGAAATAGAGATTAAAGCGTGGCGGCCCACGTTTAAGCTTTCGCAAAACAAAAGCGTCGAGGCACGCGAACGTGTAGCCGCGCAGCTGGAAGCGCAGGGCCATAATGCGATGGCGTTGATGATGCGGACTTTGGGATCACCTGTATGAACCATCTCGCTTTGTTTGATTGTGATGGCACGCTGGTCGATAGCCAAGCCAATATCTGCATGGCGATGGAACATGCGTTTTCGGCAATAGGTGCCGCGGCGCCGCCGCGCGATGCCATTCGCCGGATTGTGGGGCTTAGCGTGTTTGAGGCGGCGTGTGCGTTGATGCCCGCTGGCGATGAGGCGGAGCAGACCCGGTTGGCGCAGGCGTATAAGACATCGTTTCATGAGTTGCGCGGTCGCGGCTTGATCGAGGAGCCATTATATGATGGCATTGCTGATTTGATCGCATCGCTTCACCGGGACGGCTGGAAGCTAGGCGTGGCGACGGGAAAATCTGATCGCGGGTTGGAACGCTGTCTTGACTATCATGGTCTAAGCGAGATGTTTATCACATTGCAAACCGCTGATCGTCATCCGTCAAAACCGCATCCATCGATGGTGCATCAGGCGATGTTGGATGCGCAGGCAACGCCCGAAACTACGGTCATGATTGGCGATACTACGTATGATATCCATATGGGCCGTGCGGCTGGTGTGCGCACAATTGGTGTGTCGTGGGGGTATCATCCCGCCGGCGAACTGGCAGAGGCAGGCGCAGATATGGTGGCGCAAACAATGGAAGAGCTTTCCCAAATGCTGCGAGTTTTCCGGTGAATACCGAGGAAGTAACCCGCGCGCGCAAACGCCATTTTATGATTAGCATTGCACGGTTTTGCGGCGCCGTTCTTCTAACTGTCGGGCTTGCCGTTATTGCCAATGGATTTATGCGATTGCCGATTGAAGCAGGGTATTTGATGTTTGCAGTGGGCATATTTGTGTTTATCGGGCTGCCCGTTATCCTCTCGCGCCGTTGGAAAATGCCAAAATAATGAAGCGGTTTTGGAGAGAAGTTACGCTGGAAACCGTTGAGGGCGGATATGCTATTCGCCTTGACGGGCGGCCTGTAAAGACACCGATGAAGGCCGAGTTGATACTGCCAAATGATGCGATAGCGGCAGCGGTAAAAACGGAATGGGACAGCGTTGGCACTGACATTGATCCCGCCGCGATGCCGATGACAGGCTTTGCCAATGCGGCCATTGATCATGTCGGGGCAGGGCGGCAAAAGTTTATCGACAGCATCGCGGCATACGGCGAAAGCGACCTTTTGTGTTACCGCGCCGAGGAACCAGAGGAGTTGGTGCAGCGACAACAGGCGGCATGGGATCCATGGCTCAATTGGGCGCGGGCGCGGTATGCGGTATCGTTCACGGTGGTCGCGGGGGTTATGCATCAGCCTCAGCCTGAGTCTACATTGGCGCAATTAAAGCAAGCTGTGGCTGGGTTAAGTAACTGGCAATTGGCGGCGGCATTACGGCTGGTGCCGATATCAGGATCGCTGATTGCGCTGCTTGTATTGACCGAAGGCGTAGCGGCGGCGGATGCGATATGGCCCGATCTTGTGACTGACGAACTGTGGCAAGAGCATAAATGGGGCGCAGATGACTATGCGCTGAAAAACCGGAATGACAGGCAAGCTGACTTTATGAATGCTGCGTGTTTTTTGAGTTGTTGTGCCTAATATGCATAATACGTCATCCTGAACTTGTTTCAGGATACATACATCCCATCATCACGTTCTAAACAAACCCCAGTCCAGCGGCCAAATTAATCCATTCAGGGTTATCACTCTCAATCAAGTTGATCTTCCAATCACGATGCCAATTTTTGAGTTGTTTTTCCCGCACAATTGCTGTGTTCATATCACCAAATAACTCAAAGCGGATAAGCATTTTAGTATCGCGTCGTTTGGAAAACCCTTCAACTAAACCTTGTTGATGCTGGTAAAAACGTTGCGCCAGATTTGATGTCACACCGATGTATATATAGCCGTGTTTTTTGCTGGCTAGGAAATAAACGCACGGCTGTTTTCCCATATATTTAGTCCTATGTATCCTGAAACAAGTTCAGGATGACGTATCTTGAGTTCAGGATGACGTATGTTGAGTTCAGGGCGGCGTATAATTCTTTCTTGGCTGTATTGAGATACGCAATGCGCAACCATTACCCCTCAACAAGTTTCCGTGCGAACCCGATTAAGCCTTTTTGCCTGCTGCGCCTTAATCGTTCGGCGGCAAGAATGCTTTGTACTTTGACAAAGCATGCTTCGATATCATCGTTTATCAGCACATAATCATACCCGTCCCAGTGCCCGATCTCGGATTTTGCGCGAGCCATGCGGTCCTTTATAACCTCATCACTATCGGTGCCGCGTCCGCGAAGGCGTTGCTCAAGTTCCCCGATCGATGGCGGCAATATAAATATGCGCACAACATCGCTTCCTGCTTCCTGATACAATTGCTGCGTCCCTTGCCAGTCTATATCGAACAAGACGTCGCGGCCTTGGGATAGTACCTGTTCAACGGGCGCTTTGGGCGTGCCATAACGATGGCCAAAAACATGCGCCCATTCTAGGAACGCTCCGTCTGCGATCATCTGTTTAAACATGGCAACATCGACAAAATGATAATCCACGCCGTCCACTTCGCCGGGACGCGGCGGGCGCGTTGTGGCGGACACCGACAATGATATCTGCGTATCGGAATAGAGCAACTTGCGCGCCAAAGTTGATTTGCCAGCACCCGACGGCGACGACAGAACGAACAATAATCCGCGCCGTTCCAATTGTATCGATGCATTATTTTCTTGAGCCATAGTCATACTTGCCGCAAAGGGAGTGCAGGCGTCAAGGGATTTGGGGGAATAACAAATGAGCTGGCTGCTACGCATTAGCAAATTCAGCGCGGGTATCGCGCTCATACTGTTTGCCCTATTTGCAGCTATATTGTTTTCTATGGGCCGCCCGCCAATGTGTGCATGCGGTACGATCAAGCTGTGGCATGGCATCGTTCAGTCGTCTGAAAATAGTCAGCATATTTCCGATTGGTACACCCTAAGCCATATTATCCACGGCTTTCTGTTCTTTGGCGTAGGCCATTTGTTGCGCCGTAAATTGCCGCAACTGTTTCCGCTGGGCGTTGTTATTTGCTTGGCTATTTTGGTGGAAGGTAGCTGGGAGATTTTGGAAAACTCTCCAATAATCATCAACCGCTACCGCGAAGTGACTATGTCATTTGGTTACGCAGGCGACAGCATCATTAATTCGATGGCCGATATTACTTGGATGATAGCCGGCTTCTTTGCCGCGTCGCGGCTATCATGGAAAGTAACGTTAGTGCTGGCATTATCGTTTGAAGTATTCACCGCCTATATGATCCGCGATAACCTGACGCTCAATATCCTTATGCTCGCCGCGCCCGTTGACGCGGTGAAAGAGTGGCAGGCGGCAGGGACGGGGTATTATCTGACGGGGAAGGCGTAAGTAGGCCGCCACTCTTACGCGCTTTGCGATAGTCATATACTGCTTTTGCCGCAAGCGCTCCGCCAACAATCACTGCGCCGGGAACAGACCGCGTGGCAATGCGGGTTGCCACAAGTCCGATGCCCGCGCCCAATATTCCATTGCCGCTACGCCGTCCGATAAGTTCGCCGATAACAGTTCCTGCGATTGATCTTAACATAGCTTAAATTCCTTAAATCATATCTTCTGCTTTAACATGCGCATCAAAGGTCGCTTCGTCAACCAGTCCTAATTCTAACGCGGCGGCACGCAGAGTAGTTCCGCTGGTATGCGCATGTTTAGCGATTCGGGCGGCATTGTCGTATCCAATCACAGGCGCCAGCGCAGTGACAAGCATCAAGGAACGCGACACAAGCTCAGCTATGCGCGCACGGTTGGGTTCCAAGCCTTCGATGCAGCGCTGTGCAAAACTATCCATGCCAATGCTTAGCAATTCGATGGAACGCAGCACGTTAGCGCCGATCATCGGCTTAAACACGTTTAGCTCCAGATGCCCCTGCATGCCGCCCACAGTTACGGCTTGATGGTTGCCGATCACTTGCGCCGCCACCATAGTTAGCATCTCGCATTGTGTGGGATTAACCTTGCCGGGCATAATCGAACTGCCCGGTTCATTGGCAGGTAGGATAAGCTCACCAAGGCCGGATCGCGGACCGCTGCCCAGCAGGCGGATGTCATTGGCAATCTTGGTCAGCGACACGGCAAGCGTATTAAGCGTACCTGACAATTGCACAAGGCCGTCATTGCTGGCCAATGCCTCAAACTTATTATCCGCAGGCTGAAACGCTATGCCCGTATCTATGCTGAGCTGCGCGCACATGGACACATCAAAACCTGCGGGCGCATTCAAACCAGTGCCGACCGCCGTGCCGCCTTGCGCTAGTTTTTGAATATCGTGCGCGCATGCGCTTTCAATACGCCTGTAGTTTGCCATAAGCTGGGCAACGTAACCTGAAAACTCTTGGCCCAATGTAACAGGGGTTGCATCCTGCAAATGGGTGCGGCCTATTTTGACAATATCTGTCCAGTCCTGCGTTTTGACCGACAAAGCATTGGTAAGCTTTTGTAGCGCGGGCAACAAATTGTGATGCACCTGCATGGCCACCGCCAGATAGATAGCGGTAGGAAAGCTATCATTGGAGCTCTGCCCCATATTAACTTGGTCATTGGGATGCACGGGCGAAGTGCCGCCGCGCATGCCCGTTATCGCTTCGTTGGCGATCCCCGCGATCACTTCGTTCACATTCATGTTACTTTGTGTGCCGCTGCCTGTTTGCCAAATGGTCAGCGGGAATTGGTCGTCATGAGCGCCGCTTATGATGGCGTCTGCCGCCGCAATGATAGCGGTTGCTATATCCGCAGATATACTGCCCGAAGCGCGGTGCACCATAGCCGCAGCGCGCTTTACATATGCTAAGCCATAGATAATGCCGATGGGCATGCGTTCATGTGGCGGAAATGGAAAGTTGGAGATACTTCGCTGTGTCTGCGCGCCCCAATATGCGAACCCAGAAACCTCGATTGGGCCAAGCGAGTCTGTTTCGGTTCGGGTTTGAGTCATTTCAATTCAATCATTCGTTCTCCGGTATACGTGCCGTTTTCAGCATCATGCCCGGGCGCATCAAGCCAAAGTGTCAAAGCAGGTGGAAGTTGCGCATCTATTGAGAATTTCATTCTGCAGCGATAACTGTTGGATGGTCAAACAATCCTGCAGCAGAGGTAAGACTTGCACGAACATCCGCAGTTGTCACATATGGAAAGTCTTCAAGGATTTCAGCTTCAGCTTTAGTGACGCCGTGGCTCAGCATTTCTAGAATATCGGCAACCCGCATACGCGTGCCAGCAATCATTGAACGCCCTCCGCAAATACTAGAGTCGATATGTGAGCGTGGATAACCATTTATTTGCATACCAAATTTTGCGCCTAAACTATAACGCAGTCAATCTGGCATTTCAAAAATGCTATTTCTTGCGGCCAAAATCCACAGAGACCACGTTGGATCCATCCTCTTGTTCAATGCTGGGCTCATCGTTTCCGGCGGCTTCATGGGGTTCAGGGCCGTCTGCGTCCACGTGAAATTGCAGGGCAAAATCTACGCATGGGTCAACAAAAGCCGTAATCGCCGAGTAGGGAATAAACAGATGCGATGGAATTTGGCTAAAGGACAAGCCCACTTCAAAATGCGTACTCTCTACTTTTAAGTCCCAGTATTTATGCTGCAACACAATGGTCATTTCATCGGGGAAACGTTCATGCAAATGGGCTGGTATCGCAACGCCGGGTGCTTGTGTCTTAAAAGTAATGTAGAAATGATGATCGCCGGGCAGACCATTTAACATTACATCACCAAGCACGCGTCCCACCACTGCGCGCAATGCCTCTTGCACGACATCATCGTAGGGAATCAGGCTTTCTGCTGCATCTTCACTCATAATGCTTTGGTGGACTTGCTTTAATCTGAAATCAAGGGGCATTTGCGCTTTAATATACCTAGTACTGAACCGTGCACTAACTCTTGCGAAAATATCTCGCATGCGTATAGCGGCGGCCATGCGCAACGGAATAATCAGCCGAAAAACGAACGAAACGTCGATTGATGTAGAGGTCAATCTGGATGGGAGCGGTGTTTACGAAGTGTCTACAGGGATTGGATTTCTTGATCACATGCTTGAGCAGTTATCGCGCCATTCGCTCATTGACTTAAAAGTAAAAGCAGTGGGCGATTTGCATATTGATCAGCATCACACCACCGAAGATACAGGCATTGCGATTGGCGAAGCGGTGCTTATGGCGCTGGGTGATAAACGCGGCATTACGCGTTATGGCACTGCGTATGCGCCGATGGATGAAACGTTGACGCGGTGTTCGCTCGATATTTCGGGGCGGCCATACTTTGTGTGGAAGGCCGCTTTTACTATGCCGAAACTGGGCGAATGGGATACCGAGCTGATCGAACATTGGTTCCAAAGTTTTACAACTTCTGCGGGTATTACGCTGCATATTGAAAATCTATATGGTGCCAACAATCACCACATCGTTGAAAGCTGTTACAAGGCACTGGCCCGCGCGCTTCGCCAAGCCGTAGAGATTGATCCGCGTAAATCAGAAGCGATCCCGTCGACCAAGGGAATGTTGTAACGGTGACAATCGCGCTGATCGATTATGGCGCTGGTAATCTGCAATCGGTGCATAACGCGTTGAAAGCCTTGGGAGCGAGCACCGTAACTGTCACCGCTGATCCAGATGTTGTGGCGCGGGCAAGCCGGATCATCCTGCCGGGTGTTGGCGCGTTTGCAGCATGCATGGGCGCTTTGTCCGCGATTGACGGTATGGTGGAGGCAATGGAGGCGCGGGTGCATGATAAAGGCGCACCTTTTCTTGGCATATGTGTGGGCATGCAGTTGCTTGCCGATGCCGGCGTGGAACATGGTACGTACCCTGGGCTGGGCTGGATTGGCGGCACGGTGCAAGTGATTAACCCAAATGATGCCAATATAAAAGTACCGCATATGGGATGGAATGATGTGATGCCAGTACGCCAGCATCCTCTGATTGAGACAGGTGAGGCATATTTTCTGCATAGTTATCACTTTGATGTGGCGAGTGAGGCCAATGTGCTTGCCCGGTCCGATCATGGCGGGCCCATTGTGGCGGCGGTGGTGCAGGGCAATATTGCAGGCGTACAGTTTCATCCCGAAAAAAGCCAAGCTTACGGCCTTGCCATGCTAACCCGGTTTTTGGAGTGGCGACCTTGAAAGACATTTTAGCATGATTATCTTTCCCGCAATTGATCTGAAAGCCGGGCAAGTCGTTCGGTTGGCCGAAGGCGATATGGCCCGCGCAACGGTATATGCTGATGATCCTGCTGCCCAAAGCCTGTTGTTTGCAGAGCAAGGCGCCCAGTTCCTGCATGTCGTGGATTTGGACGGTGCGTTTGCCGGACGTCCGGAAAATGCCGAGGCGGTGGAGGAGATCATCGAAAACTTCCCCGGCCATATCCAGCTGGGCGGCGGTATCCGCACTATCGAAACGGTGGAACGCTGGTTTGATATGGGCGTATCACGCCTGGTGATCGGCACTGCGGCGCTGAAGGATCCGGAGTTTGTTAAGGCAATGGCCCGTGAATTCGAAGGCGGTATTGTGGTCGCCGTTGATGCCCGCGACGGATTTGTCGCGACAGAAGGCTGGGCAGAGAAATCCGATATGCCTGTCATTGATCTGGCAAGGCGCTTTGAGGACGCGGGCGTCGCGTCATTGTTGTTTACTGATGTTGGCCGCGACGGAATGCTGACCGGATGCAATATCGAGGCCACCGTCGATCTTGCTCGGCACGTGAAAATACCTGTGATTGCGAGTGGCGGGGTGAAGGGCATTGACGATATTCATATGCTTAGCCTGCACGCAAAAGATGGCATCGAAGGCGTCATAACAGGTCGCGCGATCTATGACGGACGACTCGATCTAGCCACCGCGATTGCTATGGCGGAGCGAGGATGAATTAGAGCTGTTTGAATTTCTTACCGCTTATTCCGAATTGAAATAATCCACGCGATACTAAACTTGATTGTTTTTCAATTGAGTCCCAAAGATATAAGATTCTAGCTAGTTGTTCGGTCAGGGAGCGTTTTCTGACGGCTGGTGCCATCAAGAATCCTATTAGGTCACTAGATAAAAATGCATCTCTTTCGACTTTATTTTTCGAAATTCGCACATATGCAGAAAGTACTGACCATCCACCCTCTTTTTGTAGTGCAGAGATCCATTCTAAGTCCGGTACACCTTTTCTTTGGAATTTATCTCGAACGCAGATAATGTGATGTTCGCCTTCAAAAAGTTCTTGAAGTGAACGCGCCATTCGCGGTGGTAGATTTTCATCAACCAGAAGCTTCAATGACGAATTGCCAATTTTTGCTCGAATTCAACAGCATGCCTTACTTCTGCCAACGAAATTTCGAAGTGACGGGCAACGGGTTTAATATCGCCTTCTGCCAAATATGCTTCCCATATCCTTGCCGTCGGAATGGATGTTCCATCAACAACGGGCTGTCCAAATGCTAGATTTGGATCAATTGAGATTTTTTTATTTTTGCCACTAACATACCATTTTGCTACTGAATTTGAATCAAATTCAAGATCATGGAAACTAGGTTTTACAATATCATGAAAGGCAATTTGTCCATTTCTAACGTCAATTGCTTGAGCTTCATCGGCTTTCCAGACTTCCAAAAAAATAGTTTTACCATCAGTTTTAAACTGATGGCTGGATAGTGGATAATAACAATTAATCATATCCTTTGCTCTTAAAAGAAGAAGACGAACCGACTGAATGCTCAAACCAGCCTTTATAAATGCATCAACGAAGCGCATTTCAATTAAATCTTCAAACCCAAAATAGCATTCGTCATAACCTGCATATTTGCCATCCCAAAGTGGCGAATGTTGTTTGGTTTTAGGTCCAGTTCCAGAGGTATACCCCTCAAGCCATCTTTTGATTCTCTGGCTCGAGATGCCGAGCAATTTTGATGCTTCCGAAAGCTGGTACGAAGCAAAATTTCTGTGGTTTATTCACATAAGCATTCTTATAGCATCCTAATCCTAATTACGAAGTTTTATTATGACTGTCCGTATCCGCGTTATCCCTTGTCTTGATGTATCCAATGGCCGTGTGGTCAAGGGGGTGAACTTTGTGGACCTTCGCGATGCAGGCGATCCGGTTGAGCAGGCGCAGGCGTATGACGCGGCGGGCGCAGACGAACTATGTTTCCTAGATATAGGCGCCAGCCATGAAGGGCGTGACACGATCATTGACGTCGTGCGCCGCACAGCCGAGGTATGCTTTATGCCCCTAACCGTGGGCGGCGGAGTGCGCAGCGCCGACGATGCGCGCGCGTTATTGCTGGCGGGGGCAGACAAGGTTGCGGTGAACAGCGCGGCGGTGGCTCGGCCCGAAATTGTGGCCGATATCGCCAGCCGTTTTGGCAGCCAATGCTGCGTTGCATCTGTTGATGCGCGGGCACGATCAGACGGCAGCGGCTGGGAAATATTCACGCACGGCGGGCGCAAAGCCACAGGGATTGACGCGGTTGAACACGCCATCTATCTTGCCGAGCTTGGCGCAGGCGAATTGCTGGTCACCAGCATGGACCGTGACGGCACCCGCGATGGCTATGATTTGGAGCTAACCCGCATCATCGCCGATGCTGTTCGTATTCCTGTTGTGGCAAGCGGCGGCGTAGGTGATTTGTCACACTTAGTCGACGGCGTAACCAAGGGTCATGCCAGCGCAGTACTCGCGGCATCGATATTCCATTTTGGCCAATACAGCATCGCGCAGGCCCATGATGCATTACGCGCAGCAGGCTTACCCGCACGGGCGTGATACTGCCAATGCGCCGGCACCAATTAAGCGCAACATAGGTGTCAAAGCTGCACCCTCTTCTGTACGCTCGGTTGCAATTTCCAGCAAATCTGCCATTACGCATCCCGTTTCAACAGCTTCAAATATCGCGGCGGTTACCATATCAATGGCTAGCATTTGAACCTGCATTTCGGGGCGGGTTATCAGTATTGCGGGCATGCAAAGCACGCGTTCCAATTCCTCAATCAATGCAAAATCAGGAGCGCATAACATTATTACTCTGGCGGCGGGATGGCAGATAACCGGGCATGTCAGCAATTGTTGTTCGGTAAATGTGGCCAAGTCCGCTAGCGTGATTACAGGAGCATCGGCGGCGTGGTAGCTTTCCAGGGTGGCCCATTCTATGTGCGCCATATCGGTGTGCTCAGGAGCCGCATTTTGCGCGGTTAAGTATGCGGCAAAGCCAGAACCAATCCAGTTGTTATCTAAGCCGCGCGCTTTTGCTGTGCCGCAATAGGCGCGCGAGAGTGCATTGAAAGCGGCTCCTCCCATCATCTGGCTACGCATGCGGGGGAATGTGTCCTCAAGCGCTCTTAACCGGGCATAGCTGATCGTATTTGCATGCGCTTTGATGCCGAGCAATATCCGCTGCGGATCGCCGGCAAACAGTTCGGGATTAAGCGCGCACGGGCCATCGTTAATGGTCTGGACAAAGCTTGCCTGCGCATGTTCAAGGCCTGTCATAACGCGCATCCATTATCTCTCGCGCTTTCGCTACTTCTGCCATCAGTGTGGCATATTCTGGCACATCTGTATCCCATTCAACCAGTGTCGGCTTTGGGCCTGCACGCCGCATAAAGCGGGCGTATAAATCCCAGCAGGTATCGCTTACGGCGCTTCCGTGATTGTCGATCAAAAATACGCCGCTGTCATGATGTTCCACCGCATGCCCGGCAACATGGATTTCGCCGACCCAGTCAGGATCTATGCTATCCAAATACTGCTGCGCATCAAACCCAAGATTGGCGGCAGACACCTCGACATTGTTGATATCAAGTAATAGCATACATCCGGCCTGCGATATCAACTGCGCGATGAATTCAGTTTCCGTCATCGCATCTGCACGGTATGCTAGCATGCGCGCTGGATTCTCGATCATTATGCTGCGGCCCAGACAATCTTGAGCACGGCCAATTTGCGCGGCAAAATGGTCCAGTGATTCTGCAGTATATGGAACGGGTAACAGATCAGCAAAGCGGTTGGCATCATCGCCGCTAAAGCTTAGATGGTCGGAAATAGCGGCTGGATTATAGCGCGCGCAAAGCCCCGCAATCTGCTCCAAATCGTCTCGGTATAATCCGTGTGCTGATCCAAGCGACATACCAACCGAATGGAAACTTACCGGATAACTCTCGGCAATGGCAGAGAGATGTTTATGAAGCAGACCTCCAAGGCCAAAGTAATTTTGGGGATGAACCTCAACCCAATCAGGTGCGTTGATATGGTCCTCTGCACATAGCACGGCATCATAATGCTGCGGTTTTAATCCGATGCCGACAGTGGGTGGAAGCGTATTCACTAAGGTCATATATCATAGCCTATATTTTTTTCACGCAAGAATCCTTGACCCTGCTGCATATGCGCCTATCTGGGCACTGTTGGCACTCGGCAAGTATGAGTGCTAATCTGATTTTTTCGCAACCGATAATATAGGAAGGTATAAAATGGCATTTCGTCCGTTGCATGACCGCGTTCTCGTCCGCCGCGTCGAGGCAGAAGCAAAAACCGCAGGCGGGATCATCATTCCCGATAGCGCGCAAGAAAAACCACAAGAAGGCGTAATCGTATCTGTAGGCGATGGCGCTTACAACGAAGATGGCGACCGGATTAAGCCTGATGTAAAGGCTGGTGATAAAGTGTTGTTCGGCAAATGGTCTGGCACCGAAGTAAAGCTGGACGGTGAAGACCTGATCATCATGAAAGAATCAGACATCCTTGGGATCGTCGGTTAATCCTCCTCATCTTATTTGAATTAAAAGGAAAACAATCATGGCTGCAAAAGACGTGAAATTTGGCCGCGATGCGCGTGAACGCATCTTACGCGGTGTCGACATTCTGGCAGACGCCGTAAAAGTAACGCTCGGTCCAAAAGGCCGCAACGTTGTTATTGACAAATCATATGGCGCGCCGCGCATCACCAAGGACGGCGTAACCGTTGCCAAGGAAATCGAACTTAAGGACAAGTTCGAAAACATGGGCGCGCAAATGATCCGCGAAGTTGCCAGCAAAGCAAACGATGCAGCAGGCGACGGCACCACCACAGCGACTGTTCTTGCTCAAGCCATCGTGCGCGAAGGTATGACATCGGTTGCCGCGGGCATGAACCCTATGGACCTTAAGCGCGGTATCGATCTGGCGGTGACACGTGTTATCGAAGATCTGCAAAAACGTTCGAAGCCAGTTGCGGGTTCATCCGAAATCGCACAAGTCGGCACAATATCGGCAAATGGCGAAGCCGAAATTGGCGAGATGATTGCCAAGGCGATGGACAAAGTTGGCAAAGAAGGCGTCATCACCGTTGAAGAAGCAAAGGGCCGTGAAAGCGAGCTTGACGTTGTTGAAGGCATGCAGTTTGACCGTGGTTACCTGTCGCCTTACTTCATCACCAACACTGAAAAAATGTCGGTTGAGCTGGATAACCCATACATCCTAATCCACGAAAAGAAGCTGTCGTCGTTACAAGCGATGCTGCCAATTTTGGAAGCGGTTGTGCAATCGGGTCGTCCTCTGCTTATTATCGCAGAAGACATTGAGGGCGAAGCGCTGGCAACCTTGGTTGTTAACAAGCTGCGCGGTGGCCTGAAAATTGCGGCCGTAAAAGCGCCTGGCTTTGGTGATCGCCGTAAAGCGATGCTCGAAGATATCGCTATCTTAACTGCTGGCGAAATGGTGAGCGAAGATTTGGGCATTAAGCTTGAGTCCGTAACACTCGGAATGCTTGGTGAAGCCAAACGCGTCTCGATCGACAAAGACAACACTGTCATCGTTGATGGTGCGGGTGATACAGCGGCGATCAAGGGCCGCGTTGAAGCGATCCGTGCGCAGATCGAAACCACAACGTCGGATTATGACAAAGAGAAGCTGCAAGAGCGTCTGGCCAAATTGGCTGGCGGTGTTGCCGTTATCAAGGTTGGCGGATCAACCGAGGTTGAAGTGAAAGAACGCAAAGATCGCGTTGATGACGCACTGCACGCAACCCGCGCTGCTGTTGAAGAAGGCATCGTACCCGGCGGCGGTACCGCATTGCTCTATGCAACGAAGGCATTGGAAGGCATGAAGGGCATCAATGATGACCAAACACGCGGTATCGATATCGTGCGTAAAGCCATCCAAACACCGCTTCGTCAAATCGCACAAAATGCGGGCTTTGATGGCGCGGTTGTTTCAGGCAATCTGCTTCGTGAAAACGACGAAACACAAGGCTTCAACGCTTCTACCGATGTGTATGAAAACCTTGTTGCAGCAGGCGTGATCGATCCTACTAAAGTTGTCCGTACTGCATTGCAGGACGCGGCATCAGTGGCTGGACTTCTTATCACCACCGAAGCCGCAATATCCGACGCGCCCGATGATAAATCTGGCGGCGGCGGCATGCCCGACATGGGCGGAATGGGCGGCGGCATGGGCGGTATGGGCTTCTAAACCCAAACTGTTCAAGCAAGTTGCATACAAAAGGCCGGAGGGGAGACCTTCCGGCCTTTTTTTGTGGATACACAGGGTAGCATTCGCTTCACATATCATCTGCTCCACCGTGCCCATTTGTGCCCATTTCATAGAAAACCCGCAGATTTCCGCCTAAGTTCACAGTTCAACCCTACAAACTCTGAATGGGAGCTGTTGCTATTTATCCTTTAGGCTTATCTTCTGTGCAGTTTTTTATCTCGGGATTTTTGTCGCCCTTTATTGCGTAAAAATCGCGAACCAGTTTGCAGGGAATGGTCTCATCGGGTTCCACGATTTCGCGGTATCCTTCGGGAGATTGGCGGAAAAATGTGGGCGCGCGTTCCAACGTGCCTTGTTGTTCATACCGCGTAACGAGCATGCTGAACCGGCCTGCATCTCTGACAGCCTCAATATTTTTGGGCAGCGCAGCGCGGACCAAGCCGTTGTTAAACACGGCTTCATCCATACGGGCGCGGGCGGTTTCCATCCGCAGCACGTACGCGGCAGGATCATCGGTCAGCTTTGATGCCGCCGCCAAATTGCCCTCTGCGGTCAGGTTGCGGATTTGCATATAGACTATGGCTTGCGCCGATTGCTCGGGCAACGCGGCCTTTGGGGCCGTTTCTTTTGGGCCGCCGCATGCAGATAATATCACGCAAACCGCTGTAATAGCAGGTAAATTCAAACGCATTTTTGTGTCCCCATAAGTGATGTAACCACATTCATGGCACAGCGATTTGCATTTGGCAGCAAAAAAGAGGGTTAAGTTAATCCGCAACCCAATTGCCATGAAAGCCCGGCGGGATACGGTGCGGGATATGGACGGAGGCCGCAGGCGTTCCTGTAAAGTCCGTGGCATCCAAGATAACAAGGTCGGTTGTGTCATCGTTTAAGTTGATAACTAGACCCATCAGCCATCCGTCACCTTCGGGCGCGTCGGGTGTTTTGGGGATAAACGCAAATTCACCAGGGTGACGGCCCGCACCAAAATCATGCACCTGCCGCGTACCTTCTATCATATCATGCTTGAATATCCGGGTATCGGAACCGTGGTGAAACAAATGATCTTTGGGCAGCGCCACAGTATAAGCATAACGATACGGCTTGCCGATATAGCGTTCATCGGGCCGTGGGAATTCCTGGCTCTCTGCATCCACAACCACACGCGCTGTTTGCCGGGCCGCGATGTCAATGGTCCACCGTTCAAATGGGCATGCTTTTGAATCTGGCCCCATACGGCTGCTGGCAAACATGGTGTCATGCGCGCATACATCCATGATGACTTTACCGTCTTCGGTTTCATATGCATTTGCCGGATGAAACACAGCGCACGGATCAACGCTGCACCAAATAACATCGGCATTCGTGCCTTCACGTGGCAACAATCCGACGCGCGCTTTATGATCTGGGTTCCAGCTATAGGGGAAAGCATGCCCCGAAATCAGTAGCTTCATAGAAAACGTAACGGGCAAGTCCATAATAATCACATAGTTTTTGGTTATCATGCAGTCATGGATCATCGGGCCATGCTTAACGCGTATAGGTTCTTCGCGCCGAACCTTGCCATCTGGAGTAACAACAACATGGTGTATCGTATTTTGCTCATCGCCTTTATAGGTTATCGCATGCAACTCGCCTGTTTCTGGATCTAAATGCGGGTGTGCGGTAAATCCGTTTTGTAACGTGCCCTCGAACGGATTGTGAGAAATGGTATCCAAATCTTGGCTAAGCTCAACCGGATTGGCTCCTGCCTCAACAAGTCCCCATATTTTCCCGGCATGGCCGAGTATGTTAGTATTGACCGTATCAAACAGAGGATTGCGCGGGCCGGGGGCAGGGGCCTCACCCAAATTGCTGCTTACGGCGTTGGAGCGGAGCCAGCGGTTTTTATACCAAAGCGCCTTTCCATCTTCCAATCGCACGCCGTGCACCATACCGTCGCCAATGAACCAGTGATGATTTGTCGGATTGGGCTTCATGGGGTTGGGGCCAATACGCAAATAACGGCCATTTAACGAAGGTGGAATCGTACCTGTGACTTGCAAACCGTCCAGCGTTTTTTCCTCCGTCATCGGCTTATGCGGGCCTGATAAGAAAGGATGCGGCTTATCGGGTGCATCCATACGCTCACTGTTGTATTCGGCAACTTTCATTATGCCTTTGGTGGCGACTTTACGGATCAGGTTTTCAACAGCACTTGCCATAAGAAGAGTCTTTCCCTTGAAATACGAATCAATGATGTTTACAGTGACAACATGACGATAAATGATAACAGTGTCAACATTAAGAATGCCGCTGTGAAATATCATCACGGCGATTTGCGTGCGGCATTGGTTGAAAGCGGGCTTGAGCTGCTGCGCGGCCGTAGCGCAGATGATCTGTCGCTGCGCGAAGTGGCCCGGGATGCAGGGGTAAGCGCAACCGCGGTTTACAGGCACTTTCCCGATAAGCAGGCGATGCTTTTTGCTTTGTGCGAACAGGGCGCGGCGCAATTGGCCGATATCCAGCAACGCGCCGTACATGGTGCAGGCGGCGGTGCAGAAGGGTTTGAGGCGGCGGGACGTGCATATATTTATTTCGCACTGGAAAATCCCGGACTGTACCGCTTGATGATGGCCACAAAGGCTTCGGGCGATGTGTATAGTGCGGAACATTCCGCCATGAATGCGCCGATGCAGCTTTTGAAACACTGTGTTGCCGATGTGGTAGGTTTAGATGCAGGTGAGTTTTCGCACCGCGTGGCGGCGCTGCATGCATGGTCGCTGGTACACGGGATTTCGATGCTAATGCTCGATGGTTTGGTGGCTCCGGACGGCGAGGTGATCGATGCGTTAGTTGCGATGCCGATGAGCCAGATTGCACGGTAGCTCTTATTCAGTATCCTAAATCTAGGTCAACCTGAGGCTGCAGCGGTTCTCCTGCTCGGTATCGCTCTAGGTTCTCAAGGAACCTCTGCGCTGAACGCGCAAACATCTTGTCCTGCGCACGGCCCGACAGGTGCATGCTGATATGTGCGTTTTCGACGCCCCATAATGCGTGTTCTTCGGGCAGCGGTTCAGGTGTTGTCACATCCAAGAACGCAGCGCCGATTTGCCGGTTCTGCAATGCGGCGACCAATGCGTCTTGATCGATCACCGACCCGCGTGCGATGTTAATCAGCGTCGCGGTTCGTTTCATCGCGGCAAGCTCCGCCGCTCCAATCATGCCGTCTGTCTCAGTTGTCGCGGGAACCGCAAGGATGATCCAGTCAAATTCGCCAAGCCGCGCGCGCCACTGATCAGGCATCAGCGTACCTTGCCCCGCGCTGCGCCGTACGGCGCTGACATCAACGCCGAATGCTTCCAATCGCGGCTGGATCAGCTTCCCAATCGCGCCGTACCCCAGCAGCAACGCTTTGCTGCCCATCAGCTCCATCTTACCCGGCGAATCCATCAGCCACTCATTACGGTCCTGCGCGCGCACAACATCCCGGTATCCTTTGGCCACCGTCAGCATCGCCATGACAACATATTCGGCTATCGTTACTGCATTGATACCCGTACCATTGGTAACGACCGTGCCCTGCGCCTTGAGCTGTTTCAGCGGCATGCCATCGACACCGGCATAGATGCTGTTAAGCCATTTTAGATTGGCCGCCGCCGATATCACGGTATGCATATCTGCTTTATCATACATATCGAACCAGCCGATTTCGGCGAGTGGCGCAGCGGCTAGCGCTTCGTCTTTGCTCATGAACCAATGCGGTTCAACCCAATCGGGCAAGCGTTGTTCTACAAGAGGACGGATCAGGCCAGATAGTGCCGCAATAGTTTTTGTCATGATGCACTCTCTTTGAAGGTGATCAACTGAATAGAACAGGTAACGCGCGTTCGGCAAGCAATCCTATTCATGAAACTCCTGCATTGACGGTATTCGGCCAAAGGCAATTTTGGTGCCGATATTATCCATTGTCCCTCCGCTTAATGGCCCTACAGAAACGGCATTGCGGCCAAAGCGGGTATTGATGTGATCCATCGCCAAGCTGAGCGCAAAGGTACGTTTTTTCGTCTCCGGTTGTTCGGGGGCGGGGCTTTCCGTTAGCAGGTCGAGCAAAGATCCCTGCCGCGCATCCACAGGTTCAATCCGGCCCAATGTCACCCCGATCATACGCAACCGGAACCCGCCGGGTTGGCGGCAACCATCCTGCAGCAGATACGGCCACAGCGCATCGACCGCCGCCAATATATCAAAGCTGTCTTGTGTGGGCAAAACCTTGATCTCTTTGCCCCAAGATTGCCGTGTCTCGTCAAATTTGACATGCAGCACAATCAGGCTGGTATTATACTCCTTGCGGCGCAAACGGCTCGCGGCCTTCAATGCCAATCGCCGTGCAGTTAGCAACGCGCCGCGCGGGCCGCGCATATCGGGCGACAATACATGGCTGTGCCCCAGTGAACGGCTTTGGGTGGGAGTGTCGGGCAAGTCCACACCGTGCAGGCCAAACCACAACCGGTCGCCGTGGTTCGCGCCCCATACCCGGCCTGCCCCGCGCGGGCCCAGCGCGCAAAATTGTTCGATGGTTGTCACGCCCTTGGCCGCCAATCGCCGTTCCATATTCTTGCCGATCCCGCAAATATCGTTCAGCGGATATTGATATAGCCGTTGCGGCAATTCGCTGGATTGCAACACCACTAGCCCGTCGGGTTTGACGATATCGGACGCGAATTTCGACAGCATCTTGCTGGGCGCAATCCCCACAGAAGACGTCAGGCACTCACCAACATTGCTGGTAATTCCGAGTTTGATCCGCATGGCCAGCGCGGTTGCAGCGGCAACGTCATTCTCGTTATCCATCAACCGGCATGCAACTTCGTCAACCG
Source organism: Sphingomonadales bacterium (assembly GCA_043778865.1). Classification (GTDB taxonomy): domain Bacteria; phylum Pseudomonadota; class Alphaproteobacteria; order Sphingomonadales; family Sphingomonadaceae; genus Sphingorhabdus_B. Next base: position 23,540 of record JAYWFI010000189.1, read on the forward strand.
AACAAATCTGCGTAACCGGAATATGCCGCCATATCTCCGCAACAATGGCTTCATGAAATTCAACATAGCGGCCGTGCTGCGCCCTGACGATGATGATATCGGGGCATTTCTGCCGCGCTTCCCATACTTTGGTTCCAGTTTTAATGCCGAACTTCTTGGCTTCATAGGACGCAGCGATAGCGCACGTTGCATCGCTATCAATTGGCGTGACCAATATCGGCCGCCCGCGCAATTGCGGATTAAGTTGCTGTTCAACGCTGGCAAAATAACTGTTCAGATCAAGAAATAACCAGCGCAGCAGGCGGGGAGGGAAATTGTGCATAAAGGCGACTCGGATTGGTCATCTTTATGGAACAAAATAAGAACAAATGATAGGGGTGGAGTTTCCTTATGCTTTCCCAAATATCTCCAGCCGCATATCGATTGTTGCAAGAATGGAATTCACTACAGCCTCTGTATCTTTCAGCACATCTTTTGCCAGAATACGCAGAGTGTCGATACGGCGAACCCGTAGCCACTCATCGCGGCGCGTGTCTCGCTGAGGGTGATCACCTGTATCATGTACAAAACCATCAATCTCAATCGCCAGATTTGCGCGCGCACAGAAAAAATCCAGAATGAACGGTCCGGCGGGATGTTGATTTCGGAATTTATAACCACCCTGTGAGGTACGTAATATCTGCCATATCATTACTTCTGGCGTAGTCATTTCGTGGCGAAGTTTTTTGGCGCGTTTGACAGTGGCGGCGGGTTTATCAGGACGCATATAAGGCCCCTCCGTCAGCCCTGCGGGCTGCCACCTCCCCAATGCAAGTCATTGGAGAGGAAGTTAGTGTTGTATATTTCATGTAACACCTCCCCATCGACTTGCGATGGGGAGGTGGCAGCGAAGCTGACGGAGGGGAATAATCACACCTCAATCCGCCAATCCCAGCCAAGCGGGTCACCGTCCATCACCTCTACGCCCTTAGCGATAAGGTCATCACGGATTGCGTCAGATTTGGCGAAGTCCTTTTCGGCGCGGGCGGTTTTGCGTTCGGTGAGCGCGGCCTCGATTTTAGCTTCGGTTATGGTGGCGGTGACGGGACGGATACGGAGGTCTTGGCGGGTGAGGGTTAGGAGGTTAAGGCCAAGGACGCTATCAAAACTCTCCACTACGGCTATCTTCTGTATCGTATCAATCTTCTTCATCGCCAATATGTCGTCTAATATAGTCAACACTACCGATGTATTCAGGTCGTCAAAAATTGCTCTGTCAAATTTCTCGATCAATTCTTTAAGTCGTGAATCGCCGTCACCCTGAACTTGTTTCAGGGTCCGTTTCTCCGTTACACTAGAGCCTAGCTGCGAAATGGATGCTGAAACGAGTTCAGCATGACGGGCGCTTAGGGCCTCAACCCCAATAACCATCCGCTTCAACCGAACCGACGCCGCCTGCAATCCCTCCCAACTAAACTCAAGCTCGCTGCGGTAATGTGCCTGCAAACACATCAGGCGGTAAGCGAGGGGATGGAAGCCTTTGTCGATCAGGAGCTGTAGGCGCAAAAACTCACCGGATGATTTGCTCATCTTACCGGTTCGGTCGATCAGGAAATTATTATGCATCCACATCCGTGCGCCGCTGTGATCGCAGTCACCTCCATTTGCACCTGCGTGCGCTTGGTTCTGCGCAATCTCGTTGGGATGATGGATCTCGCGGTGATCGATGCCGCCTGTATGAATATCAAACGGGTGGCCAAGTAAAGCTTCGCTCATCACGCTGCATTCCAAATGCCACCCCGGTGCGCCCCGTCCCCACGGGCTGTCCCACTCCATCTGCCGCGTCTCGCCAGCAGGTGTTTTGCGCCAGATCGCAAAGTCGGCAGGATTGCGTTTGCCGTCCACAGTGTCAATCCGGCCCTCGGCTTGCGCATCGATGGCCTGCGCGGCGGCGCGCGCCAATCGCCCATATTCGGCAACGGTTGAGGTATCGAAATACAGGCCGCTTTCCAGCTCGTAACAATGCTTATCGGCGATTGACGTGCCCCATTCGATCATTGCCGTCACATAGTCTGTGGCGCGGGGATGCTGCACCTTGCGGATATTCAGCCGTGCCAGATCGGCTTCAAAATCGGCCTGATAAAAAGCGGCAATGTCCCATGCGCTTTTGCCGGCTGCACTGGCCGCTTTTTCCATTTTGTCATCGCCCGCATCGGCGTCCGATGTCAGGTGGCCGACATCGGTAATGTTGATCACGTGGGTAAGATCATAGCCCTTATAAGACAGCACCCGTCCCAGTGTGTCGGCAAAAATATAGGCACGCATATTGCCGATATGTTGATAGTTGTAGACGGTAGGTCCGCAGGTATAGACACTGGCCTTGCCATCATTGATCGGAATAAACGGTTCCAGCGTGCGTGTCATACTGTTGAAAAGCTGCAGGTCAGTCATATTGGCTATCTATAAATATTTAAATTGGTATTTGCCGCAAGTCGCAGAAATCTGCGCAAGTTGATAGTGTAGTGCAAATTTTTTGTCATCGCGATATCCTTCCTGCAAAACACAATCATAGTGCTTAAACAGGTGGCAGGCAGTGTCCTACATTGCAAGTTTAGAAGCCGCGCCATGTGATTGCTTCGGACAACTCTACCCGCGGGACATCGAAATTGTTGATGGCTGCATTTGCGTCACGGTATCCAATTGCCATGCCGCAAAAGAAGATATAATCGTCATCAATATCCAGCAGCTGGCGCATATACGTGCCGTACATCGCCCATATCTCCTGCGCGCAGCTATCCAGACCCTCTTCGCGCAGCAACAACATCACGGTTTGCAGCCACATGCCCATATCGCTCCATTGCGGCGGGCCCATATATTTGCGCGTGTAGGTAAACAGCTGAACCGGCGCGCCAAAACTGTCCCAGTTGCGCATCATTTGCGCGATCCGGCCTGCGCTGTCTTCACGCGCGAGATTTAATGAGGCAAACATCGCCTTGCCCACGCCGCGGCGTTGGTCTTCGTATCGGCCCTCTAAACCCTTGGGATAGATATCATATTCAGGCGCGTCACCCAATGGCGCGGTGGCGGCCTTGGCTTTGATGGCTGCGGTAAGCACGGCAAGCGGCTGGCCTGTAAGGATGATCGCATTCCAAGGCTGCGTATTGCCGCCAGATGGCGAACGCTGCGCCTTTTGTAGCACGCGCTGCAATGTTTCCAGCGGTATGGGCTGATCGGTAAATTGCCGGATGGAACGGCGGGTGGTGACGGCCTGGGTTACGTTCATAAAAGCAAGCTTTGTCAAATATTATCGGGAATATTTCGGGCACCATGTAATACGCGCAGTATACTAACGGTGTCGCCATTTATCTTGAACAGGATATGGTAATGATGGTGAAGCGCAGACCGTAAGTCAGCCTGCCATTCATTTCGCGCTGGGAAACTTAACGGTCGTTCCGCAATCAATTCCATTTTTGCAATGAGTTCTTCAAGATACGTTTCGGCACGCAATGGATTGTCCCGTGCGATATATGCCGAAATACTTCTTAAGTCCGCTCTTGCAGCTTTCATAATCTGAAGTTTCATGCGGCTTCGTTGGTCCGATTGTCGCGTATAATACTAGTCACATATTCTCGAAGTTCAGCAAAAACTTCTTCAGCAGGATAAGATGGACCTTGCTCACCCTCTGCAATTAGCGCTCTTAGCTTCTCCAGCTTCGCCTCGCGTCTTTCCTGATACTCGTTCCAATCGCGCAAAGCCTCACGGACGATTTCGCTGGTGGTTGCATATGCGCCCGATTCAACGGCGGCGCGCATTTTGGCAGCCATTTCTTCGGGCATAGTGACAGTGATACGTTCAAGTTTAGACATGATCATACTTAATCATACTTAGTATGATATGTCAAACATACTAACCGCCTCAAGCCTCGTCAAACAATCCCGCCAATTGCTCGATCATGGTGCCGCCCAATTGTTCGGCGTCCATGATTGTGACGGCGCGTTTATAGTATCTTGTTACGTCGTGGCCGATGCCGATCGCAATCAACTGTACAGGCGAGCGCGTTTCGATCATCTCGATCACTTTGCGCAAATGTTGTTCAAGATACCCGCCGTGGTTGACCGACAGCGTGCTATCATCAACAGGCGCGCCATCGGATATAACCATCAGTATGCGGCGGTCTTCGGTCCGGCCAATCAGGCGATTATGCGCCCATAATAATGCCTCACCATCGATATTTTCTTTTAGGAGCCCTTCGCGCATCATCAAGCCAAGATTACGGCGCGCATGCCGCCACGGCTCGTCTGCTTTTTTGTAAATAATATGGCGCAGATCATTCAAACGCCCGGGCATGGGAGGCCGGCCAGAGGCGAGCCAGTCCTCTCGGGATTGTCCGCCTTTCCACGCGCGCGTGGTAAAACCTAAAATCTCTGTTTTAACGCCGCATCGCTCCAATGTGCGCGCCATAATATCGGTGCTGATCGCCGCGATGCTGATCGGACGGCCGCGCATAGAGCCGCTGTTGTCGATCAACATGGTAACAACCGTATCCTTAAAATCCGTCTCACGCTCAATCTTATACGACAAGGAACTGCCCGGCGATGTAACCACGCGGGCCAGCCGTGCGGCATCCAACATGCCTTCTTCCTGGTCGAAATCCCAGCTGCGATTTTGCTGCGCCATTAACCTGCGTTGCAGGCGGTTGGCGAGTTTTGTGACAACGGATTGCAGGCTTTCGAGTTGCTGATCCAAGTAAGCGCGCAGACGGATCAGCTCATCTTCGTCGGCAAGCTCCAAAGCTGTTACCGTTTCATCGTGCTTCGGAGTCCAAATCTTATATTCGCTTTGCGGCAAATGGTCCCAATTTCGGCGCTGCGGAGTTGCAGGTTGCATGCCGTCGTCGCCCATCTCGCCCTCTGCACCGTCCTGATCGTCCATCTCGGACTGTTCGTATTCGCTTTCGCTTTCTTCGCCCTCGCCTTGTTGCGGCTCTGCGCGCGCTTCGGATTGGCCTGCTTCGCCTTCGCCGTCATCTTCGCTGTCGTTTTCCTGGTCCTGCTCATCTTGGGCTTCATCGCCGCCGTCATCTGCATCGGTGGGATCGATATCGCCTTCGGTAAGGTTCAGATGCGCCAGCATTTGCAACGTCATTTTCTGAAACGCCGCTTGATCATCGAGGCATAGCGATAGCGCGTCAAAATCGCCGCCCGCTTTATCCTCAATCCATTCCCGCATGAATGCAACGCCTTGCTCTGCCTCTGCAGGTACAGCTTGACCCGTTAGTTTTTCGCGGACCAATAAAGCAAGCGCACCTTGCAAAGGAACTTCATCGGCGGCCTGCGCACGTGTGATCGGGTCGGTACGCATACGTGCGTGTAATGCCGCATCAAGGTTTGTGCGAACGCCCTGCATATTACGTCCGCCAAGCGTCTCATAACGCACAAGTTCTATGGCATCAAAGCAGGCCCGTGCAGCAGGTTCAGACGGCATACCTTGCGCGTGCAATCGTTCATTATGGTGCAATAACTTTAGCGCAAAACTATCTGAAAACCCCCGTGCTTCGGCCACTTGATCTGCCGGAAGGTTGCGCCCCGGCATCGGCACCTTAAATTTTTTACCTGATTGCCCCGGCACATCGGCGGTAAATGCCAATTCAACTTCGGGTTCATGCGCAACCGCGCGCGCTGTGCCCGTTAGGACTGCTTTGAATGCTTCAAGAGGTGTTTGATCGGCCATATAACTGTAGCCTTAATCTGTAGTCACCGCCGTTTGAAGCCCCCAAATCGATTTTACTAAATTTCTTTATTCGCGCACGGTTACTTGAACGCATAAATATGTTTTTTTGGCCTTTACCGCGACACGGCCCCAACTGTTATCATATGCATTAACAACGAATTTGCTGGTACAGGTACAGGCACAATAAATGCGATTGCCAATCCCAATACCGGCGCGGCTGCGATAAGCGCGCGGCCTATGGCTGAACCTATATGATGCGATCTGCGATATGCACTCATGCTATATTTCCTTCCAATATTTAGGAAACAAAGAACCTTATTGGCTGTCATCAGCATGAACGATGCCGCTGCTATGCGGCTTAATTGTTGGATTGTTTGGGCGAACTGAAATTCAGGGTGCGTAACTTCAGGGTGCGTAACTATCGCCGGCTTCGCTCTTCACGCTGGCTTCGTTCTTCACGTTGCCTACGCTCGCCTTCATTTTCTTGGCGTTGACGTACATCAACGCCGTTTCGCCCTAATGAAACATCGATCGGTATGCCGCCCACATCGGTGGAAACGGTAACGCCGTTTTGCCTGTTGATGCGAACATCGGTTCCATCGATATTTATCGGCATCTGCGGGATATCAGGCAAATCAATCGGTTCCACGGGGCCGTCTGGATTTGGCAAAGGCTCACTTTGAGGGTTACTTTGAGGGTCACCTTGCGGCTTTGGTTTCGGTTTGCGAACGATGCTCGCCCCCTTAACCGTCGCTGCCATGAAATCGGCCCAAATGCGCGCGGGCAATCCGCCTCCGCTAACGCCCTTAAGGGGACTGCTGTCATCATTACCGATCCACACACCGACCACCAAATCGCCTGCATATCCAATAAACAGAGCATCACGGTTATCTTGGCTCGTACCCGTTTTGCCATAAGCCGGAATGGCTAACCTTGCGCTGCGCCCTGTGCCTTCTTGGATCACAGCCTGCATCATTTCCTGCATCATTTCTTGCTGGCCGCTGCCAAGGCTGCGTTTGGGTTTTAACAGCCAATCGAGCCAGCCTTCTTGTTCCTGTGCAATGGCATGCGGCACCACAGGCCGGCTGTTTGCGGCAATTGCGGCATAGGCCGCAGTTAATTCAAGCAGCGTCGTGGATGATGTACCCAATGCTAAGCTGGGGTCATCTTTGGCAAGCGGGCTGCGGATACCCAAATCGCGGGCAGTATTAATAACCGCAGGCCCTTTAAGCTGTTGAAACAAGCGAATAGCCGCAACATTACTCGACTGCGCAAAGGCCTGTTTTAACGTTATTTTACCGCGATACCGGTCGCTATGATTTTTGGGTTGATATAATCCAGTAGTAATCGGCGTATCATCAATCATGCTTTCTGGCGTTAGCCCTGCGCGCAGTGCAGCAAGATACACAAATAACTTAAACGTTGATCCCGGTTGCCGTCGTGCCTGCGTGGCGCGGTTGAACGGCGATGCCTTGTAACTGCGCCCGCCGACCATGGCCACGACCTCTCCGTTGGGGCGCATGGCCACCAACGCAACTTGCGCTTTACCCAGCGGCGCGCGCGCAATAATGCGGCGCGCGGTCTCTTGCATGTTTGCGTCTAATGTTGTTTTCAATGTTATGTCGGCATAGCTCTCGTTGCTGATCGCGCGCGCCTGCGGCATTGCCCAATCGGCAAAGTAAGTCCCGGTGGGCAGTGTTTCTGTGGTGCGCACATCCACGCGCGCCATCTCCATCACATCGGCTTCGGCTTTGGTTAGATACTGCGTTGCGACCATCGCGTTCAAGACCATGCGCGCGCGCTTTTCGGCCAGTCTAGGATTTTTGGTGGGCGCAAGACGCGACGGTGCCTGCACCAATCCAGCCAGCATTGCGGCTTGCGGTACAGTCAACCGTTCGGGCTGACGATAGAAATAATGCATTGATGCTGCACGCAGGCCATAAACATTATCGCCAAAATAAACATTCGACAAATACCGCTCCAGAATTTCGTCCTTCGAAAGCCTCGCCTCCAGCCAAAATGCAATCAGCAGCTCGCGGGCTTTGCGGGTCATGGACCGTTCGGGTGTTAAGAACGTGAATTTGGCCAGTTGCTGCGTAATCGTGCTGCCGCCTTGCATTATACCGTTGCCGCTGGCGTTGCTCCATGCCGCGCGCGCAAGTCCGCGCGGATCAACCCCCCAATGCGTATAAAACCGCCGATCCTCGATTGCCATAAAAGCCTGCGCGACGTGCGGCGGCAGGTCTTTGATCCTAACAGGATTGGCCACGATTGCGCCGTTACGGGCAATTGGTTTGCCATTGGCCGCAAGCAAAGTTAACTGCGGCGGCGCAATAGGCTGCAATGATTTTGACAGCGGCGCAGTAATGGCAAGCCACGCAAGAGTGATGGCGAACAGTATGAAGAATATGCCAATGCTTCGGCGTATCCAAAACCAACGCCGCGATGGCGGCTTTGGCGGCTGGAAACCATCGCCAATGGGCATGCCCTGCGGCCATACAGGTCGTCCGCCCGCATCATAGAGCAGTTGATTAGAATATGCGGGCGGCGGCGATATTTGATCGTGCATTATGCAGCTGTATTAGTATGGCAAGACGGTAAATGCGAGACATAATCGCATCGCCCGGCCCACCTGTCTTACTTGCCTTTTGGATGTGCAGCGCGCCATGCCTTTACTGCTGCCAATGCTCCTGTTACGTGGCCTTTTACGCCAAGATTGGAAAACGTATAAATCACCTTTCCATCGGGCGTGATAACATAAGTTGTTCGGTTCGACATGGCCATCATTGGCATTGCGGCCTTGTATGATTTGATGATCGCAGATGTGCCAACACCAACCGTAAATTTGTTACGGCATTCCTCGACGGAGAATTTTTTCAGTGTATCAATACTATCCGCCGATAACCCGATAATCGAAGCGCCCTGCGCGGCAAAATCATCGGTTGCCTCTGAAAACTCATGCGCCTCTACGGTGCATCCTGAAGAAAAAGCTTTTGGATAGAAATACAACACAACAGGGCCTTTTTTCAGGGCAGTGTTCAAATTATAAGTATAATCTTTGCCTGCTAAAACAGCTTGAGTGGTGAAATCAGTGGCACGTATGCCTGTTTTAAGCGCGGATACCGCAGGCGATGAAGCCAAAAATACGGCAGATGTTGTCGCCAGAGCCAATGCCGCAAATAATGCAATACGTTTCATGTGGTGAACTCCAATGGGTTATAGAGCGCGTTCAGTAGCATATTATTGAACAAGACACTGCGTTAAATCAGTCACCGCGGATATAAGGCCGCGATTGCACTATATATAATGCTTTATCAATGAATAGCCATTCGATGTCTTGCGCTTTTCCGCCGAAATAATCTTCGATCTCCTGTCCGGCGCGAGCAAGCCTGCGGGCTTTTTCGTCGGTGAGCACCAATCTGCCTGCTTCAATCTGAACTTCGCGGACACCGCCGTTTGCGTCAAAACTTAACATCGTATCGTCGGCCGATCTCGTTAGTAATTGAGTCGATTCTGGATCGCTGCGATACAGCAGTTGTTCTGCAACCTTGCGGCCTTCAACAACACGGATGCCAAGGCCGCGTTTTGCGTTGATGAATATCGCGCCTAGCTCTGCGGGTTCAAATGGGTTTTCGGTAATCATAACGCCCGATGTAGTCGCATCCATGCCGCGCTGGATCAGAACAGATGCCATGACGGACCGGTGGTCAATGCCTGCTGCCTCGCGCGCTTCGAATGCAGCATCATTCCATACCGATCCCCATACCGTTTTGATCGCAGCGGATAAGCTTTCATTGTCTGTAACGTTGGGCACGCTGGTGTATAATCCCGCTCCGTTAAAACCTGGCAAGTCTTCGCTGTTGGTGGAGCTACGGGCAAACACGCTGCCACTGCCAATCACTTCGCTGCGGCGTTTGGTAATTTGGGTAAGCAACGCTGCGTCAAGCTTTCCTGCTGCAAATGCCGCGCGTAAATCAGCCAAAGCGGCTTTGCGCAGTCTAGCGTTATCACGCAATTTCGGATCACTCGATAACGCAGCTATCGGTTTATCTAATCCGTTTTGCCGAACAAAATCATCATAATAGGCAAACGGTATGCTGAACCCGGCGGGAACCGTAAAAGCCGCGTTGTACCCCGCTGATTTTGTTGCAACTAAGCCCAAATTTGCAGCCTTTGCACCCGTGCGTATAACATCTTTGGGTGATTGCTGCGTTAATGCGGGCAGGGCGCGGTACATCAGATCGGCTTTGGCAATCTGAATTTTTCGGATCTTGCTATTTACCTGCGCCGCCGCGATTTCTTTCTCGGTTGCGGCACGGATAGTTATGGCATCGCCCTTGGCTTCCATCATGATCCATTTGCCGTTTAGCGCAGCGTATTTTGCATCACCGCTGCGTACGTATCCGCTGGGGATATGCCAGCTTTTGGCCAGCAAGTTTACGTGCGATAACGGCGTGGAAAATTCGGTCGTTACTATTCCTGCGACAGGATTCAACCGAAGCGGTGCTTCGCTCAACATCAAAATATCGTCTCGGCGCACAATGGTATCGTCTTCAATCCGGGGTAGTATACGAAGCCTGCCTGTTGCCTTACCCGCGTTCAACACCAATATGGCGCGGCTGCCATAAACCTGATTACCATCGATCAAATTTAATCCCGTTAACGACTTTGCCAGATCAAATTGCGGCTGTGAATTGGGCTTAAACGATAGCGGCCTCGGAAATCCATTTTGTAGGACCTGAATTGCTGTGCCTAGGATGCCGGACGTTAAAACATCGCCTTCCCAAAATTCGACGCCGTATGTATCCAATTCAGGGTAGCGCACAATGGAACCCAGTATAAAACGCCGAGCGGGATCAGAATAGCTAACCCTGTCAATCTGCTCCATCGTTTGTGTGGATAAATATGTGCGCTGAATAAAATCAATATGGTAACCATATGATTTGGAATTGATAAAATGAAGTACGGGCTTTGCACCTGCGCCCCGGTCAATAACAAACATAACCTGCGGGAAGCTCGCATACCGTCCGCCAGGATTAATCCGTGCCATCTGCGCAAATTGAGCTTCGTCAGTTATCGCAGACAACTGACTTGGCGTCTTTGCAACACACGGCACAGGCAAAAGCAAAATTACGATTAAACCTAGCGTGGAAATCCATCTGAACAATTAAGCAACCTCCAGAGCGACTTATTTTTTGCCCACAACGCTTTCTGGCAGATCTTTGCCAAATACGCGTTGATAATATTCGGCCACTAATGCCCGTTCGGCTTCGTCGCATTTATTTAGGAAGCTTAACCGGAATGCAAAGCCGACATC
>JAYWFI010000190.1:0-1963 GCA_043778865.1 Sphingomonadales bacterium
TGCCGCTGTTATGGTGGCAAGCGTGGCAAGCATGACGCCCGCTGCACGCCGTAAGGCGCGGTTTGAGCAGCTCGATGAAATGACCAAAGCCGCCGATGATGCCATAGAGGCACGCAAGCTAGGACGGCGAGCGCCCCATTTTCAAGACCAATATTGATGTAACCCATAACGCAATTAATAAAGCCCCGGATTGCTCTGGGGCTTTATTGATTGTCTAAAGATTGCGCGTTTAGTCATCCTTCTCTTCGGCTTGGCGTTGTGCTTTGCCAAATTGGTCAGGCGATGCTTCACGCGGTTCTGGCCGGGGCTGTTCAGGCTGCTCCACAGCAAATGCAGATGGCGCTGGTGCAGAATATTCAGGAACCGGAGGTACTGAGGCTGGAGACTCTATCGCTTGCGGACTAACAAACTGGGAACCCGTAGCTGGGTTACCTGCGGCTTGGTTAAGGACGGCATCGCGCACTCTCGAACCAAACCCGCCCCCGCCATTGCCATTGCCACCGCCGTTGCCTCCATGATTGCCGCCACGGTTGTCTCTATCCCTGTCCCTATCATTGTCTCTGCCCTTGCCATCGCCGCGATCGTAATCACGGTTATCACGAGGGGGGCGCCTATCATCATCACTCCACCCGCCATGGTGCCCGTTATAGCCGTTTCCGCGCGGATATCCGCCGCCATTATTACGGCCGCGATACCATTCGTAACGGCGCTGTCCCCAATACCGTTGGTAGTCACGCTGCATATTAAATCTGCGGCCGTAGCTATCGAATACAAAGAAACCTTGCCCCGGATAATAGTAGTTATTGTACCACCCGCCGCCATAACCAATATTGCCAAAACCATAACGGAAATCGCAGTAATAATAACTATCAAACGGGCTGTATGGATCACAATCATATCCGCCGGAATTGTTATAGCCATAATTGTCACTGGCATAGCCAAGCCCCAGCCCGCCATCGTACACGCACCCTGTAAGCCCGAGTCCCAATCCAGCCGCTGCCGCAATCCGAAGTACCGTCTTTGCAGTTATCTTAGAAACCAAATTTGTCATAATTTCACCCCTATATTACGCAGCTAGGACCATTTCATTTGAACGATTCTCCAGCACGCTTTGTCTTACCTTCAGAATTACGCCTGCTTAGTTGAATTGCAGGTGAATGTATTTGTATGCCGCCATTCAGGAAACTTTGAAATATTTGTATCGTATTAAGTACCATATTAATATGAAAGGCAGTAGGAAAGTTAACTGAACGATTAAACGGAGGCAGATCACCATGGCACTTGCGCATACAGAAGCGGCAAACCCGCATTGGACGCCGCGTGTCCTATTGAAGGATTTGCAGCATATCCCCGGTGAAAATGGACCACCCATTATTGGAACAACGTTACGGGTATTACGTGATCCCTCTGGCTATGAAGCGCATTTATTAGCTAATTATGGCAAAGTTGCGCGCGTGAACAGTTTCGGAAATCCGACCATAGTGCTGGTGGGCGCAGAGGCAAATGAGCTAGTATTATTTGACCGTGATAAACTGTTTTCATCGGAACAAGGATGGGGACCTGTACTTAACTTGTTGTTTCCGCGCGGATTGATGTTGATGGATTTTGATCACCACCGCATCGATAGGCGCGCGCTTGGTATTGCATTTAAGCCCGAACCCATGCGCAGTTACGTGCATGATATGAACACAGTATTTTCCAGTAGCCTGAAACAGTTGTCCGGACAAATCACAGTATTTCCGGCGATTAAACAGATTACCCTAGATGTCGCAGCAAGCTCATTTTTGGGAGTGCCGCTGGGCGCAGAAGCAGACAAAATCAACACTGCGTTTGTTGATATGGTGCAGGCATCAGTTGGCATCATACGGTCGCCTTTGCCCGGGACCGCGATGGGCCGCGGCGTTGCCGGACGCAAATACTTGATCGATTATTTCCTGCCGCAAATTGCCGAACGCCGCCGCAA
>JAYWFI010000191.1:0-3255 GCA_043778865.1 Sphingomonadales bacterium
CCCCCATTTGGGTAGCAAATTATCGGTAAGCCAGCGGCATGATCCAAACGCCGCGCGCGCCGCGACAACATGATCGCCCTGCTGTAACTGGCACAATAACGCCGTCGTCATCGCGGCCATTCCCGTTGCCTGCGTCCGGCAAGCATCTGCTCCCTCCATAAGAGCGATACGCTCTTCGAGCATTTCAACCGTTGGATTTTGCAGCCGAGAATATGTCATCCCCTCTGCCTCGCCTGCAAACCGTGCGGCCACTGTTTCGGCATCATCATAGGTATAGCCAGAGGTCAGGTACAATGCTTCTGATGTTTCGCCATGCTCACTACGCGCTGTACCGCCGCGCACGGCCTGCGTAGCAGGCCGCCAATGCCCCGTTATGTTACGATCTTTGCCTGCGTTTCTTTTCATGATTGCCTTGTCGGGGAGTAGCGAGATTCAGTCAATGATTTAGTCAGTAGAAGTGGTTGCATATACTGTTTATTACGCCCGTCACTGCATCTGTTATTGCGCCCGTTTCAACCGGTCCACCAATCGTTCGCGCGCGGCCATTACGTTGGCGCGGCGGTCACCCAGTATATGTTCCACCAAACGCTGACGGTTATGCGCCATCATAGCAGCGGGAGACTGGCCGGATATGCCCTGGTCAAGCTGCTGGGCATAACCCAGTTCGGATAGTAAAATAATCTCATACTGTGCCACTGCCCCTGCCCACCGCCTTGCCGCAGGAGCCAGCTCTACCGCAGATAATACGCCGTCTAATGCGCTGTGTAATTGCGGATAGGGATATCCTTCTGGCAACGTCGCCGCAGTCAACGCCGTTACCCAATCGATTGCCGCAACAGCCAAAGGCTCGCTTAACAAATGCGCGCGGCTGTGCTCGGGTTCGGCGGCCAAAGATGGTAACTGCCCCATGATACGAGCGCGCCATTCGCCTTTAATGACATTGCCTGGGATCAATACGGGCCGTAAATTACGTCCGCGTGCGCCTTGCACATATCCTGCCAGCAAGCCATGCTCCGCCGTCATCCCGCGCACAATCGCGCCCGCCTCGCCGTGGGAATGTACCGCGCAGACTATGGCAGTGGCAGTTATTATCATACGCGGACCTATGCGGCATAATAGCGCAAGGGGAAAGCAAGATTAGGCAGGTGGCGTTACGCCGCGCGGCCGCCAAATAATCTGCGGAAAAATCCGACTTTTACTACCTCAGTTATGGGCTCGGCATTTGCACGCTGGCGAAGAGTGCTTCCTAATATTTCTTTGGCAGGCTCTTCTTCAAAAGTACGTTTGATTTTTATCGCTAACTTTGGTGCTTTCGCAATTTCTATGACGCGCGCTGTCTTGGGAATATATACCGATCCGATTTCCAAACGCATGTTGAACATGCCAGCGATCACCGGGATATCTCGGTACAGGCCATATTCGTCGAGCAAGCTTTTTACCGCTTGATGATACCGAACGGCCCGTAACATCGCGGCAAGCCGGTATTCAATGTATGGCAATGGCACAATATCAGAAGCCAGCCCCTCTGCCGCATCCAATGTATGCGCACTATCACGGAAATAATACTGCCGTTTATGTCGCAGCAAGGCTGTGTTGAGCGGGCCAAGGCCGTTAATTTCGATATAAACCTCCATATCTTCGGATTGGCCATACCATTCCGGTTCGTCACGCAGGCTTTCGGTGAGTAATTCAGCGCGCGATAATTTAGAAAACGCTACTTGCTCATCGGTGTAAAATGCGACTTCGACCACTGGATCGTGGCGAGTATTTTTATCCTCGAATACCAAGTCGGCTTCGTTGGACATAACAATGTGAACAGCAGTAATCGGGTCGCCCTCATACCCGGCAATTGCATCGCCAATTTCTTCCCAGCCCGATATCTCAATACTGTCTTCGTGCAATTTGCGGCACAGGTTGATGACATCGGTATCAATGCCCTCCATCGCTTCGATCAGCTTTTCTGCCGCAACATCAAGATCGCCTGCGTGCACCAACGCTTCTATTCGCGCAAGGAAGCCTGCTTCTATATCGGCGTCGTACCATTCGGTCTGCAATGGATGTGTCAATATTTTGTCCCCGATGCTTAATTTGTAAGCACTACGGTAGCGGTAAAATGTTGTTATTTGGTGAACACGCAAGCACGCAAGCACTCGTACCGAATGTGACTGTCACTATTTGCGGTATTACTTATGATGTATGGTAATAATCATACACTGTGCGCGCCACCGCATCGGATACGCCCGGAGCGCGGGCCATATCCTCTAGGCTGGCATCGCGTACTGCCCGGGCTGTGCCAAAATGCAGCAGTAGCGCCTTTTTTCGCGCAGGGCCAACGCCGGGCACTTCGTCCAGCGGGCTTGCCGTAATCGCCTTGCTGCGTTTGTCTCGGTGAGCGCCAATCGCAAATCTGTGCACTTCATCACGCAATCGTTGCAGGTAAAACATAACCGGCGCGTTCACCGCCAACGTAAATTCACGCCCATCGGGAAAATGAAACGTCTCCCGCCCAGCATGCCTGTCTGGCCCCTTTGAAATGCCAATATAAGGCACATCGTTTATACCAAGTGCGTCCAGCACTTCCTTCACAGCGCTCACCTGACCTTTGCCGCCATCAATAAGCAGCAGGTCAGGCCAGTTTCCTTTAGTACGGCTTGGATCTTCATCCATCTCGCGAGTAAAGCGGCGCTGCATAACCTCACGCATCATCGCAAAATCATCGCCCGGTGCAGTATTTTTATCCTTGATGTTCCATTTGCGATATTGGCCTTTTTGGAAGCCGTCGGCACCCGCCACAACCATTGCACCCAGCGCATTTGTTCCTTGAATATGGCTGTTATCATATACTTCGATTCTTTGCGGCGGGCTGTCCAACTCAAACAATTCGGCGACTTCGCGTAGCAACTTGTGCTGCGTTGTACCCTCGGCTTGATGACGATCGAGCGCCTCTTCGGCATTGCGCACCGCTTGCTTAATAAGCCGCACTCGGTCACCGCGCTGCGGCACCGATATGCTCACTTTGCCGCCTGCACGTTCCGCCAGCGCTTCGGATAGCAAAGCATCTTCGGCGGGCAAACGGTCCACCATAATCGTACGCGGCGGCGGCACATCTTCATAAAATTGCACGATGAAACTGGCCATCACTTCATCCTCTGGCACGTCGGTAGTATGCGCCGGAAAAAAGCTTCGATGCCCCCAATTTTGCCCGCCACGTATAAAAAATGCCTGAATACACATTGCGCCACTTTTTGATGCTAG
>JAYWFI010000192.1:0-16444 GCA_043778865.1 Sphingomonadales bacterium
TTTGACGATGCGGTTTGGTTTAAGATCAACGTGGGCCGTAAAAATAACGCAGACCCCAAATGGATATTGCCGCTGGTATGCCGGCGCGGCGGCGTGAACAAAAACGATATTGGTGCAATCCGGATCACGGCCAACGAGACCTTTGTCGGTATCGCAGCCGCAGCAGCCAAAGCGTTTGCCAAAGCGGCTGCCAAGCCCGGGCGTGATGAGGATGCTGATGTGGAAATCACTCAAGCCGATGGTCCGCCGCGCGAAGCCGCTCGCGAAAACAAGCGTAACGGCAGTTCCGGGTATCAAGGTCGCGGCGGTTCGGGCGGCAGCCACAGAGGCCAGAGCAGCCGCGAAGGCGGGCGCGAAGAACGAGGCCGCGAAGAACGTCCAAGAAGTGACCGCCCAAGAAGTGATAAGCCGAGAGGCGATAGGCCCTTTGGAGATAAGCCGCGTTCCGATAAACCCTTTGGCGACAAACCACGTTCTGACAAACCGCGTTCCGATAAGCCTTACTCCGACAAACCACGCGGTGACCGACCTTTTGGCGATAAACCCCGCTCCGACAAACCGCGTGAAGATCGCCCATTCAAAGGCAAATCTTTTGGCACAGATAGCGGCGAAAAATCCGCGGGCCGCTCTACCTTGGGTGTGACCGACAAAACCGAAGGCAAGCGCCCCTTTAAGAAAAAAGAAGGAGCAGCCCCCACAAAACACGGCGTTAAGTTTAAGGCAAAGGGTAACAGGCCAAGGTAGTGTGGGGACGTGAAAGGGGCGTTGGATGTTTTATGCGTCGATAAAGCGCCGACCCTAAATCTGCATAATCCGTCATTGTGAACAAAGCGCGGCAATCCAGAGTTAGTCTAGGCAACTCAGGATTGCCACGTCACTGCGCTCCTCACAAAGACGATATATATTTACGCTTACTGTGCTGAATGTATCATAGTGGCTGAGGCCAAGCAGACATTATGGGTAAGTTAAAGGTAATTGGCAAAATTGCGAGTGACAGGAAAGTTGGGGAGTGCGGACTGTCCGGATTTCTGCTAAAAGCATGCGAAAGCTGAAGAACAACATATGGAAAAGATAGCTCATAATCCGGTAGATGGCGTTTACGCCACTGGCGGAGACTGGGCTCACGCCATGGAAGTGCGTGGATCGCAACGATTGCTTTTCATCAGCGGCACGATGGGACTTCGACCGGATTTCACCGCGCCAAAGACGCTCGACGAACAGCTAATCTGCGTATGGGATAACATCAGGACGATTTTGGCGGCGGCGGGCATGACAACCGACAATTTGGTTCGCTTAACAAGTTATCTGCGGGACGCCAGCTATGCCGATGCCAATGCCGCCGCCAGATTGGCAGCACTTGGCACTAATCGGATACCGACAACAGCAATCGTCGCAGCAACTCTGTCTGAAGACTGGCTTATCGAGCTTGAAGCGATTGCGGCCGCTTGAACAAGTGTCCGCTATCGAAGCAGGCTACAAGCGTTAGCAACGACCGAAAACTTGTCGATTGCAGAAGTTCAATTGTCCAACCCCCCTTTCCCGTTGCCATGTTGGATTTCGCCTGCCATACGAAATCGCTAAATGCCCTATCGCTGTTCGGGTTTGCAATCAGCATTTGTGTTACCGCGCTGTATGCCACTTTCATTTCCGAATGCATTCAGGTGAGATTTGAGTGTGAGCTTAGACGCTTTTCTGGGGGTTTTTACCAATTATCTCACCTATGGATAAACTCGGATTATAGGCACATGGCGCGCGCTGTACCCTCTAGCAATTTTGTGCAGTCTGGTGCATTAACTACGCACTATCCTTACGCATTGAGACCTGTAAATGACCGAAGAATTCTACCGGATCAAGCGCCTGCCGCCCTATGTTATCGCCGAGGTTAACGCGATGCGGGCGGCGGCGCGGGCGGGTGGTGAGGATATTATCGACCTTGGCATGGGAAATCCCGACCTACCGCCGCCGCAGCACGTGATTGATAAACTGTGTGAAGTGGCGCAAAAACCGGATACGCATGGTTACTCTAGCAGTAGTGGTATCCCCGGGTTGCGTAAGGCCCAGGCCAATTATTACGCGCGCCGTTTTGGTGTTGACCTTGATCCGGATAGCGAAGTTGTGGTGACGTTGGGATCAAAGGAAGGGCTAGCGAGCCTTGCCACCGCGATCACAGCGCCGGGCGATTGCATCCTTGCCCCCAATCCAAGCTATCCCATTCACACATTCGGTTTCATTATTGCAGGTGCCACTGTGCGCAGTGTTCCCACGACACCAGACGAGCATTATTTTGCGACGCTGGAGCGCGCGATGGCGTTCACTGTGCCGCGCCCGACGCTATTGGTCGTCAGCTACCCATCAAACCCGACTGCAGAAACGGTAGACCTTGCGTTTTATGAACGGCTGGTGGCGTGGGCCAAGGATAACAAGGTGTGGCTATTATCGGATCTTGCCTATTCCGAGCTGTATTTTGACGGCAAACCAACGCCTTCGATCCTGCAGGCAAAAGGTGCAAAGGATGTTGCGGTGGAGTTTACTTCATTGTCCAAAACCTATTCTATGGCAGGATGGCGCGTCGGGTTCGCGGTGGGTAATAAAACCCTGATCAGCGCGCTAGCCCGCGTCAAAAGCTATATCGATTATGGCAGCTTTACCCCAATACAAGCAGCGGCATGTGCAGCGTTAAATGGTCCGCAAGATGTCGTGGCCCGCAATCGCGAGCTGTATCATAAACGCCGCGATGTCTTGACCGAGAGCTTTGGCCGCGCAGGGTGGGATATCCCAAGCCCCAATGCGTCGATGTTTGCATGGGCACCGTTGCCGCCTGCGCTGGCGCATATGGGCAGCCTAGAGTTTTCCAAGCAACTGCTTACGCAGGCAGGAGTGGCAGTGGCACCGGGCGTTGGTTACGGCGAAGACGGTGAAGGTTTTGTTCGCATTGCGATGGTTGAAAACGAACAACGCCTGCGCCAAGCCGCGCGCAACGTGAAAAAGTATCTGCAAAGCATGGGCGTGAACACGCCGAGCCAAAGCAAAGCAATTTGAGGCAAATAATTGGCAAAATAATGGTGCCTTAAGTGATGGGCTATGTAATTGGTGGAGGGGGAGCACCATTAGCAAGTGGATCTTCTCCATACTTGTTTGAACCTGACGTCCCGGGCAAGCACATGAAAACTATATTTGCAATGCCTGAGATTGAACCGACTAAAGGAATAATGCTTAGTACGGCAAATAACACAACCACCCATCCGCTTTGGCCTTGGTCATGCCATCGGCGCACAGCTACTGCAATTGAAGGAACAAGGAAAATGATCAGATAGATCACTAACAGAATGCCCGCTATGCCCCAAAAAGCAATGCTTGGTTTTTCTTGATCAAAAGCGCCCATCAAGCCACCAATAATTGCGCCTATTGCCAAAAATCCAAATAGACAAATCATACTAAATAGCTTGAACATCCAATATTCTATACGGCGCGATCGGCCGCTAAAATCGGCATAGCGACGTAGCGGCAATATTAACCATTCCATTATAATTTCCCTATCCTATAATAACATAGAACTACTGTGTTGCGACGTATCTTGTGCTATATATTTGACTTACTTCTAGCAACCTGTTGATGTTTAATGGAAGTAGTATTCGAATTTGAATAGGTGCAAAATATGACAGACCGCGTATCCATATCGATTGAAAATCACATTGCCGATGTCCGCTTTACACGCGGCGACAAGATGAATGCGCTTGATCCTGCGATGTTTCAGGCGATCATATCTGCGGGCAATCAACTTGCGCAAACAAAGGGCGTGCGTGCGGTTGTGCTGTCTGGGGAAGGGCGCAGTTTTTGCGCAGGTCTTGATATGGCCAGCATGGCGGCGCTGGGTGGGAATGCAAGCGGAGGTACAGGGGCAACCTTGCTAGACCGCACCCACGGCAACGCCAATGATTTCCAGCATGTATGCATGGTTTGGCGCAAATTACCGATGCCCGTTATTGCGGCGGTGCACGGTGTATGCTTTGGCGGCGGTTTGCAAATTATCAGCGGCGCGGATATCCGCGTTGTGGCTCCCGATGCGCGGATGTCGATCATGGAAATGAAGTGGGGCATCATCCCAGATATGGGGGGATACGCGGTATGGCGCGGCTATGTGCGTGATGATGTGCTACGCGAACTGACGTATACTAACCGTGAGTTCTCGGGTGAAGAAGCGCAGGCGCTAGGCTTTGCCACGTACGTTGATGCACACCCGCATGCCCGCGCGATGGCGATTGCAGGCGAGATTGCGAGCCGTAATCCAGATGCGATGCGGATTGCCAAGGACCTGTTCAACCGCGCGCCTGATATGGATGAGGATGCTATATTGATGGCCGAAAGCGCCGAGCAAATGAAACTGATGCGCACCCCCAATCAGGTTGAAGCCGTAACGGCCGCGATGCAAAAACGTGCGGCGAATTTTGCGGACTGAACAGATATAATTATATTTATATTTATCATATATATAAAGGTACGCATAGGCTTTCTGCTAATTGGAAAGTCACACTAAGGTCTCACCTAAACCGTTTCCGTGCGTGCGCTTTTCCGCCAAAAAGTCAGGCGCAGCTTCACTTGCTAACAATGCACGATATCCGTCAAATATTGGGTGATAGTTAGCAGGAACAAGCGTGATTTCAAATGGCAGCAGTGCTGTAGTATTACTGGTAAAAGCGGAAGCGATAAATTCCTGTGTCATCTGCAAGCTTAGATCATATCTGCTGCGTTGTAGGAAAGTGTATTCGTGCGTTTTTAAGCCTTTTTAGGTGCGACCTTTAAGTCCAATGAGATCTGCTTTAATTGTCACCGTGTCTTTGAGCCTTCCTGAAGAGTGCCTTATGCAGAGTTATGCTTCGACAAACTTAGTACTGCAGTACTTAAGTTTTCGGCGAACTTTAATCTCATCAGTCTCTAATACACGCCCCGTCCTAAACAAAAAACCCGCCGGAATTGCCTCCAGCGGGTTTTGTTTTATTCAGCTTGCATGCGGCGCTTATTCTGCGTCGTCGGCACCTATATCATCGGTGGTGAAGGTATCGGCGATTACCGCCGCCAATGGATCATCACCGATTGCGGCTTCAGGGCCTTGCTTCAATTCTGCGGCATGTTCCTGCGCCGCCGTAACCGGAGCGATCAGGCTTTCTTGCAGTTTTTTGTAGCTTGCACGAAGCGCGGCATCACGGCTGTTGGCCGTTACACGGATGCGGTTCATCGCAGCGCCGGTTCCTGCGGGGATTAACCGGCCAACGATTACGTTTTCCTTCAATCCGCTGAGGATATCCTTTTTCCCTTCGACCGCTGCCTGCGTGAGCACGCGCGTGGTTTCTTGGAATGAAGCCGCCGAGATAAAGCTGCGTGTTTGCAAGCTTGCCTTGGTAATACCCAGCAACACTGGGTTACCTGTTGCATGCGCTTGCTTTTTATCCAGCTTTGCGTTGATCGCTTCCATTTCTTCACGGTCAACTTGTTCGCCGGGAAGCAACGTCGTGTCACCGCCAAAAGTGATCTCCACTTTTTGCAGCATTTGGCGCACGATAGTTTCGATGTGCTTATCGTTGATCTTCACACCTTGCAGACGGTAAACCTCTTGGATTTCAGCAACCAGATATTCGGCCAGCGCTTCAACGCCCATAACCTCAAGGATATCATGCGGATCAGGTGAGCCTGCAATCAGGTTATCTCCTTTACGAACGAAATCACCTTCTTGTACATCAAGCACCTTGATCTTAGGGATCAGATATTCGATTGGATCCCCTTCTTCGGGCACAATAGCGATCTTACGTTTTGCTTTATAATCCCGCACGAATTCCACACGGCCCGAGATTTTGGCGATAACCGCGCAATCCTTTGGCTTGCGGGCTTCGAACAATTCGGCAACGCGGGGAAGACCACCTGTGATATCCCGGGTCTTGGCAGATTCGCGGGTCACACGGGCGATAACATCGCCTGCTTGAACCTCTTGTCCGTCCTCAACCGATAACATCGTACCAGGGCCAAGCAAGTATTTCGCCGCTTCGCCGCTGTCGCCATCTAGCAAGGTCAAGCGCGGACGCAGGTCTTCCTTTTTGGCTTTGCTAACTGAACGATCTTCGGACACTACGCGCTGCGCAATACCCGTGGCTTCATCGGTTTGTTCAATCAGCGTGCGGCCATCGACCAGATCCTGGAACTTAACGATGCCCGGTTTTTCTGTGATAAGCGGCAAGGTGAAGGGATCCCATTCGGCCAAACGTGCACCCGCTTTCGCCTCGTCGCCCTCGGCAAAGTGAATGAGCGCACCATAAGGCAGGCGGTGAATTTCAAGCTCGCGGCCTTCTTTATCCAAGATGATGATCTCACCGCTGCGGGCCATAGCCAAACGGCGGCCACGCTTGTCGATAATGACGGGAAGGTCGCGGTATGCAACCTTACCAGCAGACGAGGATTCCAGATTAGATTGCTCATTCAATGTCGCTGCGCCGCCAATGTGGAATGTACGCATTGTTAACTGCGTGCCCGGCTCACCAATGGATTGCGCGGCGATAACGCCCACAGCTTCTCCGATGTTCACAGGAGTTCCGCGGGCAAGATCACGGCCATAGCATGAGCCGCAAACGCCAACCTTAGATTCGCAAACCAGCGGACTGCGGATCTTCAAGGCTTGCAAACCAGTGGCTTCCATTTCGGCAACCATTGGTTCATCCAGCATCGTACCCGACGGGATCAGCACCTTGCCATCAAGGCTCTTGATATCTTCAGCAGTTGTCCGGCCCAAGACACGTTCAGCAAGCGAGGCGATCGTTGAGCCGCCCTGTACAATCGAACGCATTTCAAGCGCGCGCTTCGTACCGCAGTTTTCCTCAACGATTGTACAATCTTGGCTAACATCAACAAGACGCCGCGTCAGATACCCTGAGTTTGCTGTCTTAAGCGCAGTATCGGCAAGGCCCTTACGTGCACCGTGGGTTGAGTTGAAGTATTCAAGAACGGTCAAGCCTTCCTTAAAGTTCGAGATGATCGGTGTTTCGATAATCTCGCCTGAAGGTTTAGCCATCAACCCGCGCATGCCGGCAAGCTGCTTCATCTGTGCTGGCGAACCACGCGCGCCTGAATGTGACATCATGTAGATCGAATTTGGCTGCGCTTGGCGGCCATTCTCGTCAATCGGAGCTGCCTTAATCTTGTCCATCATGGCAGAGGCAACGCGGTCACCACAACCTGACCATGCATCGATGACCTTGTTGTATTTTTCCTGCTGCGTGATCAAGCCGTCTTGATATTGCTGTTCGAAATCGGCCACAACTGCCTTAGTATCGGCGACCATGCCTTCTTTTTCTTCGGGGATAATCATGTCATCCTTGCCGAACGAGATACCTGCCTTAAACGCATGTTTGAAACCCAGGCTCATGATCGCATCGGCAAACAGGACGGTATCCTTTTGGCCAGTGTGACGATACACTTGGTCAATCACATCGCCGATATCTTTTTTGGTCAGCAATTGGTTGACGATGTCAAAGGGCACTTTGTGGCTTTGCGGCAAACATTCGCCGAGCAGCATACGTCCCGGAGTTGTTTCAAACCGCGCCATATATTGATTGCCATTTTCATCGGTTTGCGGAACGCGGCTGATGATCTTGGAATGCAGTGTTACCGCCGCGATTTCGAGTGCTTGATGCACTTCGGCCATATCGGACAGCATCATGCCTTCGCCCGGTTCACCAATGCGGTCCATTGAAAGATAATAGAGACCAAGAACCATGTCCTGCGACGGAACAATGATTGGCTTACCATTGGCAGGCGACAGGATGTTGTTGGTCGACATCATCAAAACGCGTGCTTCAAGCTGTGCCTCGAGTGATAGCGGCACGTGCACTGCCATTTGATCACCGTCAAAATCGGCGTTAAACGCAGAACAAACCAGCGGGTGAAGCTGTATTGCTTTGCCTTCGATTAGAACAGGTTCGAACGCTTGGATACCCAATCTGTGTAGCGTTGGCGCACGATTTAGCATCACAGGATGTTCGCGGATCACCTCATCCAAGATATCCCACACTTCTTTACGCTCTTTTTCGACCCACTTTTTCGCTTGCTTCAGGGTCATCGAAAGACCCTTGGCATCAAGGCGCGAGTATATGAACGGCTTGAATAATTCGAGCGCCATTTTCTTGGGCAGGCCGCATTGATGCAGTTTTAGCTCGGGACCAGTCACAATAACCGAACGGCCCGAATAATCGACGCGCTTGCCAAGAAGATTCTGGCGGAAACGGCCTTGCTTACCCTTCAACATATCAGACAGTGATTTTAACGGACGTTTGTTTGCGCCCGTAATCGTACGGCCGCGGCGGCCATTGTCGAACAAGGCATCGACGGCTTCTTGGAGCATGCGTTTTTCGTTACGCACGATGATGTCCGGTGCGCGCAGCTCAATCAAACGCTTCAAACGGTTGTTCCGGTTAATAACGCGGCGGTACAGATCGTTCAAATCGGAGGTCGCAAAGCGGCCACCATCGAGCGGCACCAATGGGCGTAGTTCGGGCGGGATCACTGGAATGACATCAAGGATCATCCACTCAGGACGGTTGCCCGAATCAATAAAGCTTTCAACAACCTTCAAGCGTTTGATGATCTTCTTGGGCTTTAGTTCAGATTTGGTAACGCGTAATTCTTCTAGCAGATCGGTACGTTCTTGTACCAGATCAAGTTCGATCAGCATCTGCTTGACGGCCTCTGCCCCGATCATTGCTGTAAAACCGTCTTCGCCGTATTCGTCTTGCGCTGTTAGCAATTCGTCTTCGGTAAGCAACTGGAACTTATCCAGCGCAGTCAGGCCAGGCTCGGTAACAATGTAGTGCTCAAAATACAGCACGCGCTCCAGCTGTTTCAATTGCATATCCAGCAGCAAACCGATGCGCGAAGGTAGTGATTTCAAGAACCAGATATGCGCAACTGGCGCAGCAAGCTCGATGTGGCCCATACGTTCGCGGCGTACTTTTGTGACGGTTACTTCAACGCCGCATTTTTCACAAACAACGCCTTTATACTTCATGCGCTTATACTTGCCGCACAGGCATTCGTAATCTTTTACCGGGCCAAAAATACGCGCACAGAAAAGGCCGTCACGCTCTGGTTTGAACGTGCGATAGTTGATGGTTTCTGGTTTTTTAATCTCACCGAAAGACCAACTGCGGATTTTTTCCGGAGACGCGATACCAATCTGGATTTGGTCGAACGTTTCAACCTTAGCGATAGGATTGTTGAATTTGCTTAGTTCGTTCATTTTTGTTTCCTCAGTGGGTAAAGACCCATGAATATTTTAACAGGGCAGGAATAGGAGGGCAGGGCAGCGTTTCCGCCGCCCACACCCCACTATTCCGCTGCCTCGGCTAAGCCTTCGCCGTCTTCACCCAAATCATCGAATGACTTTAGATCGACATTGAGACCGAGCGAACGCATTTCTTTGACAAGAACATTAAAGCTTTCGGGGATGCCCGCTTCAAAGCCGTCATCACCCTTGACGATGGCTTCGTAAACTTTGGTCCGTCCGATAACATCATCGGATTTGATCGTCAGCATTTCTTGCAAGGTGTACGCTGCGCCATACGCTTGAAGCGCCCAGCATTCCATTTCACCAAACCGTTGACCACCAAATTGTGCTTTTCCGCCCAGCGGCTGCTGCGTGACAAGCGAATAGGGTCCGATCGAGCGGGCGTGGATCTTGTCATCAACCAAGTGATGCAGTTTCAGCATGTAGATGATACCGACGGTAACCTTGCGGTCAAACTTGTCGCCTGTACGGCCATCGAACAAATCGCTTTGGCCTGAACGGTCAAGCCCGGCAAGCTCCAGCATATCGGAAACATCAGCCTCACGTGCACCATCAAACACAGGGGTTCCCATAGGGACGCCGTCTGTCAAATGACCCGCCAGTTCCAACAGCTCTGCAGTGGTGCGCGCGTTGATATCGGCGGCATAGTTTGCACCATATGCCTTTAATATCTCTGAACGTACCGCTTCTGGCGGGCTGCCCGCTTCTGGGTTCGGGTTGGCATGGCGCCATTCTTCGAGCGCAACCTGGATATTCTTGCCAAGACCGCGCGCGGCCCAGCCAAGATGTGTTTCAAAAATCTGACCCACATTCATTCGGCTTGGAACGCCCAATGGATTTAATACGATATCAACAGGCGTACCATCGGCAAGAAACGGCATATCTTCTTGCGGAAGAATACGGCTGATCACACCTTTGTTACCGTGGCGGCCGGCCATTTTATCGCCGGGCTGCAATTTGCGCTTAACAGCTACAAAAACCTTTACCATTTTCAGCACGCCTGGTGCCATTTCGTCACCACGCTCAAGCTTTTCACGGCGATCTTCGAACTTTTCAACGATTAATTTAACCGCATCGTCATATTGGATCTTGACCGCTTCCAAATCACCTTGTGCTTTATCTTCGGCAACGGCAATTTTCCACCATTCAAAACGCTCAACCTCAGACAGATTGTCCTCAGAAAGCTTATCTCCCTTTTTCAAGGGTTTTGGAGCGGATGCAATTTCTTGTCCGATCAGCATATCACGCAGGCGGTTATATGTGGCGCGGTTAAGGATTGAGCGTTCGTCCTCACGATCCTTGGCAAGGCGCTCAATCTCTTCGCGTTCGATCGCCATCGCACGTTCGTCTTTATCGATGCCGTGACGGTTAAACACGCGCACCTCAACAACGGTACCGCCAACGCCGGGTGGCAATTTCAGCGATGTATCGCGCACGTCGCTTGCTTTTTCACCAAAGATCGCGCGCAGAAGCTTTTCTTCGGGTGTCATCGGGCTCTCGCCCTTTGGCGTAATTTTCCCGACCAATATATCGCCAGGGTGAACTTCTGCTCCGATGTATACGATGCCTGCTTCATCAAGGCTTCGCAGCGCTTCTTCGCCAACATTGGGAATATCACGCGTGATATCTTCTGGTCCCAATTTTGTATCGCGGGCCATCACTTCGAATTCTTCGATATGGATCGAGGTGAACAAATCGTCTTTTACGATGCGCTCAGATATCAGGATCGAATCTTCGTAATTATACCCGTTCCACGGCATAAACGCGACCAAGCTGTTTTTGCCTAATGCGAGCTCGCCTAGTTCCGTGGAAGGACCGTCGGCGATGATATCACCCACCATAATCTCGTCATTAACCTTTACGAGTGGGCGTTGGTTAATGCAGGTATTTTGGTTGGAGCGCTGGAACTTTTGTAAGGTATAAATGTCTACGCCCGATTGTCCGGGTTCAACTTCACCGGTGACGCGGATAACGATACGGGTTGCATCCACTTGATCAACGATACCGCTGCGGCGGGCGCCGATGGCTGCACCGGAATCGCGGGCCACGGTTTCTTCCATGCCTGTGCCTACGAACGGAGCTTCTGCGCGTACCAACGGCACGGCTTGGCGTTGCATGTTTGATCCCATCAATGCGCGATTCGCATCATCGTTTTCCAAGAACGGAATGAGCGATGCCGCCACCGAAACCAGCTGTTTTGGTGAAACGTCCATCAACGTAATCTGATCACGCGGTGCCATCAGGAACTCACCTGACTCGCGGCTAGAGATAAGTTCTTCGGCAAAACTGCCATCGGCGTTCAATTCGGCATTGGCCTGAGCAATCGTATTCTTTTGCTCCTCCATCGCGGACAAATACACCACATCATCTGTTACTTTGTGATCAACGATTTTGCGATACGGCGTTTCAATAAAGCCATATTTATTAACGCGGCTGAATGATGCCAGTGAATTGATCAGACCAATATTCGGACCTTCCGGCGTTTCAATCGGACAGATACGGCCATAATGCGTTGGGTGAACGTCGCGTACTTCAAATCCTGCACGCTCGCGTGTCAAACCGCCCGGCCCAAGCGCCGAAACGCGGCGTTTGTGGGTAACTTCAGATAGCGGATTGGTTTGATCCATAAATTGTGACAGCTGAGATGAACCAAAGAATTCACGCACTGCGGCAACCGCGGGTTTTGCATTAATCAAATCGTTGGGCATTACAGTTGACACATCAACTGAACTCATCCGCTCTTTGACGGCGCGCTCCATCCGCAAAAGTCCGACGCGGTATTGGTTTTCGAGAAGCTCGCCCACCGACCGAACGCGGCGATTGCCAAGGTTATCGATGTCATCAATCTCGCCCTTGCCATCTTTTAGGTTCACGAGTTCCTTAACAACAGCCAAAATATCTTCGTTACGAAGCGTTGTGTAATCGTCCGCTGCATCAAGCCCAAGACGCATATTCAATTTTACGCGGCCAACCGCCGAAAGGTCATAACGTTCTGCGTCAAAGAACAAGCCAGCAAACAATGCCTCTGCGGTTTCGCGGGTTGGCGGCTCGCCAGGACGCATAACGCGATAAATTGCATCAAGGCCCATATCGCGGTTCTCGGCCTTGTCTGCTTTCAACGTGTTGCGCATCCAAGCACCAGTTATGATGTGGTCAATGTCAAGCAGCTCAATATTATCGATGCCAGCCTTATCCAGCAGTTCAAGGTTCTCGGCGGTAACTTCGTCGCCTGCTTCGATATAAATATGCCCTGTTTTTTCGTTGATCAAATCAAACGCAGAATACCGGCCAAAGATTTCTTCGGTAGGTATCAGCAAATGCGTCAAACCATCCTTAACGGCCTTGGTTGCGGCACGCGGCGTAATTTTCTGTGCGGCAGGAAACACAACTTCGCCAGATGCAGCATCGACGATATCAAACAACGGCTTTGATGCCCGCCATTGTTCGGAGTTGAACGGTATTCTCCATCCACCTTTTGCGCGCTCAAATGTCACGCGGCTGTAAAATTGGCTCAGAATTTCTTCGTCGTTAAAACCGAGCGAATACAGCAACGTTGTAACGGGCAGTTTGCGTTTACGATCGATGCGGACGTTTACGATATCCTTGGCATCGAATTCGAAATCAAGCCATGAACCGCGATAAGGAATGACGCGCGCAGCAAACAGAAACTTGCCCGACGCATGCGTTTTGCCGCGATCATGATCGAACAATACCCCCGGCGAACGGTGCATCTGCGACACGATAACGCGCTCCGTTCCGTTGATAAAGAACGTGCCGTTATGTGTCATCAAGGGCATGTCGCCCATGTAGACGTCTTGTTCCTTAATGTCCAAAACGCTGCGAGTTTCGGTGTCTGGGTCAACCTCGAACACAATCAGACGAAGCGTGACTTTCATTTGCGCTGCGTATGTTATTCCGCGTTGGCGGCATTCTTCCACATCAAACTTGGGATCTTCCAATTCATAATGCACAAAATCCAGCTCGCTGGTTCCGGCAAAGTCACGGACGGGAAAAACACTGCGGAGTGTTTTTTCAAGACCGGATACATATCCAATCGAAGGATCCGACCGCAAAAATTGTTCGTAAGATTCGCGTTGAACCTCGATCAAGTTTGGCATTTCAATAACTTCGTGAATGTTACCAAAGATTTTACGGATACGGCGCTTGCGCGACACGGGGTTGATTGTGGTGGGTGTTGGAGCCGCTTTAGTTGCCATGGTAATGCTTTAGCCTCGCTACGATACGTTATGATCACACGCATACCGACAAAAATAGGCCGCACGACATTCGCCCTCTAATCAGGTCGAGTCATACAGCCTACCGCGTCGGTATTATAACAAACCATCAATGCTTTAAGCCCACTGCGCGACGGCAGGCTTGGTTCCGATGGATTTATATCCTTACTAAATAGGAGCGGGTGCCCATTTTGTCAAACCGCAAAGCGTAGTTTTTTAGGTTAACCCGCGCATTCCTTTACCTGCTCAGTTCCGGATTAACCGCGCGTGCGCTTTGTTGCTGCGACGATTGTGCCGTATTCAGATTTACTGCGATGCCGTATAGTTTCCAGGTACCGGCGGAAGGTTCGAATTGTAGATCGTAATTCACTTGCATCGGCTGGGTCGGGAAAAACCCGGTTAAGCGAAGTTTGCCGCCTGTGATCGCGGGTTGCTGACTAACTTGCGGGGTAACAAATACGACAGGGGCAAGGTCGATATTGTTGGTCCGAAATGGAGCGAATAACTCTGCTAGCCGAGCAGGCGGGTTAGCGGCGCGGAAATTATCGGAGCCAAGCGCGCTTAATACTTGGTAATTACCCGTCATATTCGCGTGGCTTAGGGCAACCAAAGATGAGCGGATCATAATGATCATTGCTTCGGGCGGCGGCATTTGAATTTGCGTGCCAGCAGGGATAACGGGGGCTGCGGCTGCGGCTTTTGCTTGATTGGCATATGCTATAGTTTGCGCTTTAGGCGTGATTTTGGCGCCGCTGTTTGCAAACGATAATGCGGGGCTTGCCGCGATTAAAAGCGCCAGTGTTGCTGCAGCAATGCGAATTTTAGCTGATTTCATTTCTCTTCTCCTGTCCATAAAAAGGCGCGGAAACAGATTTCTCTATGCCCGCGCCCTAAATATGAATCCAATGTTTAGAACTGGATACCAAAACCTACTCGGGTTCCGATCAAATGTTCCTCAAAGCCATAGCTAAGGGCGGCGTTGATGTAGGTATCATCGGATAACCGAACATAGGTTTGCAATGATGCCGCATTGTAACTGTTAAAGTTACCCCATGCACCCCACAGGCTGAAATCCTTGTCATCGGACAAGAACCCGCCGCCCATCGCAATCGCCAATGCCACGCCTTGGCTGTTGCGCTCAATGCCCTTGAACGCCTTGTTCAATCCTGAGGTAAGCAAGTTGAAGTTATTGGCGTTCTGACTTTGCAGGCCATCGACATAGGCTTTGTTGGCGGCGTCTCCTGCAGATATCGGTGCACCTACGTTCGTCACTCGGTTGCCGCCCATTTCGATATTGCCTGACATCGTGCCTCCGCTGCGCTGCAATGCGCCATCGGCGACCGTTTGTACGGCGAACAATTGCCCGCCGTTAACCGCATCATTGGAGCCTGCATTGACAGCGCCTGCTGCAACATTGCCCAGCGCAACGGGCGCTGTTCCATTGCCAAGCCGCACGGCATTGGTGGGCTGACCTGTGCTGTTTGGCACATATTGTACCGCCAGCAAGTTGGTGGCCGCCAATGCCGATCCTGTGTTATTATAGGCTTGGCCGCCAACGGTATATGTTGGTGCCGATACTGCGCCTGTTGCAGGATTGTAGGTGGAGCCGCCGCCTAGCGATGCCGCCGTTGTAGCGCCCAGAGTATTGGCCCTGTCTGCAACCGCCGATAGCTGGCCGCCGTTAACGGCCTGCGTCGATGTTGCATTGACTGCGCCATTGGCGACGCCTGTGACCACACGGTTGCCCGCTGTGCCCGACATGCTGACCGTTGTGCCGCCGGTTTCTGCGGCAACCGTGATCCCGCCTGCACCCGGCGCGCCGCCTGTTTGGCGAACAAGGCCCGCAGAACCATTGGTAAGCCCGGCCACCGCCGTATTTGTCGCACCAATGCTGTTATCCAGCGCGGTTAATGCGCCGCCAACGGTATTTTGTGTGCCGCCCGCAACATTATATGCCGGAGCCGTGACCGCGCCGGTTACAGGGTTAAACGTGGAGCCTCCGCCGAGAGCCGATGCGACCGAACCTATCGCCTTGTTTACTTGGCCGCCGTTTACCGCGTCAACCGAAGTTGCGGTAAGCGCGCCTGCCGCTACGCCTGTTACCGTGCGGTTGCCGCTTGTACCTGCCACGCTAAGCGATGTGCCTCCCGTTGCTGCGCCGACCGTGATCTGACCAGCACCCGGCGCGCCGCCTGTTTGCTGAACAAGGCCCGCGGTACCGCCCGTGATACCTGTCACCGCTGTGTTAAGCGCGCCCAACGCGTCTCCGACATTGTTTTGCGTAGCGCCCTGAACACTGTAGGTCGGAGCGGTCACAGCGCCCGTCACGGGATTGAAGGCCGATCCGCCGCCAAGACCGCTGGCAACAGAGGTCAATCCTGTGTTTACCTGAGCTCCATTTACCGCTTGCAACGATGTGGGCGATAGGGATGCCGCCGCCACATTATCAAGCGTTACTGGTCCTGCAGTCGCGCCCACCAAAGTCAGGTTCTGTGTCGGCACGCCGCCGTTGGCAACAGTGGGCGTTGCGGCATTGGCATATTGCACCGGACCCAACCCGCCATTGGCAATCGACAAAAGCGCACTGCCCACATTGTTATATGTGTTTCCGCGAAGCAGATAGCTAGGCGCGGTTACTGTTCCAGTTAACGGGTCATATACCGATCCGCCGCCAAAGTTTGTGGCAACCGATCCAAGGCTGTTGTTGATTTGACTGCCATTGACTGCGTCGGTTGATCCTGCCGCTGTTGATCCCGCTGCAAGGCCCGTGATTTTATTGCCACTCATGTTAATGCCTGCACCGTTGATGACGGGGCCGCCAGATATCGTAATAGAATTAATACCTGTCAAATTGGAACTTAACGCAACTTGCACTTCGTTACCC
>JAYWFI010000193.1:0-2504 GCA_043778865.1 Sphingomonadales bacterium
TTCCCCATCGCTGGACACCTCGCGACGATCGAGGGTGAACTGATCCGCTCGCGCTTTTCGGGTAGCCGCAGCGATGTGATTGGCGGCTATGTGATGGGACAAGTCTCGCTGTTTGATTCCACCAAGGCAGGTGATCTCGACCTGTTTCTGCGCTATGATTTTGTCAGCCTCGGGCAGGACGCGATTATAGGCCGTGCACAGCAACAAGCGATCCGCACTGGCTTCAACTATAACTTGCCCTACACTGGCAAGCTCGCCAGCCTGCACGTTGAATATGCCCATAACAGCGTCAGTGGCCCTGCTGCTATCATTACACAGGCTAATCCCAGCGATGAAGTGCGAATAGGGCTGCGGGTCAGCCTGCAACGTTACACCCGGCATTAATGACGATTCTATGTTAGTGCTATGTGATGATTAAATCTGGCACACCTCGTTTGACTATTCCGCGTACCGTTTGGGCGCTCGGTTTAGTTAGCATGTTCATGGATATATCATCCGAGATTATTCACTCGCTGCTGCCCCTTTTCTTAACGACAACTTTAGGCATCAGTGTGGCGATGGTTGGCCTTATTGATGGCTTTGCCGAAGCGACTGCTTCGATCAGCAAGGTATTTTCAGGGTATATTGCCGACCGTATGGGAAGGCGCAAACCTCTAATCTTGCTAGGGTACGGGCTGGGCGCGATGTCAAAACCATTTTTTGCGCTGGCGGCAACAGCGCCCGTCATCATCGGCGCGCGCTTTGCCGACCGGATCGGCAAGGGAATACGCGGCGCACCGCGCGATGCGCTAGTCGCAGATGTGACGCCACCAGAAATCAGAGGGCGCGCATTCGGACTGCGCCAATCGCTCGATACCGTGGGCGCGTTTGCCGGGCCGTTGGCCGCGGTTGGGCTGATGGCCTTGTTCGCCAATGATATGCGGATGGTATTTTGGGCTTCGGTTATACCTGGCATGCTGGCTGTGCTGTGTGTGGTATTTGGAGTAAAGGAAACTAAGCCGCAACCGGCTACGTCTGAGGCGCGCGCGCCTATCCGGCTTACTGATCTCAAACGGCTGCCACGCGGGTTCTGGAATGTCACAGGTATTGGCGTGGTATTTACCCTTGCACGGTTTAGCGAAGGTTTCCTCATTCTTAAAGCGAATGCCGAGGGCCTGCCGCTCGTACTTGCGCCGCTGGTGCTGGTTGTCATGAACCTGGTTTATGCGCTTGGGGCCTATCCAGCAGGCGCGCTATCAGACCGAATGCCCGCGCGCACGCTCCTGCTTTGGGGACTTGGCTGCTTGATTGCGGCCGACCTATCGCTTGCCATGATCCCGGGGCTGGGCGGAGTATTTACCGGTATCGCACTGTGGGGCGGGCATATGGCGCTTACTCAAGGTTTGCTTGCCAAGCGCGTTGCCGATCATGCGCCAAGCGATTTGCGGGGTTCAGCATTTGGCGTGTTCAACCTTGTGACAGGGGTAGCGATGCTTTTTGCCAGCCTGATCGCTGGGCTGCTATGGGACAGTGCCGGTTCAAACGCGACGTTTTTTGCAGGCGCGGGGTTTGCTGCTGCTGCGCTTATAATAACGGCGATAAACGGGCGGCAAGCGGGCGGCGGATAATACTACAATGATACCCAAGGCTCAGGCCTGTAATTCTCTAAATTGCGATAGACAAATGCATATACCATAGGCAATGCGCGGCAATGATTGAGATTTTACCGCTGACGGCTTGCTGTGATTACCAGCTTGAAATGCTCCTCGATGCTGCATTTGGTGAGGACCGCAAATCGCGCACGGCATACATGTTGCGGCAAGGCATGACGGCAATCGGTGATCTTTCGTACGGGCTGATCGAAGCAGGCATTCTTGTGGGCAGCATTCAATGCTGGCCTATACAAATTACGGGTGATGATGGTTTAACAAGCGATCTAATCTTGGTGGGTCCGGTTGCCATTGCGCCGGGGCGGCAAAATCAAGGGCTGGGGCAAATGCTGATGAATGCAGCGATAAAAGCTGCGGAGCTGCAACCGCCGCACTCTCAAATGCCGCCGATGATAATGATTGGCGATCCCGAATATTATGGCCGCTTTGGCTTTTCGGCTGGAGATACCGCAGGTTGGCGGCTGCCCGGCCCGTTTGAACAACACCGCCTGTTGCTGCGATATGGTGGCAGCCGCGCATTACCTCGCACAGGTATGATTGGTCCGAGAGAAAGTTAAATTCAGAGTTTGCAGCAAAGGTCTGTGCGTTCTATCGGTATTATATGCCGTATACCCCGCCACCTGAACTTGCATCATTATCACTGGAGCAGATCGCCGATTTGGTGCGCTCGCGAAAGCTGCCGCCTGTTGATGATTGGCAGCCGGAACAATCGGGTGACAGCGAGATGCGAATTGCGACAGATGGCAGGTGGTTTCATCAAGGCGGTGAGATTAAGCGCCCTGCGATGGTACGCGCATTTTCATCGCTATTGCGCCGTGATCCCGATGGCACGCACTGGCTGGTCACGCCGTATGA
>JAYWFI010000194.1:0-7503 GCA_043778865.1 Sphingomonadales bacterium
ACAGGCGGCGCATATGACCGTTTCATTCAAACCGATACGGCGATTAATCCGGGCAACAGCGGCGGTCCTTTGTTCAATTTACAAGGCAAGGTCGTTGGCATTAATAATCGTTTGATTGGACCGAATGGCGCGAATATCGGTGTTGGTTTTGCCATTCCCGCCGAAGAAGCGGCACCCGTCGTTGAGGCATTAAAAAAAGGCCAAAAACTGGAGCGCGGCTATCTAGGTATTGCTATTCGCCCAGTTGATGAAACAACGGCGGATGCCTTGGGCATTACGAAAAACCGCGGCGAACAAGTGCAGTCTGTTGTCCCAGGGGAAGCAGCAGCAAAGGCTGGATTAAACGAAGGTGACATCGTTCTAAAAATTGCTGGACAGGAAGTAACGCCGGAAAAAACGCTATCTTATATTGTTGCCAATATTAAACCGGGCACGAAAATTCCGATTGATATTATCCGCGAAAACAAGCCTTCCACTTTGAATGCCGTTGTCGGTGCCCGTCCATCGGATGATGTGATTGCAAAAAGTAGTTTTAATCCCGACGAAGAAAAAGAATTCCAAGGCGATAATGACAGCCCGGAAGTAAAAGTAGTACGTGAAGCTTTCGGGTTTAGTGTTATTCCAATGGACGCTCAAATCGCGCGTACAATCGGCGTACCTGAAACTACTAAGGGGTTAGTTATCGATGTTCCCGGCGTTGGTAGTGCAGGACAAATGGGCATCAAGCGTGCAGACATTATTGTATCTGGCAATTATAAGCCCGTTGTCAGTGCGGCACAGCTTGTAGCAATCATTAAAGAAGCAAAAGCGGCCAATAGGGGCGCAGTTCTGTTGGGCATCAAACGGCGCGGCGGCCCCACGCAATATGCGGCGATCAAGATCGATAAGTAACGGATAACGCATTCGCAGTTCAAATATCCCGCCACCTGTATGGATTGGCGGGATTTTTGTTTACGGAACCAACACCGTATCTAATGCCTCGGGTAGCATCTTAGGATAATCGAGCGTGTAATGCAGCCCACGGCTTTCGTGCCGTGCCAAGGCGCTATTAACGATTAGCTCTGCGGTTTGCAGTAGGTTACGCAGTTCAATAAGATCCGTTGTAACGCGGAAATGGCTATAATAATCCGCCACTTCTTGTTGCATCATAGCAATCCGGTGCTTTGCACGTTCCAGCCGTTTGGTGGTGCGTACGATACCAACATAGTTCCACATAAAACGCCGGATTTCTGTCCAGTTCTGCTTGATGATAACCTCTTCATCGCTGTCGGTAACGCGGCTTTCGTCCCATGGGCGGATGGCGGGCGGCGTGTCTAGCTCGTCCCAACGCGCCATAATGTCGGCGGCGGCCGCCTCACCAAACACAAAACATTCAAGCAAGCTGTTTGAAGCCAGCCGGTTTGCGCCATGCAGCCCGCTCTCACTCACCTCGCCTGCTGCATACAGCCCAGGCAAATCAGTGCGTCCGTGCAAATCAATAAGCACTCCGCCGCAAGTATAATGCTGCGCCGGGACAACAGGGATTGGCTGCGCCGTCATATCGATGCCCAACCCCATCAGTTTCTCATAGATATTGGGGAAATGCTGCTTCACAAATTCAGGATCTTTGTGGCTAATATCCAGATGCACATAATCAAGTCCGTAACGTTTGATCTGATCATCGTTTGCGCGCGCCACGATATCGCGCGGTGCAAGTTCCAACCGGTCATCATAATCAGGCATATAGCGGTACCCAGTTTCGGGATGCTTTAAGTATCCGCCCTCACCGCGCACCGCCTCTGTTATAAGAAAGTTTTTGACGTCCAAATTGTACAGGCACGTAGGATGAAACTGCATCATTTCCATATTGGAAACCCGCGCACCTGCCCGCCATGCCATTGCGATGCCGTCGCCGGTTGCGCCGCGCGGAGCCGTGGAATACAGGTATACTCGCCCTGCCCCGCCGCATGCCAATATTGTCGCACGCGCAGTATACGCTTCTACCTTGCCGCTTTCTTCGTTGAGCGCATATACGCCCCATACGCGGCCCGATCCTGAAAACTTTTCTTCATGCCGGCCGGTAATCAAATCAATCGCGGCGCGGTGCGGCATAAGGGTAATGTTCGGGCTGGCCTGCGCTGTTCTGATCAGCGCCTCTTGCACTGCCCATCCAGTTGCATCATCAACATGAACAATCCGCCGCTGCGAATGGCCGCCCTCACGGGTTAGATGCAGCGCGCCTTCCTCGGTGTTAAACGGCACGCCCATCTCAATCAGCCGCGCAATCGAACGCGGCGCATTTTCAACAACAAATTCTACGGTTTCGCGGCGGTTCAGACCCGCGCCAGCGATCATTGTATCTTCGATGTGCTCTTCAAACGTATCGCCTTCATCAAGCACAGCGGCAATCCCGCCCTGCGCCCATGCGGTTGACCCGCCCGTCAACGATCCTTTCGCCAGAACCAGCACGTTATGCTTTTGCGCGAGTGATATTGCAGCGGTTAAGCCAGCCGCACCAGAACCGACGATGATGATATCATATTGTTTCATTTTTGCTCACAATTCAGAAGTGCGTGACCAGTCACATCAGGAATACGGCTAACGCTGTAGGCGGATTTACGATTGGTCCCAAAATCACCTGCGAACCTTTTTTCAGCAGTGGCATAGTCTGTCTTAAGAACAAACATTGTTTTGGCCGGTTTGCCTAGTGCATTGGCCGAGGTAACGATTGCAACAAGTGGGAAGCCTTTCCATATCCCAACCATCGGCATGGTAAGCACCAACGTACCGTCTGCTTGTGCTTGGTATTCCGGCTTGCCAAATGCCCCAGCGTATTTTTCTGGAAAGGCAAGCATGCCGGGGATAATTTTCTTTGTAACAGGATCAATCACAAACAGACGCTCACCAACCGCATTAAACTCTGCGCCAAAATCGCATCTGGCCGGATCTTTGGTTTGAATAAGCGCATCCAAATTCATTGGTGCCACTTTTGCGGCGGGCGGGCCTGGTAAAGCCGCAATCATTAGGCATATTCCTGCTATGATCTTCATTCCGCGCTACCGCTCGTTAAGCTTAAGAATACGTCTTCTAAATCAGCTTCTTTGGTGGTCACATCGACAATGCCCAGCCCCATACCCTGCACAGCGTTCAGTACTTGCCCTGCGTTCATTCGGTCTTTGTTGTAGGTAATCTCGATTGTACGCTCGCCAATCATCTCGATTTTTTCAAACGCAGCGTGCGCAGGCGCAGCGGAGATATCGGCATCCAGGGTAAGGACAACAGCTTTTTCACGCGCCATCCCAACCAGTTCTTTGGTGGGTTTGTTGGCAATCAGTTTCCCATGATTAATAATCGCAATCCGGTCGCACAATTGCTCTGCTTCTTCTAAATAATGCGTCGTCAGCACAACGGTGACACCGTTTTTGTTTAGCTCGCTAACGTAATCCCATAGCTGTTGGCGCAATTCGATATCAACGCCAGCGGTTGGTTCATCAAGCACGATAACAGGCGGCGAATGCACCATCGCCTTTGCCACCAGCAACCGCCGTTTCATTCCGCCCGACAAAGTGCGGGCATACACGTCCGCCTTATCCTCCAGTCGCACCGCGCGCAACAGCTCCATCGTGCGCCGTTTGGATTTAGGAACGCCATATAACCCGGCCTGCAATTCCAGAGCTTCTTTGGGTGTAAAAAATGGATCGAACATAATCTCTTGCGGCACGATGCCAATGCTTGCCTTGGCATTGCGCGGGTTTACATCGATATCAAATCCCCAAATGGTGGCTGTGCCGCCCGTTTTCATTACCATCCCGGACAGGATATTAATTAACGTCGATTTGCCCGCACCATTGGGGCCGAGCAGGCCGAATATCGACCCTTGCTCAACATTGAAGCTAACATCATCCAATGCCTGCTTTCCGCCAGCATAGGTTTTGGAGAGGTTAGCGATTTCGATTGCGTGTTCAGACATATGATGGCGATAGCGAAGCGCGCGATGCGGTGCAATGTTAACGCGGCAAATGTTTTGCTAAAATTCGTTTGCTTGAGTTGATTTACTTACAGCTATTACCCGCAGGAAAGCGATTTTGCCAGATTTTACAAATATGATAATCTATTTCTACTGTAAAACAATACATTACCTAATACTGATTAATACTCGTTAACCACAGATGGCATCACTCGCTTATCTTAATCGCGGTATTGGGTGTTGATGAAACGGGGCGATTTAATGAAAAAATTTACGAGTGCGATGTACGGGCTGTGCGCTTGCGCCTGTTTTGCTGCGATGCCTGCAATGGCTGCACCTGCGGTGTCACCGGGATCAACAGAGGCGATAATTATACGGCCGTTATCATTCATAAACGTGGATGATCTTAACTTTGGCCGAATTGTGCCAAGCGCCACCGCAGGAACAGTAGTTCTTGCACCAACAGGAACACGCACCGCAAATAACGGCATCGTATTGGTAAGCAACACCCACCAGCCTGCTCGCTTTGCTGGACAGGGTACGGCCAATCAACAAGTTGCCATATCGATCAGTGCGAGTACGATCCTAATCAATGGTCCCGGCGCATCAATGGTTGTGCGCAATTTTACGATAGGCAGCACGCCCACAGCAATATTGGGAACAACACCGCAACGTTTTACGATTGGATCAGCTACGGGTATATTTGCATTCCCCGTTGGCGCAACTTTGGATGTTGGCGCAAATCAATCACCTGGAGTATATACAGGTACTTGGGATATCACACTTAATTATCTGTGATAGCGGAAATATTCTATTAGGATTAAGACCAAATCTTGCGCCGTCGCTAAGCCTTTGCTAATGCGCCTGCATGACCAATGAACCCGAAACTTTCCGCGTCCGCGATGCCCGAATATCCTGCGACGGTAGCGGCGATGTACCCGCTGCATTGGGCCATCCAAAAGTATGGTTACAAATAGACGAGCGCGGTTATGCCGATTGCGGATATTGTGACCGCCGTTTTGTCCTTATTGGCGGACCCGCCGATATAAAAAGTACGAAATAGGCTTCCCCCTGCCTGCTAAGCGCTTATATCAGTATCATGACTTACACTGATCCCCGCTCTTACCTCTACCAACCCGGCCTTATCGATCCTGATAGTGCGCTTCGCGTTACTCGCGAAGTTCTTGCTGGCTGCGATGACGGCGAATTATATTTGCAGTACAGCGCAAGCGAAAGCTTTGGCTTTGATGATGGCCGGTTGAAACTTGCGGATTATTCAACAGGCGGAGGATTTGGCCTGCGCGGTGTATCAGGCGAAATGACTGGGTTCAGTCATGCCAACGAGATAAGCGAAGCGGCTATTCGGCGTGCAGGCGAAACATTAAAGCTGCTTGAAACTGCAAAAGGCCCGCACGCGCCTGCTCCGCGAAAAAATAATCGGCATCTGTACACAGACGGAAATCCGCTTGAGGCTGTGCCCTTTGCCGACAAGGTTGCGCTATGCGAAAAAATTGACGCAGCCGCCCGCGCCCGTGATCCGCGTGTGGCGCAAGTAAGCGTCAGCATGTCAGGCAGCTGGAGTGTAATCGAAATCGTACGCGCCGATGGCTTTGTCGCCACCGATGTCCGGCCTTTAGTACGGCTGAATATCAATATCGTGGTTGAAGAAAACGGCCGCCGCGAAAGCGGATCATACGGCACGGGCGGACGTTATCTATACGACAGATTATTTGACGACGATGTGCAGCAACGCGGCATTGATGAGGCATTGGCACAGGCGCTTACCAATCTGCGTTCGGTGGATGCACCAGCAGGCGAAATGACGGTGCTGCTTGGCCCTGGCTGGCCCGGCGTATTGTTACACGAGGCGGTTGGACATGGGCTTGAGGGTGATTTTAACCGCAAAGGATCATCTGCATTCTCCGGCAAAATAGGACAGCAGGTTGCAGCGCGCGGCGTTACCGTGGTGGATGATGGCACAATGGCGGATCGGCGCGGTTCGCTATCGATTGATGATGAAGGCACGCCGACGCAGGAAAATGTCCTGATCGAAGACGGCATACTGAAAAAATATATGCAAGACCGCATGAATGCACGTTTGATGGGCGTGGAACCCACTGGCAATGGCCGCCGCGAAAGCTATGCCCATGCGCCCATGCCGCGGATGACCAACACATTTATGCGCGGCGGCAACGATGATCCAGCCGAGCTCTTAAGCCGCGTTAAAAACGGTATCTTTGCCAAAAGCTTTGGCGGCGGACAGGTGGACATTGTATCTGGCAAATTCGTGTTTAGCTGCACCGAGGCATATCTGGTTAAAAACGGCAAGCTGGGCGACCCGATAAAGGGCGCGACCCTAATCGGTGACGGCCCCGCCGCAATGCACAAAGTGATTGGTATCGGTAATGACATGGCGCTTGATGAAGGCATTGGCGTGTGCGGCAAAGCTGGACAAAGCGTACCTGCAGGCGTTGGCCAACCGACCACCTTGATCAGCGCGCTGACAGTGGGCGGTACGGCGGGATAAGATGCTGCGCTTTTGGTTGGAACTATTTTTGTTTCAGTAAGGCTGCCTCTGTTTGCGCCATATAATCACGCGTGAGCGGTATATTTCCGCGTGCCCGAATATACTGGATTTGATAATTACACATTCCGCCTGATTCAAACGCGGCGGTTGCCCCGGCTAGATAAAATATCCACATCCGGTAGAACTTCTCATCATATTGTGTGCTCACATCATCACGTATCGATTGCACACGCGCGTACCATGCACGCAGTGTCTTGGCATAATGCAGCCGCAGGTTTTCCACATCGCTATGGATCAGCTTTACTTTTTCGCTTGCCGCCAGTGTTTCGGACAGCGCAGGGATATACCCGCCGGGAAAGATATATTTACGCGTAAATGCATCGGTTGCTCCGGGAATGCCCATCCGGCCAATGGTGTGCAGCAACATAACGCCGTCGTCGGTCATCAAATTGCTGGCCGCGCGAAAGAAAGTGCCGAATTGCGGGACACCGACATGCTCAAACATACCAACCGAGACAATCCGGTCGAACCCCTGCGCCTCTCGTTTCGCCAAGTCGCGGTAATCGATCAGTTCAAATTTTACGCGGTGTGATACGCCGGCTGCGTCTGCGCGGCACCTGGCAAGTTTCAGCTGCTCTTCGCTTAAGGTAATCCCCAGAACATCGACGCTGCATGTACGATTCAGGTACATCGCCATCCCGCCCCACCCGCACCCGATATCCAAAACGCGCTGCCCCGGTTGCAGAGCCAGCTTTGCCGCAATATGTGCTTTCTTCGCAAGCTGCGCCTGCTCCAGCGTTTCTACACCGTCGGCCCAATAAGCGCAGCTATACTGCATATCTTCATCGAGCCACTGCCGGTAGAAGTCATTGGAAAGATCGTAATGATGCGCCACGTTCGAGCGCGAGTTGGCCAGCGAATTCAGCTGCTGAAATGGCCGCATCAGCATCGTCATCATACGCTTCACAGAGGAAGGCGGCTTCAACTGGCCGCCCTTTTCCCAGATGTTATTTCCGCGTACTAGCGACAC
>JAYWFI010000195.1:0-4522 GCA_043778865.1 Sphingomonadales bacterium
CACAGCCGCTTGCCTGTTTACCATAAAACACTCGATAGCATAATCGGTATGATCCATATCAAGGATATCTTTGCTGTGCTGGCGCAGGGCCGCGTTAAACCCAAAAGTTTAGAAAGCTTTATCCGCCAGCCGCGTTACGTGCCCGAAAGCATGGGTGTGCTCGAATTGCTTGATGAAATGCGCCGCACGCGCACGCACCTTGCCATCATTGTTGACGAATATTCGGGCACCGAAGGCCTTGTTACGATCGAGGATTTGGTTGAGGAAATCGTCGGTAACATCGAAGACGAACATGATGATGAACCCGAGGTTTTATTCGCGCAGGTCCAACCCGGAATTTGGGAGTGCGACGCACGCGCCGAGTTGGATGATATCGCACAGGCCATTGATCCAAAATTGGCCGAGGTGGATGAAGATATCGATACGCTGGGCGGATTAGCATTTGTGATCGCTGGCATCGTGCCCAACGCAGGCGACATGTTGCTGCATGAAGCCAGCGGATGGCGGCTCGAGATATTGGACGCAGACGAAAAACGGGTATCGCGGCTAAGGTTGCACGCGCCGGCTGAATGATGGACGCGGAGTGATTTCCTACATTAAGCCCGGACCCTAACTGGCGGGGCGGCAATCCTTTAACCAGATCACATGGGTAAATTTATTAAAGTCATCATAGGTTCCCGTCAGCTTAACCGTGTCGTTCAGTTTAAGGTTTAGGGCAAAATCGTTATGTTTTTTTGCCAACGTACAACTTATCAAGGTTGTACGGGCTACGTTGGCAAGACGCAGTTCATTAGGCTGTGGATCATTTATTTTGAACGATATGCGATAGAGTTCACCAGCGGGTGCGATATCATCAACTGTGCCAAAAAGTGTGATGGATTTACCCTTATACCGCGCTGGGATCGCGGCTGGATTACTATTTGTTTCTTCCGATATTTGATTAGAAAACCTCTGCGCGCTCATGGTCAGTATCCCGTTTTCCACTACCGCTGGTGCCTGTTCACCTCCCTTAATCTGGTCAAGGATGGCGCACATTTCTGCTCTCGCGACATCATTTTTCATTGCCATACCTGAAGGCAGCTTTGCAAAAAGAGTGACTGTGGAACTTTCGCCAGTAGTTTTAACCATCATGAAGACTGGGAATGACCGATTTTTACTGCTTGCAGGATATTCGATCATCATCCGTCCTTCAGACGCTTCCTCGACCAAAACCTTGTAAGATTTGAGCAGCGCTATTTTACGCGTCTGTTCAATTGCGCTAACAGAGGATAAATCAGCAACGTCAACTGAAGTTATGAATTTGAGGCCGCTTATGAGATTTCCTTTTTTTATAAAGCTGTATTCACACGAGGAAGCATTCGCCGCTTGCGGGAGTACGCAGAACGTTAAGAAAAAAGCGCCTACCAATCGAATCATTAAATTTAACCCTCTGAAATATATATTACAGGTGCCACAAAAAGCTTTTGTGACTTGACCCAAAACCTTCATACCAATGCGATTACAACTTACCATACTCGTTAGCCATTTGTGGCAGTTTATTTGTAGCGATCAAGCCACAGGGT
This sequence comes from Sphingomonadales bacterium, assembly GCA_043778865.1. Lineage (GTDB taxonomy): Bacteria > Pseudomonadota > Alphaproteobacteria > Sphingomonadales > Sphingomonadaceae > Sphingorhabdus_B. Next base: position 1,563 of record JAYWFI010000195.1, read on the forward strand.
GCGGCGATTGTTTTCAGTGATAATACAGTCTTTTGCTTCTATTTCATAGTCCTCGCCCTTACGGCCTGGCGCTGGGTAATCCACGCCTTCGAGCAATAAATTGCATTCGTCATAGCGCGTCAAAATCCAGGCACGTTCCTGATCGCGCAGTTCCGTTTTACGCGGTGCCTTCAGCCGCGCCATTGTGCGTTTGTAACGCGTATTCAGACGGGCATCGCTTTGTGTGATGAGCGCATCTCTACAATTCAACTGATACTTGGGGCCGCCTGCTTTCGCGGGGCATTTCGCCGCAATGGTGCTGGCCACTGCTTTCACTTCAGCCTTGGTGGGTTCAAATTTTTCATAAGATGCCGCCGCAGGCAATGCCATCACAGCAGCCGGAGCCAGCGTAGTTACAATCGCTAGATTAAGTTTATTAAGCACCTTCAATATCCCTATTTATTGTTAAGTAACCAAAATTCAAAATGCCGCTTTAAATGGTTCGTATATTCGATTTGCAATATGATACTGTATTTTATGTATTTATACCTTACTCATAATAAATGCTTTATCGCTACAGGCAGTATTGGGACAAAAGCAGACGCAATTTTCAATATGTGTGGATATATACAGTTTTGTGCTGAAAAGTACGTATTCAAGATTTGTTATTTTATTTAGCTACTCTGCAACAACTTCGCTGCCCGTATCCGCCAAACCTGCGCCAGCGTCTCCAAATCTGCCAACTCCTGTAGCCCGGCTTGTGCGCCCGCGTGCTTATGTCCGCCGCCGATCAGCAGGCGGAATGTGCGTGCGACTGTCCAATTATGTTGCGCAGCATAAATCTGTTTAATAACGTCGCCTGCCGCAACATAGCCTTCTTCGATCACCCGAAAGTATAAGCCGCAGCGCCCGCTACGAATAATTTCGCCTGCTATTCCGTGCGCGGTAAAACGGTGGTCGAGTTTCCAGCATGGCTGGCGGCCCTGTGCAACCTCAACCACTGCCCCGCCAATGCGGAAACGGTCGCCGATTTTAACTTTGTCTTCGGTAAGGCCAGAGGCGCTTAGGTTCTCGCCAAACGCCCCTGCACCGCGCAGCAGCGGGTGGCCATCAAGCCGTGCGGTCCAATAGGGATAATGTTCCGCTGGATAAAAATGCACAGCTTTATCCGCGCCGCCGTGAACGCTCGGATCGCCCACTTGATCGCCCTCAAATCCCATCGTGCGCAGCATCACTGGCCCGGATGCAGCCTGCCTGTCCATCGCGCTCATTGTGCCATCGGCGCGAAATGGTTTCGGCCCGCCAATTAGCAGCGCATCAAGAAGTGTTGTTATCATCGCTATCCTATATTCGCGTTGGCTTTTTTGGCATAGCCCGATAAAAGCCGTGCATGCAAACCAGCGACCTTCGCATAGCCTTGTTTAGCGGCAACTATAATATGACCGTGGACGGCGCAAACAAGGCGCTGAACCGGCTCGTCGAATATCTGCTGCGCACGGGCGCGCAGGTTCGGGTATATTCGCCCACCGTTGCCAATCCAGATTTTGAACCAACAGGTGATTTGGTAAGCGTGATGTCTGTGCCAATACCGGGACGATCAGAATACCGGTTGCCGCTGCATTTATCCGCTTCGGTGAAGCGCGATATGGAGGCGTTTGCCCCGAACATCATCCATATTTCTAGCCCCGACCGCGTGTGCCGCCAAGCCGCCGCATGGGGACGAAAACGCAATTTGCCCGTGCTTGCATCTGTCCACACGCGCTTTGAATCGTATCTGCCATATTATAATCTCGCTTTTCTCTCGCCCATAATGGTTGCCTGGCTACGCAGACTTTACCGGAGCTGTGATGGCTTGATCGCGCCAACCGAAAGCTTTGCGCAAGTGCTGCGTGCTCAGCGGATGAATTATGATATCGATATTTGGACGCGCGGCGTTGATAAAATTATCTTTAATCCCAAACGCCGCGATATGGAATTGCGGCGCGCGCTTAATATACCGGATGATACGCCCGTTATCGCGTTCTTGGGACGGCTTGTAATGGAGAAGGGGCTTGATGTCTTTGCCGATACAATCGATCAGCTAAATCGCCGTAAACTGCCACACGAAGTTGTCGTAATCGGCGAAGGTCCAGCCGAGGCATGGTTTCGCAACCGGCTTCCTGCGGCCAAATTTATTGGGTTCCAAACCGGCAAAGAGTTGGCAGGCGCGCTTGCGTCGGCCGATATGTTGTTTAACCCGTCGGTTACCGAGGCATTCGGCAATGTAACCTTAGAAGCGATGGCATGCGGGATACCTGTGGTTGCGGCGCGGGCGACAGGTAGCTCAAGCATCGTAAAGCATGGGAAAACTGGCTTCTTGGTTGAACCAGGATCTATTACGAATTTTGCAGATCGCCTGCAATCCTATTGCGAAGACCCCGTATTACGCGCTGAACATGGCGCAGCGGCATTGGCGGAGGCGCAGCAATATGAATGGGACGCGATAAATCAGGTTGTTGCCGAAACATATATCCGGATGATCCGGCAACGCAGCGTGCAATCCGCGACAATCAAATGAAAAGGCGATGAGCGACCTTTTTGAAAATACGGAACCTGCCGATATTCAGCAGCATAATGCGCCTTTGGCAGACCGGATTAGGCCGGCCGCATTATCCGAAGTGATCGGACAGGATCATATCACAGGCGCGGACGGCGCAATTGGCCGAATGGTAGCAGCAGGCAAGCTGTCCTCGATGATATTATGGGGCCCGCCCGGCACGGGAAAAACTAGTATCGCGCGCTTGCTGGCAGATGCAGTGGGTATGCATTATATGGCCATCAGCGCGGTGTTTTCGGGTGTGGCAGATTTGAAAAAAGCCTTTGCGCAGGCCGAACAGATGGCGCGGCTTGGCAAGAAAACGCTGTTGTTCGTTGACGAAATCCACCGTTTCAACAAAGCGCAGCAGGACGGGTTCCTGCCCTATGTAGAACGCGGCGTCGTC
>JAYWFI010000196.1:0-4424 GCA_043778865.1 Sphingomonadales bacterium
TTTCGCCGTGACGGCGCGAGTGATACTCTCTACATTAGTATCCTCGACAAGCAGGGCAATGCGACAAGCGATAGCATCGAAATTGAGAGCTATTTTGAAGGGACTGCTCTGGGCCTTGGAATGTTTGGCGAGGCAATTGGCAGCAGCGAGGGGCTTGACTATGTGTCGCCGAACCAAATCGAACGGTTCATCTTTGACGATGGTACCAGCCTTGATTTCACGCAGGTAACAGAGCGCGTATTAAAAAATGCGAAAACTAACGGCGATGATGCGATTTTCGGGTTCATCAATAATAATACTCTGGATGGCGGGTTTGGGAACGATTATCTAACGGGTGGTCAAGGCGACGATACTTATATCTTTGGGCGTGGTTACGGCCGAGACGTTATTGAAGACAATGGACCGAAATACGGCCTTTTCTCTCCTGAAACCAAAGATGTTCTGAAATTCATTGATGACATTCGCTGGACCGAGATTGATTTCTTGCGCGTAGGTGCAAGTGATAATTTGACACTGCAAATCCGGGGAACAGAAGACAAAATATTCTTGTCTGAATTCCTAAAAGAAATCCCATTTATTGGATACGTTAATGCAATTGAAAATATCATTTTTGGCGACGGCACTAATTGGAGTTATGTAAAACTGTTGCAGCACTATGTCGATATTGCTGAAACTAATGTAAATAATACAGTGTATGGTTTTGAAGGTATCAACGATTTCTTCAAAGGCGGGGCTGGCGACGACCGTTTAGAAGGTCAAAGCGGTAATGACATCTATGTGTTCCAACGCGGCAACGGTAACGACGTTGTTTTTGATACAGGCGGCGATGATACTATTCGTTTTGCAGGCCTTTCCAGCAGTGATGTTGCAATTACGCGTACTGCGCTCGATCTTGTTATAACGATCAAGACTACGGGTGAGCGGCTCATACTTGAAAAACAGTATGAGCGTGACGGCGCGCAATATGCCGCAATCGAATATCTGGAATTTACCGACCGTACGATCAGTTTCACGGATGTGAATCCCGAAGATGTCGCGGTGGATCAGTTCACAGGTGGTGCGACCTCTGGTGCGGATGTCCTGATGGGTTCCGACTTTGGCGAAATCATTGATGGCCGCGGCGGAGATGACACGCTGATTGGCGGGGACGGCGGCGATACCTATATTTTTGATGTTGGTTATGGCCATGATACCATTACAGATCGCCGCAAAAGAGCAGGTTGGGGAGATCGCCAAGGTGTACGCGTCCCCGTTAAGGACACTATTGAGTTTGGCGATGACATCCGGTTTAGAGATGACCGTAATATTGTTTTCACCAAATCAGGCGATGACTTATTGATAACAATAACGGACCGGCCGGACAGCAGCTTACGCATTAAGAATCAATTCCGCAGTATCGACGATGCCATTGAGATATTAAAATTTTCAGACGGCACTACGCTGGATGTTAAAGATATAGAACAAGAATTACAAATTGAAGGTGGTAACCGCGGCGATAACATTATCGAAGTCAGCCCACTTTTGGTTAATCAACCCAACACGCTTGATGGACGGCAAGGCGACGACACGTTAATCGGTGGTAATGCAGGTGATACATATGCGTTTACGGCGGGTTATGATTTTGACCGAATCGTTGAGAAATCAGACCAAGTCGGTGTTATCGACCGCATCGTATTTGGCGCGTCGGTTCGCCGTGATAACCTTGTCATTTCGCGCAACGGTTTTGACCTAGTTATCGATCTTGGCAATGGTGTTGACGTTATCACGGTTGTTGGCGGCCTGGCCAATACACGCGTCGAAGAATATCATTTTGCCGATGGCTCTATCATGACGTTGGAACAGGTACTTGATCTGTTACTAACAGGCGGAAATCGCGACGATAATATCGTTGGTTTTGATAACCGCAATGACATCCTTTCTGGCGGGAGGGGATCCGACGGCCTTGCGGGCGGCCTTGGCAATGATACTTATAAATTTGGTTTGGGTGACGGAAGCGATAGTATTGCAGATAGCGGCGGTGTTGATAAAATCGTTTTTGGTTCTGCGATTACCAAAGATCAAGTTCGATTTAGAAATATCAATGGTGACTTATTGGTAATACTGGCAACCGATACGGACCGGGTTGTTATACTTGGCGGCTACAATCAGCAACCTGTTGAAAGTTTCGTTTTTGCCGATGGTACAAGCCTTACTATTGCTGAGGTGCGTGCCTTAATTCGCGCTCAGGAATCGAATGCAGGACAAGATGTTTTTGATTTGCGCGATTTAGGCACTGCCCCAGAAGTAGCACTTGGAACCGGAAATGACCGCGCTGTTTCGGCAAACGACGGGCGCATACTCTTTGCAGCAGGCGACGGGATCGACCGCATAGAAATGCCATATGGTGTTGTAACGTCTACCATTGAATTTTCAGGATTGGCATCGACCGAGGCGGTAATTCGGCCATTGGCTTATGGCAGTGCGGACGCCGTAATAACCTTTCCGCGAACGGGCGATCAGTTAATTCTGACCGGCGGCATGAATTCAGGTAAGCTGCCGATATTGGTCTTTGCTGATGGCATAACCTTGGATGCAAATGCCTTTGCCAAGCGATTGGTTGCGGACCAAAGCAGCAATCGTGATGATATCATTATGGGCAGTGGCCGTAATGAAGCCATCGAAGCAGGACGCGGTAATGATTATATCAATGGCGGCGGCGGGAACGATACCTATGTCTTCAATTTGGGCGATGGACGCGACATCATAGATGATGCATCGGGTATTTTGGATGTATTGAGGGTCAAAGGTTACGCGGCTAGTGCTATGCGCGTTGCGCCCGCCATAGATAGCCGTGCCGGAACGATATTGGATTTCGGCAGCGGTAACGACCAAATTATCCTGCTTAATAACGGCGCCGAACGCATTGAATTTGATGATGGCACCATAATTACGCTTATGGATTTGTTGGCGCAGCAGCGCGGGCTTGGTTCTGCTTTGGACGATACGCTTATAGGCACGGCAGCGGCGGAGGTTTTTGCTGGCGGCAAGGGCAATGACGTTATTACTGGCGGCGGTGGGAATGATATCTATCGTTTTAATCGGGGTGATGGCCAAGACCGTATACAAACGGGCATCGAAGCGGACGGCCTAGGAATAGTCGAGTTTGGCAGCGATATCGCACTCGAAGATATTGATGCCAAACGCAATGCGGACGGGAATATTACAGTATCCATTCGCGGAACAAGCGACCGCATCACCCTAATTGATCCATCCGCCGATATTGACGGTGTTATTGCAAAACTACGCTTTGCCGATGGACGGATATTGTCTCTGACCAATTTGGCGCTTGGCTTGCAGGAAACGGACGGCGACGATCATATCATCATTCCGGCGGGCGCGACCAATACAGGCGGTGGTTCAGGCAACGAGATATACGGCGGCGCGGGCAATGATTGGATTGAAGGCGGCCGCGGAAACGACATTATAACAGGCGGCATCGGCAATGACTTGCTGAATGGCGCCGCCGGTACCGACACATATTATTTTGCCCGCGGCGACGGGCAGGATACTATAGTTGATGCAGATGGCGGACGTGTGCGGTTGGCTCCGGGGATTACCGCTAGCGACATTTCTATTGTCAACATCGGCTCCAAAGGCCTGTTGATTAAAATTGGTAATGGTGATGACCGCGTAACCATAACCGGAATGCTCGATGGTTCATCGGGCGGAGTCTACGGCATAGATGCGCTTATTTTTGCCGATGGTACGGCTTGGTCGCGGGCTGAATTAGTTGCAAAAGCCAACGCCGCCGCTCCTGCTCCTGCCGGTGAAGTCGTTACGCCCCCTGCCTCTACAGGCAACCCTTTTTCGGATCCGATTTTTGCCAATGGATCTGGTGCAACCAGTGGCGGTGTCAATGAAGGGCAAGAGCTTTCTGTTGGGCAAGGTCCGCAAACTTTAACGGCCAGTTTAGGGCGTGAAACTTATCGCAGGTTTGTGCCAAACTTATCCGATGGCGACGCGGCTATCACTATATCCGATTTCCAGTCAGGCGACGTAGGGGACATCCTTGATATCCGGTTGGCGCAAGGACTTACTGGGCAAATTATTACACGGCAGCAAGGCGCAGATACTCATATTTATTTTGCCGAAGCTACATTTACCAATCTTAATCAAGCGCGCCTATTATTTGTATTGCAGAGTGTTAGCGCTACTACTTTGGCATCCGCTAACTTTGGCGGTGCTCCGTTTAGTTCGGGTGCAGATCGTACTGTAAATGGAACAAACATTGCAGATACGCTCATGGGCGGTGGCGGTAACGATGCTCTGTATGGCGGCGATGGTGCTGACATACTGACAGGCGGAGCAGGTAATGATACGCTTACCGGCCAAAACGGTAATGACACATACCGTTTTAGCCGTGGGTTTGGTCAAGATGTAATTTC
>JAYWFI010000197.1:0-19941 GCA_043778865.1 Sphingomonadales bacterium
GTCAAATGTCTTAAACGGCCGGATCAGCGCAACCGGGCCAAATGGTTCATTGTCCATCACGTCGGCATTGGCGGGCACGTCTTTTAGGATGGTGGGCGCATAGAAATTGCCTGCACCTTCTTGGCGCCGCCCGCCGGTCATCACGACCGCGCCCTTGGCCCGCGCATCCTCAACCAACGCCTCAATCGCAGGGGTGCGGCGATCATTGGCAAGCGGACCCATGGCGCTATCGATGTCAAATCCGCTGCCGACTTTGATACGCGCGGTACGCTCGGCAAAGCCCGCGGCAAAACGTTCATACACGCCCTCTTGCACGTAAAAACGCGTGGGCGAGATACATATTTGTCCGGCATTGCGGAATTTGGTGGCGGCGGCCAAGTTCATCGCATTTTCCAAATCGCAATCATCAAAAATCAGCACGGGCGCATGTCCGCCCAGTTCCATCGTTGTGCGCTTTACACCGTCTGCGCATAGTTTTAGCAGGTGTTTGCCCACAGGAACCGATCCTGTGAAGCTCACTTTGCGAATAATAGGCGAGGCGATCAAATGGCGGCTGACCATATCGGGGACGCCGTATACCAGCTGCGCCACATCGCCCGGCACGCCAGCGTCCACCACGCACCGCATCAATGCGATCGTGCAAGCGGGCGTTTCCTCGGGCGGCTTGGCGATGATCGAACATCCCGCGGCCAGCGCGGCGGCCATTTTTTTGGCCATTAAGCTTACCGGGAAATTCCATGGGCTAAGCGCGGCGACAGGGCCGATGGGTTGTTTCAGCACAAGACTACGCTGCCCAGTGGGACGCACGAGCACGCGGCCATAGCTGCGTTTTGCTTCCTCGGCGAAATATTCAAATATCCCGGCGCAGGACAAAACCTCGCCCTTGGCTTCCGCAAGCGGCTTGCCCTGTTCCATGGTGAGCACGGCCGCAATGTCGTCTGCGCGGGCGCGGATGTTGGCCGCGACTTTATGAAGGATCACGCCGCGTGCGTTCACGTCCGCCGCGCGCCACGCCTTAAACCCGCGATCTGCAGCATTCAATGCCTCGTCCAGATCGGCGGCATTAACCAGCGGCAATTGCGCCAGCGTCTCGCCCGTCGCCGGATTGATAACCGCATGCACATCGCGCCCCTCGCCCGAACGCCATGTCCCGTTGATGTAGAATTTCAGGTCGGCGGGGTAGGTGATCATGGGGGAGCGCTCCGGTTTTATATTGATTGATACTATCTAATCATTCCTCGCATGTAATGGAAGGTATGTAATGAAAGGACGCTATGCGATTTTTACGCTTTCCTTCCTATCGCTCCCCTGCCACTCTATTCCTAAGAGAATGTAGGAGGAGAGATCATGGAGATAGTAACAACGGGTTTGCGTTTTCCCGAGGGCCCTGTGGCGATGCCCGACGGCAGCATTATCCTTACCGAGATTGCACGCGGGCAGATAACGCGCGTTGCAGCAGATGGCACGCAAACCAAGGTGGCAGATACAGGCGGCGGGCCTAATGGGCTTGCGGTGGGGCCGGACGGGCACCTGTATTGCTGCAACAATGGCGGGTTCAACTGGATGGATACAGACGGTTACTTAACCCCGCATGGGATTGCATCGGATTATAGCGGCGGTAGCATACAGCGGATCGATATTGCCACAGGCGCGGTGGAGGTGCTGTATAAATCCGGTGATTTTGGCTGCATATTGCGCGGGCCAAACGACATTGTGTTTGATGCGCATGGCGGGTTCTGGTTCACCGACCACGGCAAGATCGATTATGCAAAGCGATTGCATGATATCACCGGCATTTTTTATGGCAAAACCGATGGCAGCCATTTGGAGGAAGTTGTTTTTCCATCGAACAACCCCAATGGTATTGGCCTATCGCCCGATGGCAACACGTTATACGCCGCCGAAACATATACTTGCCGATTGATGAAGTTTAACATTACCGCGCCGGGCAAAGTTGCGCCCGATGGCGGGCCGGGCGGACCGGGCATTCCGGTATACCGCCCCGCTGGATATAAATTTTTCGACAGCCTGGGCATGGAAGAATGCGGCAATATCTGCGTTGCCACCATTGGCGAATGCGGCATCAGTGTGATTTCACCAGCGGGAGAGCTAGTGGAGTTTGTGGCCACGCCCGATATCTTTACCACCAACATATGCTGGGGCGGGGACGACCGGATGGACGCGTATATCTGCCTATCGGGCAGCGGTCAGCTCGCGAAAGTGCGCTGGAACCGGCCGGGGTTGCGGCTGAATTATTAGGTGTGACCAAAGATACCATAATCTTCGATTTCGGGGGGGTGATTACGTCATCCCCCTTTGAAGCATTTGAGCGGCTTGAGGCGGCGCAAGGCCAACCCATAGGCAGCGTGCGGCGGATCAACACGGCGAACCCAGATACCAATGCATGGGCGCAGTTTGAGCGTGCTGAAATAGGTGTAGTCGCTTTTGATACATTGTTTGCGCAGGAGGCGTCTGCGATGGGCATCACCCTTAGCGGCGCCGATGTGCTGGCGTGTTTGGCGGGCGATATCCGCCCCGAAATGGTGGCGGCGCTTGACCTGCTGAAATCGCGCGGCTTTGCGCTGGGCTGTATCACCAACAATGTGCCAAGTGGAAAAGGCGCAGGAATGGCGTTGACGGAACAAAAAGCCAGCGCCGTTGCGGCGATTATGGCGCGTTTTGATCATGTGATCGAAAGCAGCAAAGTGGGTGTACGCAAACCCGACCCGCGTATATATCAGATGATGTGTGATGCGTTGAACGTTACGGCGGCCCAGTGTGTGTATCTTGACGATCTCGGCATTAACTGCAAACCCGCCGCTGCATTGGGCATGGCCGCCATCAAAGTGAGCAGCGGGCCGCAAGCATTGGCTGCGCTTGGCGAGATGCTTGAGATAGAATTTTAGGAATTTTGGTGGCTTACACTCTTATTACCGCAAACCGCAATTATAGTAGCTGGTCGCTGCGCCCTTGGCTGCTGATGCAGGCGCTGGGTATCGCGTTTGAGGACCGAATCGAACCTTTTACCAAACCGCAAAATTATGAAGAGTTCCGCGCCTTTTCGCCTACGGGCCAAGTGCCCGTGTTGATCGATGGTGGCCGGCTGGTTCACGATTCATTGGGCATAACGATGTATCTGGCGGAACGGCATGATGGCGTGTGGCCCGCGGATCAGGCCGCAAGAGCATGGGCGATGTGCGCAGTGGCCGAAATGCATGGCGGCTTTGGCGCGCTGCGTAGTGATTGCACGATGAATGTGGGCGTGCGAGTGAAACCAAAACCGATGTCAGATGCGCTAAAGGCCAATGTCGCACGTATTGCCGAGCTGTTTGAAGAAGGCCTGACCCGTTTTGGCGGGCCATATTTGGCGGGCGCAGAGCTCAGCGCCGCCGATGCTTTCTATGCGCCCGTGGCATACCGCGCGCGCACCTATGGCTTGGATGTCGGCGTAATGGGGCAGGCGTGGATGGACCATATCATTGCGCATCCCGCGATGCTTGCATGGGAAACTGAAGCGCTCGCCGAAACATGGCGCGAGATTGGGCATGAGGAAGAGATTGCGGCATGCGGCGATATCATTGCGGATTACCGCTTATAATCAATCCGATCTCTCACCGCCTGCGCAAACATCGCCCCGCCATCTGGTGCGAATTTAAAAAACAGTGATGGCTCGATCAGCTCAAGCTCCATTAGGCGCATCACGCCGTGCGGATCCCGCAGCATATCGGCGCGGGCGTACAGGCAAATATCGGGCGCAGCGGTAAGGGCGGCCTCGGCAAGCGCAAGCGCGTCAGCTGGCGGCGATACCGCAACCTCGGTTCCGCCCAGATAGTCTTGTACACGAAAATCGCCTGTCTTTGGCCATTTGTTGACGGCATGGCTGAATTTTCCGTTGAAATATAACAGCGAATATTCCCCCTCGCTCGATATTGCAGGCAAAAATGGTTGGATCATCATACGCGCGCCGGCAACATCTTCGGGAACAGAGTCGCCTAAGCTAATCCGGTATGTACCATATGCACCGCCCGATATGGGCGGCTTTATGATCAGGTCGCTTGTGCCAAAATGCGCGGCAGCATCGCGCAAAGCGGCATCGTCCAATTGCGGCGTTATCACTGTTGGGACAACCGCAATGCCTTTATCGGCAAGTTCGGTCAAATACGCTTTGTCGGTGTTCCAGCGCAGGATGCTGACGGGGTTTGCAATATGGATGCCATCTGCTTCCAAGGTATCAAGCAGCGCGAACCACCGTGCCGGGTCATATGGATAGCCCCAGGCCAGCAGTGGCAGTACCAAGCTGAACTTACTAAGATCGCCCGGATCGGTCCACTGCCGGTATTCAGGGAGCCGGTATTCAGGAAGCCGGTATTCCGGGAGCTGGTATTCAGGCACCATGCCAAGTGCGCTTTCCAACAATCGGCAATGCGGGCCCATATCTTCGCGATAACCGGGGGCGCAGGTTAAAACGCAGATCTTTGCCACGTTTATTCCCCCGCCATTTTCAAGATTTCTTTCCATTCAGCCGCGCTAACAGGTGCAACCGATAGGCGCGATTGGCGGATGAGTTGCATACTGGCAAGCTTGGGATTGGCCTTAATCGATTTCAGTGTCACAGGCGACGCGATTTTGCGGAGTGGCTTTACTTTGACCGCAACAAACCGGGCTTTCGCACATGTCGGATCGGTGAAATACTCTGCGCTGATCGTCATGATCGCTACAATCTCTAGGCCAATATTGCTGTGATAGAAGAACGCCTCATCGCCGGTTTTCATGGCGCGCAGGTTGATCGCCGCGCTGTAATTGCGCACACCGTCCCAAGTGCCCTCGCCCTCTGTCACCAGATCATCATAGCTGTAGACATCGGGTTCGGATTTCATCAGCCAATATTGCTTTGCCACATCATGCTCCATCATTTTTGCTGGATTAGTCATAGAGCAGGGGATATTGTGATGTCTATGAAACAGATGGGTTCAAATCACATGCCAGCTATCTCGCTGGCTCATGCCGATCCAAACGAGCTGGGCGCGGCGCTGGGCGGAAGTTTTCAGCGTTACGGCTTTGCTATTGTAACAGAGCACGGCCTTGATCCAGCGCTGGTGGCCCGGGCTTGGGAGCTGACGAGGCAACTGTTTGACCGGGACGAGGCGTATAAACGCCGCGGTTATGCGGCAGGTATTGGCGGAGCGCGCGGATATACGCCGTTCAAAACAGAGATTGCAAAGGGTGCAGATCATCATGACCTAAAGGAATTTTGGCATGTCGGGCGCGATTTACCGGCCGGACATTCGTTACAGGGATCGATGCTGGCCAATATCTGGCCCGAAGATATGCCCGAATTTAAGCAGGTATTTACCGAGCTGTATGCAGAATTTGACCGCGTGGGCGCACGGATATTATCGTATATTGCCCGCTATCTGGGACTAGACGCGGACTGGTTTGACAGCGGCATCGCCGATGGCAACAGCGTACTTCGGTTGCTGCATTATCCGCCGATTGCAGGGGATAGTAATGGCGCAATACGGGCCGGCGCGCATGAGGACATCAACCTGATAACGTTGTTGCTGGGCGCAGAAGAAGCAGGGCTTGAGATACTGCGTCCGGATGGTGATTGGATGAGCGTATCACCGCCCAGCGGCGGATTGGCGGTAAATGTGGGTGATATGTTACAGCGGCTAACCAACCATATCCTTCCATCCACAACGCACCGCGTTGTCAATCCATCTGGCGCGCGTTCGGGCCATAGCCGTTATTCCATGCCCTATTTTCTGCACCTACGTTCCGATTTTGCCATAAAAACGCTGCCCGAATGTATCAGCGCAGATAACCCAAATAGGTATCCGCAATCCATACTGGCAGATGACTATTTAAGGGAGCGGCTGATCGAAATTGGATTGCTTAAGGCGTGACATCGTTGTTTCCGATTAGCCGTTAATGTCATACGGCCTGACGCAATGCTCTATCGCCCGAATGATACGACCGCGTCATTGATTGCGCTGCCAAATGCGTTGCTCATGTGGATGTTTTGCAGGTTGTTTGCAAATTCGGTATAACCGCCGACATCCAATGTGGCATCTATCTCTTGGCGGACATTAACGTTGCTGGCGGTGTTGATTAAAATATTTTGCAGCGTGCCGTCTGTTCGGTGGGTAATCGCGGTTTGTCCGTCATTCGCGGTGAAGACGGGACTGCTGCCAATTTGCATACGGATGTTGCCCGATGCCAAAACTTGATCGCGCAGGTTCCCTGCCTGAACCATCGTTAGCGCGCCTGATAACACCTGCGTTTGGGATGCGGCATGATCGTTCCATGTTACCACGGTATGCAATGCGAGCTGATCGTTGATGAATGTTTTTATGTCTGCGCCAAGCGCAATGTTGAGGCCGCCTATCGCAAAACCGCCGCGTAATGTGGCTAGCTCGGCGTCTTCGATAACTGGGGTGCTATCGCCCATATCGTTAGTGGCGGCCGTTTCGGCAAAAACAGTCTCGGCAAATACAGTTTCGGCAAATACAGTTTCGGCAAATACAGGAGTTGTGCCCGTGCCATAGCATAGTATCGCGGCGGCGGCGGCGTACGTAAAGTGGCAGCGTAAAGTCATTTTAATATTCCTTATCGGACTGTACCAACGCGCACTTCAAGCAAGCGCTGATCGGTAATTTGATATACAGGCGGTAGGTGCGTAGTCAGGCCGCCGATCGAAATAGCCAGCGCATCATTGCCGCGTTCCAACGGCGCTTTTGACCACGGCCCCCAATCGCTGGCGAGATTATAGCGACCCGCGCGGCTGTTTGGTTTTTGTGCGTTTTTTGGTTCTACAACGGCGAGCGCGATGTTATTCCACCGCTGCTCAAAATCTTTGATCTTATATTGGCTAAGGCCAATCACAGGATCGCCGGTTAAAACATATTGATCATTCACGCCCTTTACCACGACAAAGTGTTTATAGCCTTTTAGGTCGAGCAGCACGATGACCGGACGTTTTGTTTGGCGCAGTTGTTCAATGCTAAAACGGTATCCCTGCGTTTCATATCCATTTGCGGTCAGGAAATTCTTCATATCAAGCATAGAAAACCCAGCTTTTTTGATAAGCGTTTGATCGCCCTTGTCCCACATATATTTGAATGCTTCTTGTTCGCCTGTTGGCCGGCCATAATGATAGGTTAGCAACGTGGCGACAGCGGCCGATCCGCAGCTAAAATCATATTTTTGGCGGACAACAGACCTAAACGGAATTTCCCACCAGCTCATGACTTTAACGTTGAAATCGCCGCCGCTTGATCTGTCCAAAATAATATCTGCATGGGCCGGGGCCATTGCGGCAGCAGCGGCAATTAATGCGGCAGATATTATGGATTTTCGAATAAACGGCGTCACTGTTTTGCCTTACTATTTTGCCCATTTTTAGGGTGGGGCGAAGAGTTAAACGTGGTTAAGCGAGCAGATTATGGAACCAGATTGATAATAAGGTTCATACCCGCCTGCAAATTGGCCTGCGCGCCGGTGTTAATCACGACGTTGCCGATGCCTGCAAAATTGGACAGTGCATTATCGCTCAGCGTTACGTTACCTGCAGCATAATTTCCGCCGATGCTGTTGCCTTGCGATACGGCAAGCAATGTTTGGTTGCCAAGCACACGCGATTCTCCGCCGCGCAATTCGGTCAGGTCTGCGTCATCCATATTTTCTGTATCAATCGTTACAGTACCGCCAGCAACCCCGAGAACAGCAACCCCGGTAACAGCAACCCCGGGAACAGTAACAAGCGGCGATACAGCAGGTATAGCGGTTTGAGTGGCTTCGATTGCAACTGCTAAAGGTCCAGCGCCAACAATTGCCGCAGGTCCAGTGACAGGTTCAGCCGCCGATGCAGCGGAAACAGGGATCATCAACAGGCCGATTAATAAAGGGGTGATACGCATGATGTTTAACTCCTGCGATAACTTCAAAAAATAAGAAATGATGGCCGGGCAAGCATAAAAGCCTGGGGGGACTTTTGGGGTTGCCTAGGGGAAGGATCGCGGCCCGGCCATCATTATAACGTTGCAGAATTAGTTACCGAAAGTAACCGTACCGCGTGCTGCCATGTTGGTTGCTGCTTGTGCATTTGAACTGATGCCTGTGTTCCAAGCATTGTTCAGGATGCCTGCATATGCCGCAAACGCATTGCCGCCCACAGAGTTATCACCGCTGCTGTTATCGCTAGCCAAGCTCAAGAATAAGATCGGAGCGTTAAGCGCTGCTGTGGCCCGTAAATCTTGATCCGCAACAATGGACGAACTGTCATTACCGTTGTTTGAATCATTTGTGCTGTTATCCGAGCTGTCCGAATTGAATGAACCCAGTGCAAATGCAAGATTACCGGAATCATTTACGCTGTTGTTTGAATTGTCGTTTCCGGAATCGGCAACACTAACGCTGTTGTCTGAATTGTCATTTCCAGAATCAGCAACATCAACGCTGTTGTCGTTGTTAGAATCTTGCATATTCAGATCGGTTGAGGTGTTGGTTGCTGTGGCAATAAGGCCAACTGCGCCTGCTTGCGAGTTCGATGTTTGCTGTGCATACGCAGGGGCAGCCATGCAGATGCCAAGTGCAAGTGCGGATACAGCGATTGTGTGTTTGATAGTCATGGGTCGTCTCCAAGTTAGTATTATTATTGCTTCAATGGTCCCGCCATAGGCCCCCGTTATGTGACGGGCCGAAAAGAGAGGGATTGTCCGAACGCTCCGGACACCAACAGAGATACAGAATTTTACAAACTGGTTTTTGCGATAACGCAACAAAGCGCCTGCGAATTTACGTAGGCGAAACTAGCCATTAAGAAATATCACAGCCGTACGTGCTGTATGCTCTTTACGTGCTCTATGGCCAAAGTGTGCGCAGTCGCCTAAGGGCAATTATGCATTTTTTAGATCAAGCAAAAATATTCATCCGTTCGGGTGCGGGCGGACCAGGTTCGGTGAGTTTCCGCCGGGAGAAGTATGTCCAATATGGCGGCCCTGATGGCGGCAATGGCGGCCGCGGAGGCAGCATCATATTCGAAGCGGTCGCAGGGCTGAATACGTTAATTGATTTTCGGTATGCGCAACATTTCAAGGCGCAGCGCGGCATACAAGGCATGGGGCGTGACCGGCACGGAGCATACGGCGAGGACTTGATTATAAAGCTGCCTGTGGGAACGCAGGTGTTGTCCGATGATGAAGAGCGCGGGTTGCTGATTGATCTTACCGAGGTTGGCCAGCGCGTCGTTTTCCTGCGCGGCGGCGATGGCGGACGCGGCAATGCCACCTATAAAACCAGCACCAACCGCGCGCCTACGCAGCACGGCCCCGGATGGCCCGGCGAAGAAATGTATGTCTGGCTACGGTTGAAACTGCTGGCGGATGCGGGCTTGGTTGGCCTTCCTAATGCAGGTAAGTCGACGTTTATTAATCAGGTATCGAATACCAAAGCAAAGGTTGGCGCGTATCCGTTCACGACCATCCGCCCGCAATTGGGCGTGGTCGAACATAAAAGCCGCGAGTTTGTGATCGCGGATATTCCCGGCCTTATTGCAGGCGCAGCAGAAGGCGCAGGAATTGGCGACCGGTTTTTGGGCCATATCGAACGGTGCCGCGTGCTGATCCATTTGATTGATGCAACGCAGGATGATCCAGTGGGCGGATGGCAAACGGTGTGCGCGGAGCTGGCCGAATATGGCGCGGGCTTGCAGGATAAGCCGCAGATTGTTGCGCTGAATAAAGGCGATTTGCTCGATCCTGAATTGATGGCCGATATCAGCGCGCAGCTTGTGGCCGCGGGCGCGCAAGATGTGATCCCAATGTCGGGAGCAACGGGGCAGGGCGTGAGCGATGTTCTTGACCGGGTCCTGTCGGTGCTGCCCAATAAAAGCGGCCTTGAATCAACGCGAAGCACGGGCCTTGCGGAAGATGGAACATGGTCGCCCATTTGACAGAGGGTGATCATGCTAGTGCGAGTGCGGTTTTTGCTCCGGCGCGTTGCCCGTTATTGGTGGTCAAGGTTGGGTCATCATTGTTGGTTGAACCGGGCGGCGATGTAAAACGCGCGTGGCTTAAAACTCTGGTGGCCGATATCGCTGTGCGGCATAGTGCTGGGCAGCGAATTATCATCGTAACATCGGGCGCAATCGCGCTTGGTGCGCGCCGGCTGGGATTTGAAAAAGGTGGGCGGGCTGCACTTGCCGATGCGCAAGCGGCGGCATCTGTTGGGCAGATTATCCTATCGGGGCTATGGGCAGAATTACTAGCGGCGCGCGGGATGACAGCGGCGCAGTTGCTGGTGACGTTGGATGATTTGGAGGATCGCCGGCGGTACCTTAATATCGCGGCAACGCTCGACCGGTTATTGGGTGCAGGCGCGGTGCCAGTGATCAACGAAAACGATAGCGTTGCAACCGAAGAAATCCGGTTTGGCGATAACGACCGTCTGGCCGCGCGCGCCGCACAAGCCGCAGGCGCATCGGGGGTTATCCTGCTGTCTGATGTGGACGGATTATATGACCGTGACCCATCGCATCCAGATGCGCAGATTGTACGCCGTGTGGACGCCGTCGACGATGCGGTTATGGCAATGGCGGCGGCCGGATCATCATCGGGCATGGGATCAGGCGGCATGGCCTCAAAGCTGGAGGCCGCAAAAATCGCTGGGATCGCAGGCATTGATTTGGCGATAATATCGGGATTGCGCGACCATCCTTTGGCGGCATTTGACACAGGCGGGCCGGGCACACACTTTCATGCAAGAGATAGCCAGAGCGCCCGCAAAAGCTGGATTGGCGGAAGGCTAACAGCAAAGGGCCGGATCATCATTGATGACGGCGCATGCGCAGCGTTAATTGCAGGCGCAAGCTTACTTCCTGCAGGTGCAACTAGCGTAGAAGGGAATTTTGTGCGCGGCGACGTGGTGGAAATTTTCGCGGCGGGCAAATTGATTGCGCGCGGGCTTGCCGAATATGATGCTGCTGATGCAATGCAAATCTGCGGACACAAAACCAGCGAGCTGAGCAGCATATTGGGCACTGTGCCGCGCAACGTAATGGTTCACCGTGATCAGATGGTATTGCTATGAGGACGGCTGCGCTTACGGGTGCAACCGGCTTTGTTGGGGGGGCGGCTTTATCGCGCTTGATCGAGGCCGGATGGAATATCCGCGCGCTGACCCGCAAAGACCAAGCGGCTGCTCGGGGCGTAACCTGGATCAAAGGCAGCTTGGACAATAAAGCTGCTCTGTTTGATCTATGTGATGGTGCAGACGCGGTGCTGCATATCGCAGGCGTGGTCAATGCGCCAAACAAAGCGGGTTTCGAAGCAGGCAATGTGGCAGGTACAGCCAACATGATTGCGGCGGCCAAAGAGGCAGGCGTGAGACGTTTCCTGCATGTTTCATCCATCAGCGCACGGCGGCCAGACCTATCGCAATATGGCGCAAGCAAGCTGCGCGGCGAGCAGCTGGTTACAACTAGCTTGCTGGATTGGACAGTTGTTCGGCCGCCCGGCGTTTATGGCCCAGGTGATACCGAATTGCTGGATATGTTTAAGCTGGCACAGCGCGGATTTGCGGTTTTGCCGCCGCGCGGGCAGGCATCGTGGATCCATGTTGACGATCTTGCACGGCTGCTTACCGCGCTGTTGCCGCCGCACGAAGATGCAACGGCGCGTATATTTGAAGCAGATGACGGGGTTGCGGGCGGATGGAGCCATAGCGAATTTGCCCGCGCAATCGGCTGGGCCATGGGCAAACGGATAACCGCGCTGCATGCACCCAAAGCATTGTTGATGGCAGCGGCGCTCAGTGACCGTATCATCCGCCGTTCAAAGGCAAAGCTGACTCCCGATAGAGCAAGCTATCTTGCGCATAAAGATTGGCGTATTGAAGCAGGTCTAACCCCGCCTGCTGCATTGTGGACGCCTGAAATTGAAACGCGTGCGGGCCTGAAAGATACGGTGAGATGGTACCGTCAGCAAGGTTGGTTATAGTTCTGCCATTTTGCCGCCGTATTCGCTTGCCATAAGGACGCTGACGTCATGCAGGTAATGATGTACTCAAATAGGATTTAGAATGAACGACCACACGGAAATGTGCGAAAGATTAATCGTTATAATCGCACCGTTTAATAAAAAAGGCATTGATGTTTACGAAGCAACCACATTTGCAGGCGATTTGGAATGGGATAGCTTGACCGTTATGGATTTTGTCGCCGAGGTTGAGGACGAATTTGATATTGTTATCAGCATGAATTTGCAGGCAGAGATTGAAAATGTAGGCCAGCTGGCCAGCGCTGTAACAAAACTTGTGAGTAATAAATGATGGCTACGCATGCAGAAGTAAAAACGCACGACCTGTTTTCGAAATTTGATCCCTTGATTGCACAGCGTGAAGCGCTGCTTTCAACAGGGATTACCGATCCGTTTTCGCTGGTTATGCAGGAAGTGAAATCGCCAACGGTTGCGGTATGCAACGGTAAAGAAACGATCCTGCTGGGTACCTATAATTATATGGGTATGACGTTTGATCCTGATGTGATCCAAGCAGGCAAAGATGCGCTCGATACTTTTGGTGCAGGAACCACAGGCAGCCGGGTTTTGAATGGCACGTTTCAGGGTCACAAAGAATGCGAAGACGCTCTGAAAGAATTTTACGGGATGGACCATGCGATGGTTTTTTCCACGGGCTACCAAGCCAACCTCGGCATTATCAGCACCATTGCGGGCAAGGGCGATTATATCATCCTTGATATCGATAGCCATGCGTCGATCTATGATGGCTGCAAAATGGGGGATGCCGAGATTGTCGCGTTCCGCCATAATGATGTTGAGGCGCTGGAAAAACGATTGAAGCGTTTGCCCGCAGATGCAGGCAAGTTGGTCGTGCTTGAGGGTGTGTATTCGATGATGGGTGATGTTGCGCCATTAAAAGAAATGATCCGCGTTTCCAAAGAAGCAGGCGCGATGATATTGGTGGATGAAGCGCATTCGATGGGCTTTATCGGGCCCAATGGCCGCGGCGTTGCTGAAGAACTGGGCGTGATGGACGATGTCGATTTCATCATCGGCACGTTCAGTAAATCGGTCGGCACGGTCGGCGGATTTTGCGTATCGAACCATCCCAAATTCGAAGTAATGCGCCTTGTCTGCCGCCCATATGTGTTCACGGCCAGCCTGCCGCCCGCGGTTGTCGCGTGCAGCGCGGCCAGCATCCGCAAGTTGATGCACAATGGTAATAAACGCGCGCATTTGTGGGAAAACAGCCGGATGCTGCATCAGGGTCTGCGCGATTTGGGCTTCAAGCTTGGCACGGAAACGGCGCAGTCCGCTATCATCGCCGTTATCATGCCCGATCTTGAGCGCGGCGCAATGATGTGGGCGGCGTTGCTGCATGAGGGGCTTTACGTAAACTTAGCTCGCCCGCCTGCAACGCCGGCTGGAATGACGTTGCTGCGCTGTTCCTTGTGCGCCGAACATACCGCAGAGCAAGTGACGCAAGTGCTCGGCATGTTTGCTGCGGCAGGTAAAGCGGTGGGGATTATTTAAAACCGCATGGCGAATGAAACGCCGCCGCCTTTGGTGTCACCAAAGGGAATGAGCGCCATTTTCCGGCCGCGTGAGTGGGTGATAATCAACCCTGATGCTAGGCCTATTCCTGCGCCGACGGCAACATCATACCAATGATGCTTTTCCGCCTTTACCCGGGCCACGCCGACCAACGTTGCGACGGCAAATGCGGGGATACCTGCCTTAATACCTTCGCGTTCATAGATGCTGGCGGCGGCTGCAAACGCGGTGCTGGTATGGCCAGAAGGAAAGCTTTTGCGGTCGCTGCCATCGGGGCGGGTTTCGGGAAAAGTATATTTCAACCCCTGCGTTACAATCTGCGCTGCGCCAAATGAGCCTGCGGCTTGCAACGCGCCTTGCTTATCCCCTTTGGCGGCGGGCAAACCTACCGAGATAGCGATGAGGCCGTAATCGCCGATTGAGCTGATCGTATCCCAATCTTTTTGCGCGCTAGCATAACAGGGCACAGATGCAGATAACGATATGCATGCGATAGTTTGTAGAATGAGTAGTTTCATGGATTGTTCCTTTACGTTTCCAAGTACTGCAATCCTGTTTCGGATTAAACCGGGGACTATGCCTAGGATGGCGCTATACCTCACTTGGCATGATGTTACCGTACCGCGCCTTTAATTAGCAACTTTGGAACCAGAAACATTGCCGCCACCAATGGCCATTTGCGTTGCCACGGTTTGACATTAATTTTGGTCCCGGCGTGGCGGTTTACTTTCCACGCCAGATAATCAATCCCACCTGTATAAGTGAACGCCGCCTTTGCAAGCCGCGCAATCGTTAGTATCTTACCGCGCCGTTTTAATCCGGGCCAGCGTGCGCGTTCTTTTTTGGCGCGCTGTTCAGGATCAGGCCGCAAATAAACCCGTCCGCCGCGCACCTCGTTGGGTATCATCGTATGATGCAGCGCGGCATAACCAAATGTCTCATAGCGTTCATTGTCATATTCAACCACCGACGCGGGACGGTCTTTGCGTTCGGCGCGTAATTCGGCGCCATATGTCATGGCATAGCCAGACTGCCATAAATCGATCACGCCAACCTCGCGTTCCAATTGCGACAATGCGGCATTTAGCAAAGCGGGCGCTGCGCCTGAAATAGATAGAATAATCTTACCGCGCGTTTTTTCATCGCGTACCCAAACCAGCCGTGATGGCTGCGAAAACCGGGCCCATACAGAAACCGCCGATGCCGCAGGACGGTTGAGATTGTGAAAGTCTGCTTCGCTGAGTACTGCAACTTTGGCTATAAGGCCGTTATGCTCAAACGGGAAAACATTGGGGGGTAGGCGGCGGTTCCATTTGGCAAGCCAAGCCTTGTCATAGGCATCATCATAATCCGATACGATCAGATAAAAATCAAGCATCTCATTTGTTAGCACTTCGCTGCGCAGGCATGACCCGTAAAATAACACAGCGCACGCTGCCTTTGGATACGCCGCTGCAATCGCCTGCGCAAAATTTGTGATCTCTGGCTTAACGCTGGTTGCCAATTCCTTGGCGACAAGTTGTTGTAATGATAACATAGCGCGCCCGTAGCGGGGTTTGGTTCATTTGTCGAACGGTTGCGATTAAGCGACCAGCCGCAAAAAGGGGACAGGCGGCGTGGAACGTAAAACTATTGGCCGTAACGTATTTGCCTCAAACACTTCTCCGTCCAAAACGACGCTGCTGCGTGTGCTGTCGATGCGGATTTCATCGCCATGCTCAAGGTGAATACCCTGCACCACATGTTTGCCCAATGTTCCAAAGATTGAGGCATAAAGCGCCTGCATCAGGCTCCATGGGCGGTGATCAACTGCCATGAACTTCAACCGGCCCAGCTTTCCAGAAGCCGTGGCTTTGCCGCCCAGCAACAATTTTTCCAACGTCGTTACGATCAAGACAGAAAAAATCCCCTGCAATTCATTTTTGCGGAGGAAAGAGATGCGGACAGGTTCCGATTTGGGAGGCAGAAAGTTTGCCGTGAACCCGAATATAAGGCTGAATACCACTGCAATTGCGGCAATAAAATGGCTGAGCCCATTAGGCAGCCCCAATGGATAGATTTTATGGCGGCAATAAAGAATCGTTTCCGCCAATCCTGCGCCGCCCAGGAACATGCCGAGCACAGGCTTTGCGCCTTCACTACCATCACTAAGCGCAATCAGTTCGCGGACCACAACATGTTCTGTCATATCGCCCTTGGCCAGCGCAAGTATCCGTTCCAACGCCACTATGGGATCACCTTCTGATCCTAAATCAAGCGCGATCAAATTAGTTTTACCATTGGGCAGAACGGCAACAGGCGGAGGTGTGCCGCCAAAATGGCCGCCATGGTAAAGCTCGGTCAGCGCAGATTGCACTGTGCCATCACCGCCATTGATAATCAAAACTTTTGGTTTTACCCGCGCGATCATTTCCAGCGCTTTGGCAATTTGGCCGATCTCTTCAACTTCATAATGGAAGATATCGGCATTGCGCGCGCAAAAGCACCGCACGTTTGGCAACAATGATTTGTTACCAGTCGAATGCGGGTTGGAAAGAAGCGCGACCAAAGCCAACTATAATGATCCTTACATATACTGCATGTTTATGGTGATACGGGTTACGCCTGCGCCCGCGTTAAATGATACTTTGCCGACAGAGGGCTTGCCCAAGTTAAATATTGATAATTTGGGGTTGTTGGAAAATCCGCCGCCATCTTCGCGAAAATCTGTTTTGCCATTACCATTGCGGTCATGGCGCACCGCGATACCGTAATTTCCAGGCGTAGGAACTGGCACGCAAAAATTCATCGCCGTGGATGATGCGCCCGTTTCAATGCGATTGATCCACGCACCCTTTGAAAGCCAAGCCCCTGCTGTGGCGCGGTATGACTGGACACGGATCTTGCCAGTTGCCGACTTAAGCCCGCGTACTGTCACCAATACAGCAGGACCCTTGCCTGATTGGCAGCTTGCCATATCATTGGATATCGCCGATCCAGCCGATAACCCGCAAGAAACAAACGCTAATGATGTAAAAGCCAAAGCAAAACGAAAATTCAACATGACTAAAACCCTCCTTAAGGCTATTCAGGCGCTCTAAATAGGACGCTGCTGATAATGCCTTGCAATCTACTCTCACCATATCAATCACGTTTGCGGCCAAATTACGGTGACGGGGCGACCAGAAGTTGAAATTTATTACTGCCACTGATCGTTATATTGCGCGGCTGGTTACGATACCGATGATCGGAGTGTTCGTGATCGCGTCTATGTTGTTGCTACTGGAAAAAATGCTGCGTCTATTTGATTTTGTCGCCGTCAATGGCGGGCCGGTGAGCATAGTTTGGCGTATGCTGGCCAATCTGCTGCCTGAGTATATGTCGCTGGGGATTCCGCTTGGATTGATGCTGGGCATATTGCTAGCGTTTCGGAAACTGGCGACATCGTCTGAACTTGATATTTTTCGCGCGGTGGGGCTGGGATACTTGCGGTTGCTGCGTGTGCCATATTTGTTTGCCATAGGTCTGGCGATTGTCAATTTTGCCATTGTCGGTTTTTTGCAACCTTATGCCCGGTATTTGTACGAAGAAATGCAGTTTGAGCTGCGTTCCGGCGCACTGGGCGCATCGATTAAGGTGGGCGAGTTTAACAATCTGGGTAAAAATTTGACTATGCGGATTGATCAAAGCCGCAATAATGGCAAAAACTTAAATGGAATTTTTGTCGCCGCCAAAACCGATAAAGGCCAGTCGGTCTCGGTGACTGCCGCCAAGGGGCAATTCCTACGCGCCGATGATCCCAACACGATCATATTGCGCCTGACCACAGGAATACTGGTCCATGATGCTCTAAATTTTCGTGACCCGCGGGTGCTGACATTCAGCAATTATGATCTGCCCATCCCGCTGCCCAAAATTTCCAGCTTTCGGGGTAGAGGCGGCAGCGTCAACGATAACCGGGAATTGACGATAACCGAGCTTTGGCAAATCGCTGGGAATACCGCGCTGCCCGTTACAAAACGTAACGGCGCGCGCGCCAATTTTCATTTCCGTATGGTTGAAGTGGTGATGATGTTTCTACTGCCTCTTATGGCGCTTGCGCTCGCCGTTCCGCCAAAGCGTTCTACCTCGGCGCTGGGCGTATTTATATCGATCATCATGGTGGTGACATATCACAAGATCAACGAATATGCCGAAGATGTGGGTGCGGCGGGCGGCATAGATCCGGTGATTGCATTGTGGGTGCCGTTTGTTATTTTTGCGGCGTTGATATTATGGATGTACCACATCATCGCCCATGTTCCCGGCGGGCAGCCGATTGGCGCATTAGAAACCGTGTTTAACAGCGTCGGCAAATCGGCGCGCAAACTGTTTGGCGGGCGCAAACGGTCGCAGCCAGCAGCACATGCAGCGCAGGCGGCGGGAGTTTAAGGATATGCAGCTTTTCCCCTCACGCCAGATCATGCTGTATATGGCCAAGCTTTTTTTGGTCCGTACATTTGCGGTGCTTGCGATGCTGGTGCTGATTCTGCAAACGCTCGATTTGCTGGGTGAAAGCGGTAAGATATTGGCTATGCCCGGTAATTCTAATGCAGATGTGCTGACCTATTTGGGAATGCGGATGCCTCAGATTATTGCGCGGATGCTTCCGTTTTCCGTGCTGCTGGGTACGCTGATTACGTTTACGGCGCTAAGCCAGAACAGCGAAGTGGTCGCCATGAAAGCAGCGGGGCTTTCGGCGCATCAGATTTTGGCACCGTTGATAGCATCCAGCCTGATTGTGGCAGCCACCTCGTTTATTTTTAACGATACGGTTGTTGCGCCTGCAACCGCCAACCTTAAGGCATGGCAAGACGTTGAATATGGCAAGGTACCCATAGATACTGGCATCAAAAACAACGTTTGGGTTCGCGAAGGACAAGATATCATTAGCGCCGGTGAAGTGCGCAACAGCGGCTTGCGCAATGTAACGGTTTACTTGCGCAATGAAAATATCCTGCGCGAAGTTATTAAGGCGGATACCGCTGTATACCGCAATGGCGCATGGCAGCTGAAAAATGTTCGGATATTTGATGTTGCCACTATTACCCAAAAAAATGTTGATACCCTGACGGTTGGGAAGGGAATTGAGCCAGCGCGTTTTCAATATGTAAAAGTGGACGGCGACGCACTGGGGTTTGTTCCGCTGTATAAAGCTATTCAAGAATTAAAGGCCAGCGGGCGGCGCACCAGTAGCTTAGAAGGATTATTGTGGCATAAAATATCTGGGCCATTGTCCGCATTGCTGATGCCGCTGCTTGCTGCGGTTGCGGCATTTGGACTGGCCAGATCGGGCGCATTATTTTTGCGTGCAGTGATTGGCATGGCCTTGGGGTTTGTCTATTTTGTCGCAGATAACTTTGCACTCGCTATGGGCAATTTGGGTGCATATCCGCCATTAATTGCGGCATGGGCACCGTTTTTGTTATTCTTATTGATTGGCGAGACGGTGTTGTTCCGTACCGAAGAGTAATAGCTTTATGCTTTACGCTTGTACCTTGCTCTTCGCCGATCCGCGCACCAATTGCCGAACCAGCCCCGTTAACCCGCCATAGTTTGCACGGTGATATGCCGAATGCTGCGGCAATACGTCTTTCAACCTTCGGTGCGCTTCACCAAGGGCATGATACGGCAATCCCGGTAACAAATGATGCAGCGCATGATACCGCAGGCCAACAGGTGCCCATAATGCAGGCAATGTGGCGGGCGGCGGCACATTAACACTATCCAAATATTGCTGCGTCGTGGTCATTGCGCCGCCATCGTTTTCCCACAAATGCGCAACCAACGTGCGTACTTGGTTAAGCACCACAGACGCGGACACAATGCCCAAAACTATCACAGCGCAGCGAGCGGGAATGATATCCGTCGCGGTTAGCGTAATCAACGATATCGCCCAGATACTCGCGGCGGTTTCCTGCACGATCCATTGTTTGCGTAGCGGCCCTTCGGCGGGACGGCGGCGAAAGTCTGGATTAACAACAAGGCCGGAATACCGCTCGACAAGCAATGTACGTAACGGCGGTATCACCAACGACAGCGGCCCAAGCACGCCATAACGCAGCAATAATGCCAGCGGAGCAAGCGCCGCAACGCATACAAATAGAGGTACTGTGTGAGGCTTCATCAGCGCAAGCGGCAGATACTCTGGATCTTCGTTTGTGCCGTAACGAAGGCGCATATGGTGCAAATTATGAAGGCCTTCGTACATAAACGACGGCATCAATAACGGAATACCCAGCATTGCATTCCAGCCAAAGCGGAAACCCGGTACGCTGCTATGTTTGATATGCGTTAATTCGTGAATGAAACTGCCTGCGCGATATAGCGCTAGCACCGACAGAGCCGCGCA
>JAYWFI010000198.1:0-10215 GCA_043778865.1 Sphingomonadales bacterium
TTGTTTTACAGGAGCCGCGCCGGTCATGTAGCTGTATGTATACGAGTTCACCGGACCAAATTTCATTGAAACGAACTCATCGCCTGTGAGCGTGAATTCACGCCGCTCCATACTAAGTCTATCTGCCAAGTAAATAAGCTTAGTTGCCCTCAAAATGTTAATTTTCCCACCAGCCTTCAAAGCAAAATATGCCGTGACCTGTGCAGCCTTTCGAGTGTTAAACCACTCGGGGATTAGAGGAACAAAATCACCCATAAAATTTAACTACACTAATCATACGATGCTGTGAATCGAAAAATTTAGCCGTGCGCTACCAATATACTTAATACGGTGACACGTCTGCATTTAACTACAATACTGACTGTGATTTCTAATGCAGTTAAAGCCTATTTAATTAGAGCAAGAGCTGCCTATTTATCCATTTAATATCAGCCTTTTATAATAATTACATCGCCCTCTCAATCACGTGTGCCTTGCAATGTAGGACTTCCCCCGCCACCGTACACCTGACATTGTCGGTTACCTGAAAGCTGCATCAAGCCTGTGCATTAGCGCTGCCGTTCTCTTTCGCAGAACCTATACTCGGGTGTGAACTTGCACAGTTTTCTGCGGGTTATGGCGAAGGCACAAAGAAGGCTTGGGATTGGAAACTGCGATGATATTGCCGGATGTAAAAACGATTACGCGCCGCCACAAAACGCTTTCCTACAGACCTCCTTTTGTGGCCTATACTAATGGATGAAGATGAGCCGCCAAAATCAACACGCAAAACTGGCAAAGCAGAACTGGCAACGCAGGACTGGCAAACCGTTTTAGGTGAGACTTTAGTGAGACTTTCCGATTTACAAAATTGCAACTGATCCGCTTTCAATGCAAACTTTGACGCTCTAATACCCCTTCAGCTCATCGCCCGCCAGCCGCACAACATGCAGCACATTTGTGGATCCCGGTGTGCCAAATGGTACGCCTGCCATCATGATCAGCCGCGCGCCGGCTTGGCCCAAATGATAACGCAGCGCCATGCGTTTGCCTTTGGCGACCATCTCTTCAAATGAGCTAACATCTTGAGTGCGAACGGAGAATGCACCCCATAGCAGCCCCAGCCGCCGTGCCGTTTCCATTTTTGGGGTTAGCACCAATATCGGCACAGACGGGCGTTCGCGCGATATCCGGCGCGCGGTGGAACCCGATGATGTGTAACAAATGATCGCGCTTGTATCCACGGTATTGGCGATTTCGGAGCTGGCGGCGGCAAGCGCATCGGCGGTCGTGGCATCGGGCCGGGTTTCGGTAAAATGCACGCGCGCGTAATAATCGGGGTCGGCCTCCACCTGTTTGGCAATCCGGTCCATGATCGCGACCGCTTCGATCGGCCATGCGCCCGCCGCCGTTTCTGCCGACAGCATTACGGCATCGGCGCCGTCATAAATCGCAGTCGCCACATCGGACACCTCAGCGCGCGTGGGCGACGGCGACGTGATCATCGATTCCAGCATTTGGGTGGCAACAACCACGGGCTTGCCCATGCGCCGCGCCGTGCTGACGATCCGTTTTTGCAGCGAAGGAACTTCTTCGGGTAGCATTTCAACGCCCAGATCGCCGCGCGCCACCATGACCGCATCGGCCAGCTCCAATATCTCCTCAAGCCGGTGGATCGCAGCGGGCTTTTCAATCTTCGCCAGCAATGCGGCTTTTCCGGCAATCAGCTTGCGGCCCTCGGCAACGTCTTCGGGGCGCTGCACAAATGACATCGCAATCCAGTCTACGCCTTGCGCCACAGCAAACGCCAGATCGCTACGGTCTTTATCGGTTAGCGCCGCCAGCGGCACGACCACATCGGGCACATTCAGGCCCTTTCGGTTGGACAGCATGCCGCCCACTTCGACCAATGTTTCGATCCGGCCGGGCGCGACAGACACAACGCGCAGCACCATTTTACCGTCATCGAGCAGCAACCGCGTGCCGGGCTCCAGCGCCGCAAATATCTCGGGATGCGGCAAATATACGCGGGTCACGTCGCCCGGTGTGTTATCGCCATCCAGCACAAATGCAGCGCCCGTTTCCAGCATAACGCGGTCATTTGCAAAACTACCCACACGCAGCTTGGGCCCTTGCAGATCCACCAAAATCGTCGTGGGCCGGTTATGCTTTTTTTCAAGCGCGCGGATATGGGTGACCAGCGCGGCTTTATCCGCTTGTTCGCCGTGGCTCATGTTAATCCGGAATGCATCGGCGCCTGCGACAAACAGTTTTTCGATCATCTCCGGCGTATCGCTGGCGGGGCCCAATGTGGCCAATATGCGAACCTTGCGGTTGCGGGGTTTGGGATATTGGTTCAATGGGCTCTCCGCCGGTATATTATGGTGTTTGAAATATGTGCCGTCTGCTTCATAGCGGCAAGTCTGACTAACCAAAAGCCCTAGCGGAAACAGGAGCGTAGTTTGCAAGAAAATAATACAGACATGATCATATCTGACGCCGCCGCCGCCGCGGCATTCCGCCGCTTGGTGACGCATTTGCAGCACAGGCATGATGCGCAGAATATCGACCTGATGGGCCTTGCCGGATTTTGCCGCAATTGCCTTGCCGATTGGGTGATGGCGGCGCAGCCTGAACTGACCAAGGACAAGGCCCGCGAGATCATCCACGGCATGCCCGCGGCCCAGTGGAAAGCCACGCGGCAAACCGAAGCCACGCCGCAGCAGTTAGCGCGCATGCAAGAAAGTGTCGCCAAAAATGCCAAGGCTGATTAAGGCAAGATCAAGTTGATTCGAGGCATGTACCTCACACAATTTTAGGGAGAATAGTATGTCCGAAGGTACCGTATCCGACGACCAATTGCGCTTGTTTATTGAACGTATTGAAAGGTTGGAGGAGGAAAGAAAGGGTATTTCAGATGATGTTCGCGATGTCTATTCAGAAGCAAAGAGCCAAGGATATGATTCAAAAATCATGAAACAGATTGTACGCTTACGCAAAATGACTCAAGACGACCGCCAAGAAATGGAAGCAATATTGGATCTCTATAAATCCGCTTTAGGTTTGGCATAAAACAGGAGCATCACAATGATCGTTTCAACCACCAGCAGCTTAGACAATCAGCCCGTTAAACAATATCTGGGCATCGTAACCGGCGAGGTTATTGCAGGCGCCAATATCGTGCGGGATATCTTTGCCAGCGTTACCGACATATTCGGCGGCCGTTCGGGCAAATATGAAGAGGTCCTTAGCCGCGCCCGCGAAGAAGCAATTGGCGAGATGAAAGCCAAAGCCGCGCAGATGGGCGCCAACGCTGTGATCGGTGTCGATATTGATTACGAAGTGCTCGGCAAAGGCGGATCGATGCTGATGGTTTCGGTTAGCGGCACTGCGGTTGTTGTGTGAATGCAGTCATCCGGCCTGCATTGCCCAGTGACGCACCCGCCTGCGCGAAAATATATGCGCCTTTCGTTACAGACAGCTGGGTTAGCTTTGAAACTGAGGTTGCTACTATAGCGGACATGGAACAACGCATCGCAGAATACGGCAAAACCCATGCCTGGTTAATCGCAGAATGGGAGAATGATATTGCGGGCTATGCGTATGCCAGCCCGCACCGGACACGCGCCGCTTATGCAACGTCTGTTGACGTTGCGGTGTATGTTGACCCTGCTTTTGCGCGCAAGGGGATAGGCAGGGCGCTTTATAAAGCGCTGTTCCAGAATTTGAAAAAAGCAGGATTTCATGCGGCCTTTGCAGGCATTGCTTTACCAAATAAGGGTTCAATCGGACTACACGAGGACATGGGATTTAAGCCTGTAGGGATTTACCGCGAAGTCGGATGGAAGATGGACGCGTGGCGCGATGTTGGCTGGTGGCAAAGGTTGCTTTAAGATGTTTATCTGATGTAAGACGCGCCATCTCATCACTATATTTAGAAGAAGTAATCCATGGCAGGCCATTCCAAATTCGCAAATATCAAACACCGTAAGGGCGCACAGGATAAGAAGCGGTCGAACTTGTTTTCAAAGTTTAGCCGCGAGATAACCGTGGCGGCCAAGATGGGGATGCCGGATCCTGATTTTAATCCGCGGCTGCGGCTGGCGATCAATGCCGCCAAAGCACAGTCGATGCCCAAGGATAATATCCAGCGCGCAATTGACAAAGCAACAGGCGGCGACGCGGAAACCTATGATGAAATGCGGTACGAAGGATACGGCCCCGGCGGCGTTGCCATCATTGTTGAGGCGCTCACCGACAACCGCAACCGCACCGCCACCAATGTACGGACCGCATTCAGCAAAAATGGCGGTAACCTTGGCGCATCAGGCGCGGTCGCGCATGGCTTTGACCGGCTGGGCCTGATTACTTATCCCGTTAGCGTAGGCGACGGCGACACGGTGTTTGAGGCCGCATTAGACGCAGGCGCAGACGACGTGGAAAGCGGCGAGTTTGAACACGCCATCTGGACCGCCATGGACAGCCTGCATGAAGTGGCCAAAGCGTTAGAAGCCACGCTTGGCGAGGCCGAAAGCGCAAAGCTAGCGTGGAAACCGCAAGTCACGGTTGAGGTCGATGAAGGCAGCGCCGCAACGCTGCTGAAACTGATCGATGCGCTTGAGGACGATGATGACGTACAAACCGTCTGGGGCAATTACGATGTGTCCGATGAAGTGATGGAGAAACTCGGCTAATGCTCGCGCTGGCCGCAAAGGCGTTGCTGGCAGGAGGCATCATCGCGATCATCAGCGTGCTGGCACAGCGATTGCCTGCATTCGGCGCGCTGGTGGCGTCTTTGCCGCTGGTGTCGATATTGGGCATGATATTTTTGTGGGCGGCGCGGCCCGATGCGGCCAATATGGCGATCCATAGCGAAGCCACATTTTGGTATGTGCTGCCATCATTGCCGATGTTTTTGCTGATGCCTTATTTGCTGCGTCAAGGATATGGATTTTGGACCGCGTTGATCGCAGGATGCGTGCTAACGATCGTGCTTTACGGCGGGATGATCGCGGCGGGGCGCAAGTTTGGGCTTCCTGTTTAAGTGGCAGGTGCCATGATTATCCTTGGCCTTGATCCCGGGCTTGGCACCACCGGATGGGGCGTGATCCGCGCCGAAGGCAACCGCCTTTCCCATATCGCAAATGGCCAGATTAAAACCGATGCAGCCATGCCATTGGCGTCGCGGTTGTTGCAACTTGACCTGGAACTGGCCGATATCCTGAAACAATATACGCCCGATGCCGTCGCGGTCGAAGAAGTGTATGTGAACAAAAATCCGCAATCCACCTTGAAGCTTGGTCAAGCCCGCGGCGTCGTATTGCTGGGCGCATCACGCGGCGGCGCGGTAGTGGCGGAATACGCAACGCGGCTGGTAAAAAAAGCCGTAACCGGCGTGGGTGCAGCGGAAAAAGCGCAGGTGCAAGCGATGCTGGCGATACTGCTACCCGGCGTAAAACTCTCGGGCCCCGACGCCGCCGACGCGCTTGCAGTCGCCATCACGCATGCGCATTTGGGGCGCATGTGATCACGGTAAGCGCTTATACAATTTCATAAAAGCCGCAAAGAAAAGAAGGAAAAAGAATTCTATATCTGTGTGGGATCATCTTTTATCTTTTTTTCTTTGTGGCTTTTATGAAACGAATGCGCGCGCAGAACAAACCACGAAAATACTTTCGACAAGCTCGGTACATATAGTTAAGGCAATGCTATGATCGCGAAACTTTATGGCCGGATCGACGAAACAGGCGCAGACAGCCTGGTGATTGATGTGTCGGGCGTCGGGTATCTGGTGCAGGCCAGCGCGCGGACGTTATCGGCGCTGGGCAAGGTCGATGATTTCGCCACCGTGTTCACCGAAATGCAGGTGTCCGAAACCGACATGCGCTTGATCGGATTTGCCACAAAGGACGAGCGCGACTGGTTCCGCATCCTGATCGGCGTACAGGGCGTGGGATCCAAGGTCGGCCTTGCGATCCTGTCTGCGCTCGACATGGACGATCTGAAACGCGCGATTGGCGGCGGCGATAGCGCAATGGTGGCGCGGGCAAACGGTGTGGGGCCAAAGCTTGCTAGCCGGATCGTCAATGAACTTAAGGACAAGGTCGGCGCGCTCGCAGGGATCGGCGGCGGCGCAAAGATGGTATCGGGAGGCGGCGGCGCAGGCGGTGGGGGCAGCCATGCAAGCGACGCGATGTCGGCGCTCACGGGCCTCGGCTTCAAACCCGGTGAAGCATCAAGCGCCGTCGCGCTGGCAGTGGACGAACTCGGCGACGGAGCGACGCTGGATGCGCTCGTACGGCTGGCGTTGAAGCGGGCGACGAGGTGAAATTTATTGACAAATCTCTATGGATTTCTATAAATATCCTATGACACAGCTTAATGTATCCGTCCCGCCACAATTAAAAAACTGGGTAGATACCCGTGTAGCAGAGGGACGGTATAGCAGCGCCAGCGACTATGTGCGTGATCTTTTGCGCCGTGATCAGGATGCAGCAATGGATGAAACGATATGGCTGAAGGGCTTGATCGATGAAGGTCTGGCGTCTGGTATGTTGAACCAGCGGCCAGAGGATGTATTACGTGAGATTATGGCCGAGTATCCGGCCAAAAATGGCTGAACTTAATCTAAGTCCTGCGGCGCGCGCTGATCTGGTTGATATTCGGCGGGTAAACATGGAACAATTTGGCGCGAATGTGGCGGATGCTTATTTTCTTGGATTTGATGAAGCATTTTCATTGTTGCGTTTGCATCCCGAGGCAGGGCCGGAGCAACAGGGACTTGGAAAAGGAATACGATGCCTGGTTCATCGCAAACATCGGATTTTCTATCTGTTAAAGGGTGAAATATTGCTGATCGTTCGGATAATTTATCATGCGAGAAATGCGAAGCGGACGCTGAGAAGCTAATATGTTTTGAAAGGATAGTATAATGCAAATCACAGCAGTTTTGAATCCAGCAGAAGAAGGCGGTTATGTCGCATATAATCCCGAAACCGGCACAACCACACAAGGGGAAACGGTTGAGGAAGCGTTGGCCAACCTCAAAGAAGCGGTCGAACTTTACCTTGAAAATGAAAATATTACGCTTGGTGGTCCGCCACTGGTCACCACGCTGACAATTCTCGAACATGCCTAAACTTCCGCTCGTCTCCGGACAGGAGATTATACGCGCACTCGAACGGTTAGGATTTATTGTTGTAAGCCAGCGCGGCAGCCATGTAAAACTGCGGCACGATGGAAAAATCTGTATTGTGCCCGCGCACAAAGAAGTAAAAAAAGGGACGCTTGCTGGCATATTGCGGCAGGCAGATATCTCTGCTGACGAATTGATCAAGGCATTGGTGCAGTGAGTATTTGTATCCAACGCTTGGGTTCAGCTGTTCAAAAGCGGCGGCAACCCCAACCCTACCGCCAAATCGGCCCAATGCGGATTTTCGTCGTTGATAAGGTTTATCTTCCAAGGGCGGTGCCAATTCTTCAACTGTTTCTCGCGCTCTATTGCCGAGGCCATATCGCTAAGCAGTTCAAAATGAACAAGGCCATAGACGCGGTATTTGGAGGTAAAACCATCGGCATGATTACCGCGATGTTGAACGATGCGCCGTACCAAATTCGAAGTCACTCCGATGTAAAGCGTGCCGTAATGTTTGCTCGCCAATATATAAACGCAGGGTTGCTTTTCATCTCTCATCGCATGAGTGTTGCCGCAAGATGGATGCTGAAACAAGTTCAGCATGACGGAATTTTTCATAAGCAACGACATTTTCAAAACCAACGTCATCCTGAACTTGTTTCAGGATCCATCGCGAGGTTTACACAATTAGTTAGGAATAAGCAGATTTCGCAGCATACGTTTGTTGAGGCCGCTAAACAGCGCAGTGATGCGCTGGACCATGTGCTGCTTTTCTTCTCTCATCGTTTGAGTCTTGCCGCAAGATGGACCCTGGAACGTCAGTCACCAAAGGTGAAACAAGTTCAGGGTGACGGAATATTACAAAATCTACGCTGCCGCCTCAAACTCCGTCATCCTGAACTTGTTTCAGGATCCATCGCGAGGTTTACACAATTGGTTAGGAATAAGCAGATTTCGCAGCATACGTTTTTGTGGAGCAGGGCAATAATCAATGACTGACACCGCGCATATAACTACCCCCGGCCTCACCACCCCCCACCGTAAGCCTGAAGACGTTGATGCGGCGCTGCGTCCCAAAACGCTGGCTGAATTTATCGGGCAGGAGGCCGCTCGCGATAACCTGCGCGTGTTTATTGAGGCCGCAAAGGGGCGCGGCGATGCGCTCGATCATGTGTTGTTTTTCGGGCCGCCCGGGCTGGGCAAGACGACATTGGCGCAGATTATGGCCAAGGAAATGGGCGTGGGGTTCCGGTCAACCTCTGGCCCAGTGATCGCCAAGTCCGGGGACCTTGCCGCGCTGCTAACGAACCTTGAGGACGGCGATGTCTTGTTCATTGACGAGATCCACCGCTTAAACCCCGCCGTTGAGGAAATCCTGTATCCGGCGATGGAGGACCGCGCGCTGGATATCATGATCGGCGAGGGCCCATCGGCGCGGTCGGTGCGGATTGATCTGCCTGCGTTTACTTTGGTGGGGGCGACCACGCGGGCGGGGCTGCTGACGACGCCATTGCGCGACCGGTTCGGCATTCCAGTGCGGCTGAATTTTTACACCCATGCCGAGCTGGAGCAGGTGGTGACCCGCGCCGCGCGGTTGCTGGATCTGGGGATAGCGCCCGATGGCGCGCACGAGATTGCGCGGCGATCGCGCGGAACGCCGCGTATCGCCGGACGGCTGCTGCGCCGAGTGCGCGATTTCGCCAATGTAGCAGGCGAGGCAACCGTTACGGCAAAGATCGCCGATAGCGCGCTGAACCGTTTGGAGGTTGACGCGCTGGGTCTTGATGCAATGGACCGCCGTTATTTGTTCATGATCGCCGACATTTACAAAGGCGGCCCCGTGGGCGTGGAGGCACTGGCCGCCGGATTATCGGAACCGCGCGATACCATCGAGGATGTTGTGGAGCCCTATCTGTTGCAACTTGGCCTAATAGCCAGGACGGCGCGCGGGCGGCAATTGAATGATGGCGGTTGGAAGCATCTGGGGCTGAACCCGCCAGCGGCACTAAATCCGCTGCAAGACGGATTATTCGATAAATAGCGCGCTTGATTATGATGAGCGGGGCCAGCCTTGCGATATTTCGCGCAAATCCGGCATTAACCCCCTTCCCCGCTATGCGACGAACCGTTAAGCCATCAATTAATGTCAGACAACGTTCACTGCTACATGCCCTATCCCGTCCCCTATCAAGGACACTTTAACGGCAACCGCCATGTGTTTGCCGTGCGCGTGTATTTTGAGGATACCGATTTTTCAGGCGTTGTGTATCATGCCCGCTATCTGCACTTTATGGAGCGCGCGCGGTCCGATATGCTTGCGCGGGCGGGCATTGATCAGCGCGCCGCGCATGAAGAGGGCCAGGGCGCGTATGCGGTCACACAGGTGCAATTGAAATACCAGCGCCCTGCGCGTTTTGACGATGCCATCGTTGTTACCAGCACCATGCAAGCGGTACGCGGCGCGAGCGTTGATATCCGGCAAGTGATAACCCGCAAGGATCAAATTCTGGTTGCCGCCGATGTTACCGCAGCGTTTGTGAGCGCCGATGGCCGCGCGCGCCGACAGCCAAAATCTTGGGTTGCCGCGTTTCATGCAATCATGAATAAGCAAAATATAGAAGCAGAAGGAACCGTATGACTTTTCTATTAACCGCCGCCGCCGCCGCTGTTGTTGCCGCTGCTGATGGGCCTGCTGGGCCTGTTGCTGCAAAAGTAGCAAGCTTTTCGCCGATTACTTTGTTTACCGAAGCGGACTGGGTGGTGAAATTGGTCATCATCGGATTGCTGCTCGCCAGCGTCTGGGTGTGGACGATTATCGGCAGCTTTATTGCGAAAATTACAAAGATCAACACGCAGACCGAAAAGTTCGAACGCGAGTTTTGGAAATCAAACGACATTGACGGCTTTTTTGGCGCGCACGGCAAAAGTGAGCTGCCTGTCGCAAAGGTATTTTCCGCAGGAGTAGCCGAATGGCGGCGGTCGACCAATGGCAAAAGCATCGACCGGGCGGGTACGCGCGAACGATTGGGCACGGCAATGGACGCAACGATTGCGGCGGAAACAGACCGGCTTGCAGGACGCCTGAATTTTTTGGCGACAAC
>JAYWFI010000199.1:0-2548 GCA_043778865.1 Sphingomonadales bacterium
TGAGTAATGGGTTTAGCCCTATTCGGCTGCCTTATAGATTACGGGAACTTTTATTGGCCCAGCCAGTTTATGTGGCCTGTATGAGGATGCACAGCATGCAAAAAAAAATTGATACCGACAAAGTTAGAGCTGGAACAACGCCGCATATTGTCCGGTACGTGCTGATGATATCTCTTATTCTTGTTATTGCCGGAATGGCGATAGTTTATCTGAGAGCTGCAACTTTCTGAAAAGTGATAGCCTAAACAATAACTACCTGAACATTGGGGTTTTGGCCTTATAGACACCACCTGCCGTCGCTGACATAGCGAATGATGTCCATTCAAAACCTCATCCTAATCCTGGGCGATCAGCTCAGCCCGCATATCAGCAGCCTTCAGGGCGTAGATAAAACAGATACCATAATCATAATGGCGGAGGTCGATGCCGAGGCGGGGTATGTTCGGCATCATAAGAAGAAAATCGCTCTCGTATTTTCCGCAATGCGCCACTTTGCCGAAGAACTGCACGCAGGCGGATGGCAAGTGGAATATGTTAAACTTGATGATCCTGAAAACCAGGGCAGCTTAACTGGGCAAATCGCTCATGCCATTGAACGGCACGGCCCCCAAAACCTTCGCGTAACAGCACCGGGTGAATGGAGGTTAGCCAGTGACGTGGCACAGTGGCAGGACAAGTTTGGAATACCCACCGATGTTCCCGCCGATGACCGTTTTATATCAGACGCGGCCGAATTTGCGGCATGGGCCGAGGGGCGCAAGTCGCTTCGCATGGAGTATTTTTACCGCGACATGCGGCGTAAAACTGGGCTGCTGATGGACGGCGATCAGCCTGTGGGCGGCAAGTGGAATTTCGATAGCGAAAACCGCAAACCTGCCGCAGGCGATATGTTCATTCCCGTTCCTTACAGCGCTGCACCAGATGCGATTACCTGCGAAGTACTCGCGCTCGTATCAAACCGCTTTGCAGAGCACTTTGGCGATCTTGAACCGTTTAACTATGCCGTGACGCGCAAGGACGCAGAGGCAGCGTTTGAGTATTTTGTAAAACATGCCCTGCCCAATTTTGGGGACTTTCAGGATGCAATGCTGGTTGGACAGCCGTTTCTGTATCATGCCGTGATAAGCCCCTATATGAACATTGGTCTGCTTGATCCATTGGCCGTATGCCGCCGGGTTGAGCGGGCCTATCAAGACGGCCATGTTGCGATTAATGCGGCCGAGGGCTTCATCCGCCAGATCATCGGCTGGCGCGAATATGTGCGCGGGATTTACTGGCTGAATATGCCGGGATATGCGGACCATAATTTCTTTGAACATACCCGCGCTTTGCCGGAATTCTACTGGACCGGGCAAACCGATATGACCTGCATAAAAGCATCTGTTGATCAAACTCGTAGCCACGCCTATGCGCACCATATTCAGCGGTTAATGGTGACCGGCAACTTTGCCTTGCTGGCCGGAGTTGATCCCCGCGCGCTGCATCTATGGTATCTCAGCGTATATACAGACGCGTATGAATGGGTCGAAATGCCCAACACAATGGGGATGAGCCAGTTTGCAGACGGCGGTATGCTGGCATCCAAACCCTATATCTCCAGCGGCGCGTACATTAACCGGATGAGCGATTATTGCGGCAGCTGTAAATATGATATCAAGGCGCGGCACGGGACAAAAGCATGCCCGTTCAATCCGCTATATTGGAACTTTATCGCCACCCACCACGACAAGCTGCTGAAAAATCCGCGTATGGCCATGATGGTACGCACCTATGACAAAATGGACGTGTCCGAGCGCAAGGCGATAACGGTGAGCGCGGACGTTATCCTAGCAGACATAGACGCACAGGCAGCATCGCCGCATTGGACGCCAGATCACACACCTGAAAGAGATGCGGCCTGATGCCCAAAATGGTACGCAAAGGTGATCTGCCCTCAAAAGACTGCGCCGCCTGCGGACTGCCCTTTGCCTGGCGTAAGAAATGGGCCCGCGACTGGGATAATGTGCGTTTTTGCTCCGAACGATGCAAAGGGCAGAAGAGTAAGGGGTGATGGGGGAGGGGGAGAGAAACTCTATTTCTACTCAGTGCAGTCTACTAATGAGTCGCCACTTAATTCCCCAGTAATTCGCCAAAGTTCACAGTCCAAAGTAGTTCGGGCGTGGGGAGTTGCTTGATAGATAAATAGTTAAATGCACTGTCACCGTAACCCGCATCCACAGACACCATCCTTAGCGATAACCGCTGGTACCGGTTTGCCGGCGCAGAGCTGTATGAAAGCGGTAGCGCAACTGTTGGCGCAGATGGGATAGCAAGCGCCGCCTACACCATCCGCGACGGCGATAGCTTGCAAAGCATCGCGCTTAGCCTGTGGGGCGACGGGGCGCTGTGGTATAAGCTGGCTGAAGCAAATCCCAGTATGACGGGCATCACAGGTCCCGCAGCCGCGCTGACCGCAGGGCGCACGCTGGTGATCCCAGGCGGCGTGACATCCACGCATCACAGCGCCGATACGTTCAAGCCCTATGACATAACCGAAGCGCTCGGCAAC
>JAYWFI010000200.1:0-10680 GCA_043778865.1 Sphingomonadales bacterium
GCGCATCGCAGGGTGCGCAAAAAACGCCCGCATCGTGGCAGGCGCGGCTTGCAGATCGGCAATGGTTTCAAACAATGGCACTGCCATAATCGGTGCGTGCGCTTTGCCGGCGCCTGTGCCGTTATCTGGGCCGTTATCTGGGCCATCATCTGCGACACGGTACATGCCGGCTTGTTTCAATATTACATACACCTCAAGCATATCGGATACGCTTTCGGTTTGGCTGATATTATAGGTAGTGATCGCAGCTTTGCCGTACCGCGCTTGTGCGTGCGCGGCGGCGCGCATGATCGCAAGTTCCTTTGCTGTCTCCTCGCTATAGTCATGCCACTGATCGGCCAGCGGGCGGTTGTGCGATAGCTCAGCCAGCAGCAACTGTACGCGCGCGGTTTCATCCAGCGCCAGGTAATCCGGCTCTACGCCTGCTGCCTTAAACAGTTCGGCAATGACGCGTTCGTGCACCGTGCTGTTTTGGCGCATATCGAGCGTGGCCAAATGAAATCCGAATATCTCCACGCTGCGGATTAACCGTCCCAGCGCGCCGCCGCTGGATAATGCGCCTGCGCCGCCGCTGGCCAATCCCAATGCCAGTATTGCAAGATCACTGCGCAAGTCCTCGGGTGCACCGTAGGCAGCGCCGAGTAGCTTTGACAGGCGCGGCGGAGCGTCTCCAGTTAGAGCAACATGGGTGGCAGATAACCGCGCATAAATACCCGATAGCGCGCGGCGATAGGGCTCATCGGCCCGGCTTGGGGCGTGATCACCGCTTTGTTCGGCTAGGTCGCTTACGGTTTGCGGCACGTCGCTCATGCGGGACGATATAGAAATTTCAGCGCCCAGTTTGTGAATTTCATCAAGGTAATGCCGGATCACCGTGCCGCTACTACGCTGCAAAGCATATTCCATTGTGGCGGCATCCACAAACGGGTTGCCATCGCGGTCGCCGCCGATCCAAGTGCCTAGCTTTACAAAACTCGGCGGACGGCGGCCAAGCGCCTTTTCCCAGCGCATGTATAATTTGGGCAGCGCGGCCAGGAATACATCTTGCATATAACTGCAGGCGTTTTCGATCTCGTCTGCGACAACCATCTTTTCTTGGCGTAGCGGCCGGGTTTGCCACAGCAGCGCAATCTGGCGGTAAATCGCATCGTCAACGCCATCGCCGCTGGGTGTTTCGGGTTGCCCCGCATCGCGCATCGCCATCAACGCAGCGATACTGTTTTTGTGGTCAATGATACTTTTGCGGCGAACCTCTGTGGGATGCGCCGTAAGAACAGGGACGATCAGGCTGCTGGATAACATGTGCATTATTGCGTCATCGCAGATGCCTTGTGATTGCAACCGCGCATAAGCCTCCTCAATGCTTGCGCCTTCCTCATGCGCCAATCCTTGCCGGTCCTCTGCCAAATTGGCGAGCAGCGAAAACAGCATAAAGCCGCGCACAAAATTGAGCGTATCATCCAATGACAGGGCGCCAAGCCCGCGGTCCGTTGTCTCCACGCCTGCGATGCCGCGGTGGCGGTCAACACTGTTGCGGCGGATATATTCGGTTTGCTGGTACAGTTTCTCCCCGCCATACGCGCGGATAACATCGCCCAACATTTTGCCAAGCAGGCGTATGTCCGGATTTTGGGATACCGATGATTTTGGGGCTATGTGGTTCATGGGCACTGTATTCGCCCCGCGCAACGCCGCGTCAAGTCGGCAAGCATCCGCCTAGGTGTGCTGCATTACAGGCCGATCAGTACCGACAGCCGTTGTATCTCCGCATTTTGCGCGGCAACATCACGCGCGATGTCGGCCTGCACAGGCGTTAACAGCGCGATAAAGGATGGAAAAGCGCCCTTTGCCTCGGCATCAAACCGGCTGGCGACGATATTATCAAGCGCGCCCAATGCAGCAACCGAATCGGCGCGGGCATGGTCAAGGCGTGACACGACAACATGCGCGTTTACCCACGCCTCGCTGCCTATCGCTGCACCTGCCGCTGCGGATGCTACTTTGCGCGCGCCTGGCAACTTTGCGGCATAATCTGCGGCTGCACGGGCATGCCGGTCGGTTAATGCCGCAACCTTGCTGGCATAAGTATCGGGCAAGCTGCTGGCCACAGGTACAGGCGCGACAATAGGCGCTTCAATGGGGGTTCCGCCCTCAAACGGACGGCGGGAAAGCGAAGGAAATTTACCGCTCGCGGTGCCGCATCCCGATAAAGTAGCGGCGATTAGTGGCATCAAGATTAGTGCGCGGCTCATACTACAGCGTTTACGGCGGCAATGGGATGCAAGCAAGCGCATAAGGTAAACGTTGCAGAAGCCCCAAAATGCAGGCAAAACACGTTGACAAAGCACAGGTGATTGATTAGTTGCCGCCGTTCCAATGCAGGGCGTCTAAACATTCGTTTTGGTGATATGCGTTGGATTTCTGCGGGCTAACAGCTGCGTAGAATCATATTGAACGCCAAATTTTGGAACGGATAAGTATAGCCATGTTCGCAATCGTGCGCACTGGCGGCAAGCAGTATCGCGTAGCCGCTGGAGATAAAATCGCAGTCGAAAAACTGCCGGGTGTAACTGGTGATAAGGTATCGCTCGACGATATATTGCTTGCTGGTGAAGGCGACAAGCCTGCGGATCTTAAGGGCCTTATTGTTTCTGCCGAGATCATTGCGCAAGAACGCGGTGAAAAGATCATCGTTTTCAAAAAACGCCGCCGTCATAATTACCGCCGCAAGCAAGGCCACCGCCAAAGCCTTACGCTGCTCCGCATTACTGCAGTGGGCGATGTGAAGGCACCTGCC
The DNA here is from genome assembly GCA_043778865.1 of Sphingomonadales bacterium. GTDB lineage: Bacteria > Pseudomonadota > Alphaproteobacteria > Sphingomonadales > Sphingomonadaceae > Sphingorhabdus_B. Next base: position 2,798 of record JAYWFI010000200.1, read on the forward strand.
GTCGTTAAAAAGGTAGCGGTCGCGAAAGAAGAAGCTGCGCCGAAAGCCGAAAAAGCTGCGGCTGCTCCAAAAGTTTCTGCCGCAAAGAACGCCGATATTGACGCATCGAACCTGTCGCTGATTTCTGGTGTGGGTCCTGCGATCGAAAAGAAGCTGCGTGCAGCGGGCATCGAAAGCTGGAACGATATTGCCGCATGGGACGATGCCGCAATCGCAAAATGGGATACCGAGCTTAAGCTTGGCGGCCGCGCAACAAAAGAAGAGTGGGTCGATCAAGCCAAGGAATTGCTGGCTGGAAAGCCCCCGCGCGCAAAAGCAGATCAGGCTGAATTAGCCTCCGGTAAAGATAAATAAGCAAGTAAGTAAGGAGATCGCACCATGGCACATAAAAAAGCAGGTGGTTCGTCACGAAACGGCCGCGATTCAGCAGGCCGCCGTCTTGGCGTTAAGAAATTTGGCGGTGAAGAAGTGATTGGTGGTAACATCATCATTCGTCAACGCGGTACCAAAGTATATCCCGGCGCCAATGTTGGTATCGGGCGCGATCATACGTTGTTTGCGCTGCAAGCTGGACGTGTGCGTTTTCATGCGGGCAAGCTTAGCCGAAAATATGTATCGATCGATATAGCAGCGATGGCCGCCGAATAAATTTGGACAATCAAATATGGGTTGTCCGAAAGGATGATCCGGAAGCGGGCTTTGCAAAAGAACGCTTCACCTGACAGGGAGACGGATCATCCGGTCTCCCTTTCTTTTTGCCTGTTTCTCTCTGTCAATGGCCCGTCCCCGGGACCACTTGTCGCATGACTGTAACGCAGCCGCGCTACATAATTGCCAATATTGGAGAGAAGATATGTTCGCACGTACAGACAGATTAATGCTGCGGCCAAGCTGGCCCGAGGACGCCGAGGCCATACGCAGCGCGATATCCGATGAAGCGATTGTGCGTAATCTGGCGTCTGCTCCGTGGCCATACCGCGCGCAGGATGCTCGCCAATTTGCCGCTATACAGCATGACGTCTGCTATCCCAATTTTCTATTGTTCCAGCGCACCGACGGCCCGCCCCGTTTAATCGGTAGCTGCGGCATAGGCAACCGCGCGGGACAGGCAGAATTGCGATATTGGATTGCGCGGCCATATTGGGGCCTTGGTTACGCAAGCGAAGCGGCCGGCGCCGTTGTGGGCATCGCCGCTGCGATTGGTCACCGCCATTTGATCGCCGGACATTTCACGGACAACACTGCATCAGGCAGCGTGCTGTATAAAGTTGGCTTTCACGCAACAGGCCGCGTTGAAATGCGGTATAGCAAAGGCCGAGGGCGCACGGCTCCATGCGCATTGTATGAACGCAGCTTATCCGCCAAAGATGCAGGTGATATGGCAAACGCACGGCGGAACATGCCCATGGATTATCTGACACCTTACGATGCGCAGCTGATCGCAGCATAACAGATTTGTTTTTACCCCTTGCTGATTGGCGGCGCTAAGTTCATGTTGCGCAATCATATCTGGGGCCGTGCAATTATGTCTGTATCAAAACTCGCTGCGGCCACCGCAAAAGTATCTCCTCGCCGGCTAAGCCCAGAGGCAAGCCGCCATGCGGCGCTTGAAGCGGCGCGGCTGCTGCTGATTGAAACAGGACCGCAGGCTGTGACGCTGAAGGCAGTTGCAACGCGTATCGGGCGGACGCACGCCAATTTGCTGCATCATTTTGGGTCCGCATCCGGGCTGCAACGGGCGTTGGCAGAATATCTGACCAAAGGGATATGTGCAAATATTGGCGCAGCGGTGCCGCAAGTGCAGGGCGGTCAAATGCCGCCGCAACGTCTTGCTGATTTAATATTTGATTCTTTTGACCGCGAAGGCGCAGGCGCGCTGGCATCGTGGATGCTATTATCTGGCAACGAGGATGCGCTTAACCCTGTGGTGGACACCATACATGCGTTGGTCGATGAGATAGCCGAAAGCGGCCACGAAAGTACGCAGCTGCACGAGCTTACCTTGGAGCTTGTGTTGCTTGCGCTCGGAGACTCGCTGATGGGCGGGCCAATGTCACAGTCACTGGGATTATCAAGAGAGGCCGGGCGCGAGATTGCCGGACGCCGCTTGGAACAATCGCTCGCCGAATGGCATGCGCGCAAGTCAGGCCAGGAATAAGCAAGATAGATTTATTGAATAGAACCGAAGCGTGCTTCATCAAACATCGTCATCCTGAACTCGTTTCAGGATCCATGGTGCCGCGGCCGCAGTGCTTGGACGGGCCAGATGGGCCCTGAAACGAAGTCACCGCCGGTGAAACCAGTCCAGGGTGACGATTAAATTATCAAGCGAACGCATTTATTCAGTACACCGGCAACTAAGATTTACGCTTTGCGTTATACACCGCTTTCCTACAGCATGGCGGATATGCTTTACATTTATGGATGACCCATGAAGCTATCCAACTTGCCAACACCCATGAAACCCCGGTTTTCTTTACGCATAGAATGCCTAGTCAAAACCGTTTTGACGTAACCGTTTAGGTGTGACCTTAGTGTGACTTTCCAATTCGCCGCGAAAACGATTTAGGTGAGACCTTAGTGTGACTTTCCAAATCTCACGATATCATTTATAGCATAAAATCATACATATAGCATAAGCCGCTCAGCTGGGTCAGCTAGAACCCAACCCTTAATTAAGCGGCACGGCGTTCTGTTGATTGCAACCACGCGCGGGCTTGGCGCTGTGCCTCGGCGATTTCGCGTGCGGTCATATCATCGCTGATATCGGCGCGGCACATCATCGCTTCCTCGCTGCCATTAAGCGCAGCAAGATTAAACCATTTGTGCGCTTCAATCATATCCACATCCACGCTGCTGCTTCCGGTTGAAAATGCGATGCCCAAATCGAACAATGCATTAACGTCACCGCGTGCGGCATCTGCCAAGCGGCTTTCCATCAAAAACTCTGCACTCTTTATACTGTTACCCATGTTGTTGCCCCCACATAAAAACTCAAGAAGGCCAATTCACCCTAAGATGGATAACAAATAGTTAACGAAGGTCCGATTAATTTAAGTCAGACCGTGCGCAGGGTATCAAATCGCGACGTTATCAATCAACCGCGTATTGCCAATTTTCGCCGCAATCAGTAAGCGTGCAGGCGCGATGCTCAGTGCTTCAAGTGGCTGCAATGTGGCTGCATTCACCAAAGAAAAATAATCAACTTTTTCAAATCCTGCTGCTAAAATATCACGAATTGCGCGCGCGCATATTTCCGAAACATCGCCGCCGCTTCGGATTTGCTGTGCCGCATTGTGCATCGCGGCGGGCAAAGCAAGCGCAGCTGTTCCTTGCGCTGCACTCAAATAAACATTGCGAGACGAAAGCGCCAGCCCATCTGCATCACGCACAATCGGCACGCCAATAATGTGGACCGCAAAATCAAGATCGCTTGCCATTTGGCGGATGACGGCCAGCTGCTGAAAATCCTTTTCGCCAAAAAACGCAAAATCGGGCTGAACCTGATTAAACAATTTGGCCACCACCAGCGCCACACCGTCAAAATGCCCCGGCCGGGCTGCCCCGCAATATCCCTCGCTTGGCCCCGTCATATGGATGCTGGTGGCAAAACCTGCTGGATATATTGTGGACGGTAATGGGGACCATAATGCGCTTACTCCTGCATCACGAAGCATCGCCTGATCGCGTTCTGGTGCGCGGGGATAAGCATCTAGGTCTTCGCCTGCACCAAATTGCGCGGGGTTTACAAATATCGAAGCAATCACGGCGCCTGCATGACGGGCGGCCTGTTCAACCAACGTCATATGCCCGGCATGCAGCGCGCCCATTGTGGGTACCAAGGCAATTGTTTTGCCGGCGCGGCGGTACGCCGTAACATGGCTGCGTAAATCAGGAATCGTATTGATGGTTTGCATGCAAAGGCGGCCTTAGTTATGGCATTAGTCAGAGCTTAACTCGTTTGTCTATGCGCGGCGCGGCACGTACTGTTCAAGGCATATTTGAGCGGAGCATATAAACAGGGGGCAACACAATCAATATGGCTGGCGCGCGCACAATCGTTTTTGCTAATGAAAAAGGCGGTACCGGCAAATCTACCACCGCCGTACACGTGGCCATTGCGCTTGCGGCGCGGGGCGCAAAAGTGGCCTGCATCGATTTGGATACGCGGCAACGTACCATGTACCGGTATATGGAAAATCGCGCCGAAACGATGAAGCGGCGCAGCGTTACTTTGCCTATTCCCGAATTTGACGTGTTTACAGGCGACAGTTTGGCGGCACTGGAGGAGATGTCTGCGGGTTATTCGGCGGGTCATGATTTCTTGATATTCGATACGCCGGGCCGTGATGATCCCTATGCCCGCTATGTCGCCACACGTGCCAACACTTTGGTCACGCCGATTAACGACAGCTTTGTTGACTTTGACCTGATCGGCCAAGTTGATGCCGAAAGCTTTAAGGTCAAACGGCTAAGTTTTTATGCTGAGCTTATTTGGGAAGCACGTAAAGAACGGGCAAAATCGGACGGCGTCACCATTGATTGGGTGGTGGTGCGCAACCGCCTGCACAATACAGAAGCCCGTAATCAACAGCGGATGACCGACGCCATCGCCGAGTTATCGCGCCGTGCGGGGTTTCGCAGTGTGCCGGGCCTTAACGAGCGCGTTATTTACCGCGAGCTTTTTCCTTCTGGCCTGACGCTGATCGATAAAGGCCATTTGGGACAACTGGCGACCGCGCATATTGTGGCGCGCCAAGAATTACGCGAGCTAGTTGCTGGATTAAACCTGCCTGACCTGCATAGCGCTCGTCTGGTCTAATGCCAGTTTTGGCGGCGTTCATTGCTGCGTTGATTGGCTGGGCATATTGGACGCGCAAGATTAAGGGCGCGCAATTGCCGCCTGTGCTGCTAGCAATGGCAGGCGCTGGATTGGTAATGAAGGGCGGATTTGTTATTGGCATAGCTATCATCGCCGTTGCTGCTGCATGGTATATCGGCCTGACACAGCGGCTATATGGTTTGAGCCGCAAACAAGGCTCTGCATATCATATAAACAAAGCCAGGCAGCTTTTGGGGGTATCTGTGCATGATGATGCCGCCGCTATCCGCGCCCGTCACCGAAAACTGATTGCGCAAAAGCATCCCGATACAGGCGGCAACAAAAATGATGCGAGCGCGTTGAATCAAGCACGTGATCTGTTACTGGCAGATCTTGAAAATAATAAACCCTGACATTTATTACCGGAGCGACCCGATGACTTCTCCCAAAACCCACAAATTCCATACCACATCGCTGCGTGAATACGATATTCGCGGCATCATCGGCGAAACATTGGGCGCAGATGACGCGTATGCCATTGGCCGCGGATTTGGCAGCATCGTTCGGCGCAGCGGCGGGCGCATGGTTGCGGTGGGATATGACGGCCGGTTAAGCTCACCGATGCTCGAAGAGGCGCTGGTGCGCGGCTTAAACGACAGCGGCATAAATGCGTTGCGCATCGGCATGGGACCAACGCCGATGCTATATTATGCCGAGGCAGTACTTGACCGCGTTGACGGCGGTATCGAAATAACTGGCAGCCACAATCCCGCCAATTATAATGGCTTCAAACTGGTCCACAAAAGCGCGCCTTTTTTTGGAGCCGACATTCAATTGCTGGGCACGATGGCGGCGGCGGGCGAATGGGATGATGGTGCGGGTACGTCGGAACATTACGATATCATGGACCAGTATCTTGAACGTTTGGCAGGAACCGCGCCCGACAAACCATTTCGTATAGGCTGGGACGCGGGCAACGGTGCGGCAGGACCGGTTATTGAACGACTGGTAAAGATGATACCGGGTGAGCATCACCTTCTGTTTGTGGATGTGGATGGACAGTTTCCCAATCATCATCCCGATCCTACCGACCCTGCCAACTTGGTGGATTTGCAAAAGCTTGTCGCGGACAAGAACCTCGATTTCGGAGTGGCCTTTGACGGCGATGGCGACCGGATCGGTGCGATTGATGGTCAGGGCCGGATTATCTGGGGCGATCAGCTGCTGCAAATCTATGCCGAAGACGTGCTTGGCGAAGTGCCCGGCGCGACGATTATCGCCGATGTGAAGGCATCGCAGGCTTTGTTTGACCGCGTGCGCGATCTGGGCGGAGAGCCGCTGATGTGGAAAACGGGGCACAGCTTGATTAAATCCAAAATGAAGGAAACAGGCTCGCCGCTGGCCGGGGAAATGAGCGGGCATATCTTTTTCAAGCATGATTATTACGGATTTGACGATGCGATCTATGCCGCGATGCGTCTGATGCGCGCGTCGGCTAAACTCGGCAAAAGCGTAACCGAATTGCGCAGCGCAATGCCCGACATGATCAACACGCCCGAAATGCGTTTCCAAGTTGATGAGAGCCGCAAGTTCGCGGTGATCGGCGAAGTGCTAGCGCGATTAGAGGCAGACGGTGCGGATGTGAACGCCACCGACGGCGCGCGGGTAAACACACCCGACGGCTGGTGGCTGCTACGTGCTTCCAATACGCAGGACGTACTGGTTGCGCGCGCAGAGGCCTCTAGCGAGGCGGGGCTTGCGCGCCTGATGGCCATGATCGACGCGCAGCTTGCGGCCAGCGGGCTAGAGCGCGGGGAGCAGGCAGGGCATTAGTCTGGTATGGAAAACCTCACTCAATTGCTCAAACGGTACGGCAAAAATCGTTGGAGTTCGCATTGGGTTGGAGAGCGGCCTGATGTTCGCGATGGTGAAATGCTTGCAGCGATTTTGAAAAATATCGGATTCCCTCAACAAACCGAATTTGATGCGAGTCAAATGGTTTCCCTTGAACGCTCAGATGCAGCTTATCTGCTTGCATATATAAGTACGCAAAGCTTGGCCTATGGCTTGGGTAGAAAGCCCTCTCAAGGTGTTGTCAAATCGGTAAGTGAGGCTTTACGCGATTTAGACGACAGCGCATTGTTTTTCACCAACGGCAATTGGATGGAGCCAAATAGCATTTCTTGGTATAGCTTATCGCAGTCTACATTTGACGCTGGCGTGATTGGCTTTGATGCCAAACACGCTTTTGTCTTTTGGGTGCAGGACGAGGATTGATTTTTAGCATGCACAGATGGATATCGAGAGTGGCAATCGCCATACCAATTCTAACTTTCGCTTGTATTCTAGCTATACTAGGCGTCGGCCAATTGGCTACGCGGGCAACGCCGTCTGATGTCGGCAAGCTTGCATCCAATGAACAAGAGATCCCACTCACGGCAGGCGATGATGTCCGGATAGCGACAAGCTTTTTCCCTGTGGCCAAAAAGGACGCCCCGGTCATCCTGATGCTACATGGTAATGGCGCATCACGTGCTTAATTCAAAAGCCATGTTGGTTGGCTTAATAAAGCGGGCTACTCTGCAATGGCGGTTGATTTTCGCGGGCACGGCGAATCGCAAGCGGCGCGCAAAAGCTTTGGCCTGTTCGAAGCCCGCGATGCGCAAGCGGCGATGCAGTGGATCAAACAAAACCGCCCGCGTTCAAAAATCGGTGTAATTGGCGTGTCGCTTGGCGGAGCGGCGTCTTTGCTGGGCGAAGAAGGCCCACTTCCTGTCGATGCCATGATCCTGCAAGCTGTCTATCCCGACATAGACCGCGCCATCCGCAACCGCTTGAGAGCCAAAGGCGGCAGCATATTCGCGGCAATACTAACGCGCATGCTGACCTATCAATCGCCGGTATTATATGATGTATGGCCTGCCAGTATCAGCCCGATCAGCGCTGCACGCACATTCAAAAAACCTGTGCTGGTAATCGGCGGAGGCAATGATGTGTATACACCTCCCAGTGAAAGCATGCAGCTTTCACAAAGTTTCCCGGGTCAGCATGATTTATGGAT
>JAYWFI010000201.1:0-2382 GCA_043778865.1 Sphingomonadales bacterium
TCATCGGCGGCTTTGGTCATTTCATCGAGCTGCTCAAACCGCGCCTTACGGCGTGCAGCGGGCGTCATGCTTGCCACGCTTGCCACCATAACAGCGGCATCACCGCCGCCCATTCCAACAACCAATGCCAGAAAAACACTCGCCGAACCCAGTGACATTAAGATTACAATGATGTTTCCTGGTGACATGTATTGCTCCGATTTATTATTTATCCGGCCTTAATGCCATGCAATTAGAATTAGATTTGCATATATGGTTAATTTGGATTTACCGATCTACATCGAAGGACGGGATTAACTATAATTGGCAATAGGCTACGAGGTGTATGCGGTGAGTAAATTGATTTTATTTAATAAACCCTTTGGCGTTTTGCCGCAGTTTACGGACAAGGGTAGCGTAGGTTCGCCGCGGGCAACGTTGTCGAATTACATCGCCGTGCCTGGAGTCTATCCAGCAGGCCGGCTGGATATGGACAGTGAAGGGTTGATGTTGCTTACAGATGATGGCGGCTTACAAGCGCGGATATCAAATCCAAGATTTAAGATGCCAAAGACCTATCTGGTGCAGATTGAGGGCGCACCGGACGAAAAAGCTCTTGGGTTGTTGCGCGGCGGTTTGCAATTGAAAGAAGGCCAAACGCTGCCTGCATTGGTGCAGCGGATTGACGATCCGCACGTTTGGCCGCGTGATCCGCCCATTCGTGTGCGTAAAACTGTGGCGGATAGCTGGATCGAAATGACGATACATGAAGGACGCAATCGCCAAGTGCGGCGCATGACAGCAGCAGTGGGCCACCCTACGCTGCGGTTAATACGCCGTGCGATTGGTCAATGGGTGCTAGGTGATCTAGCACCGGGAATGTGGCGAGAGGAGAAAGTGTGACAGTGATTAAGGCGGCTTATCGCATTGCGGAGCTTGCAGATATACCTGCGCTGAATGACTTAGTTGGTTCGGCGTATCGCGGGGAACGCAGCAAAGCAGGCTGGACAAGCGAAGCACATTTGCTGGATGGTCAGCGCATAGACGAGATTATGTTGGCAGATATCATTGCTGATCCTGAACAAACTATATTGGTGTTCGATGATACCCAGACCCTTGAGGGCTGCGCCGCTTTGCAGCGCCATGCGGGCTATGGTTATATAGGTATGGTTACCGTGCGTCCCGGGGCACAGAATACAGCGGTAGGGCGCGCAATTTTGCAAGCCGCCGAAGATTTTGTGAAGCAGATGTGGTTAGTGTCTAGAGCGCGCTTAACGGTTATTGCGCAGCGAACAGAGTTGATATCGTGGTATGAAAGACGCGGGTATCAGCGCAATGGAGAAACGTTGCCATTTCCTTATAACGATCCGCAATTTGGCTTGCCTAAGCGAGATGATCTTTATTTTGTTGTTCTCGAAAAAAACCTATCCAAATAACAAGTGCATCTGGAGATATCTTATATATCCTTCTGAAGCTTTGATATTTGCCTGTGAAGCGTACGGTTTTCTTCGGCCAAGCGGTTAAGCTCAGCCACCATTTCGCGAGGATTTAGTTTTTTTGGATTGGGTCGGATAACAGCCACCGTTTTTTTCTGCTGATTAAAGAAAGAGAATACGTTGCTGCGCACCCAATATTTCACGCTGCCCAGCCAGTTGTTTTTGCTATAAACTTGCAATGAGACACCGCGCGGCAAAGGTGACACATTGGGATTTGCCGCACACTCAATGGGCTGTAAGTGCCACGGCGGACCCGCATCAAGCGCTGCAGGTACATTTGATTTAGCGGACGGCGCCCGTTTGGCCGGGCTTTTATATGCCGTCTTCTTTGCGACCTTCGCAGGCAACTTGGTCTTTGTTTTAGCGGTTTTTTTGGGACTTATTTTTAGCTTTGTTTTAATTTTGGTTGAACCGAGTTTTTTGTCCGTAACTTCAGGTTCGTGGATGGGCACCTGCGTGACATGCAATCCTTCAATAAGAGCGGCACTACCCGCATCAGCTGTCAATAACCTTAGAGGAGACGTCACCTGTTTTTTATTTTTAGCAGAGGATTGCTTCACATGCACAGCCGTATCGCGAGAATGAGCGCCAGAAACTGTATTACGCACCATACACTATTCTCCCCCTGAGAATTTGCTTGGGCTACCGATTACAAATGAATCGCATGTCCCGAATCGGGACGCAAGGTATTTTTATCAATATGACCATTATTTACATTTGTGAAATTCGGAAGGTCGATAATCAAAGCTTTAGCGTGAAATTTCAAAAAGCTTGGAGTATCCGGTCGCGCAGCGTATGTGGCATCGGGATATCAGCGTTTTGACGTCTTATGCCGTTATTAATCCGTTCTAGGCGGTAATAAAGATCTTCGCTGGCACGGATAATATTTTGCGCGTCCTCTGGAAAA
>JAYWFI010000202.1:0-24359 GCA_043778865.1 Sphingomonadales bacterium
ATTAGTGGAACAATCGGATTTTGTGGCATGGGGCGGCGTACAAGCCACCATGGAAGCAGAGGCGCTACACCGCGCCGAAGAATTGGTAATGACTGCAGCGGGCGCTATTTATCAAGAATCGGGGCAGCGTCCCAACATAACCGTAAAAGCAGGTGACGGCGTAGAAGTTGTGAAAGCAATGCTAGACGCGCATCCTGAAATCGCAGCACTAGTTCTAGGCGCAGCGGCGCAGGGGGCACCCGGGCCGCTGGTGGCACATTTTGCAGGAAATAACGCAGGCACGTTACCATGTCCTGTGATGGTTATACCAGGCTCCTTAGATGACGATGCAATTGATAAGCTGAGTTAGAAAGTAGTTACCTCTTTTTGCCTTTATGTTTGATGTTTGCGGGACGCCCGCGTTTACCCGCTTTGAATTTGCCTTTTATATCGCCGCCGCCGCCATTATTTCTCGCGCCAAATCGGCCGCGATCCCCGCGCGCAGGTGATCCGCCCTCGGGCAACTCAAATCGCAGCGACCCGCTAATCGGATTGGCTTCGGCAAGGCGCAGTTTTAACCGCATGCCGGGACGATACTGCGTACCTGTGCGCTCGCCGATAAGGCTTTGGCTGCTTTCTTCGTATTTGTAGTAATCCGATCCCAATGTGGATACAGGCACCAGTCCGTCGCCGCCTATGCTTTCAACAGTGGCAAAGAAACCAAAATTTTGAACGCCTGTAATCCGCGCATCGACAACCTCGCCCACATATTGCGCAAGAAATGCGGCGACATAACGGTCGGTTGTTTCCCGCTCTGCCTCCATGGCGCGGCGTTCGGTTCGGCTGATGGCTTCGGCGGTGGCTTCTAATTTGACGACAGCAGCGGCGGAAAGCCCAGTGTCTGGTTTCAGGTCTGTATTGACCGGCTTTGGCATTTCCATATCAAAGGCGCTAACCAATGCGCGGTGTACAATCAGGTCGGCATAACGCCGGATGGGCGATGTAAAGTGTGCATAACTTCCCAGTGCAAGCCCGAAATGTCCGACATTACGCGGGCTGTAATAAGCTTGGGTCTGGCTACGCAGTACCGACTCCATGATCTGCGGGCGCACTTCGTCATTATCGATTTGCTTGATTATCTTGTTAAACGTTGCAGGGCGCACCACCTGGCCAAGCGCAAATTCCATATCGAATGTCTTCAAGTAGTCTTTTAACGCGACCATTTTTTCCCGGCTTGGTTCCTCGTGTGCGCGGTATATTAAGGCGGACTTTTTCGCCTCTAATGCCTTTGCCGCCGCAACATTTGCAGCGATCATGAAATCTTCAACCAAGCGGTTTGCATCCAATGTTTCGCGCACGGCAACGCCTGTAACCTTACCCTGATCGTCTAGCGTAATCCGCCGTTCCGGTAAATCCAACGCCAAAGGTTCACGCTTTTGCCGTGCCTTGAACAGCAATTTCCAGCACGCCCATAATGGCTTTAATGCAAGCTCCAGCATTGCGTGATCTAACCTGCCGTCGATTGCGGCCTGCGCATCTTCATATGCAATATTGGACGCGATGCGAGCCACCGCGCGGGTAAAGCGTGATGAGGTGACATTGCCGTTTGCATCAATAACCATATGGCAAGCGAGCACAGCGCGGTCTTCCCCTGCACGCAGCGAGCATTTGTCCGAAGACAGGCTGTGCGGCAACATCGGAACAACCAGATCGGGAAAATAGACGCTGTTGCCGCGTTTGGTTGCTTCGCGGTCTAACAGGCTTCCTGATCGGACATAGTAGCTAACATCGGCGATACAGACGATAGCCCGAAATCCGCCCTTATTTGCGGCGTCATCATCAGGCGCCGCCCAGATCGCGTCATCAAAATCGCGGGCATCACGCGGGTCGATGGCAATTATAGGAAGCGCGCGTAAATCCTCGCGGCGTTCGGTGGTAATCGGCAGCCTGGATACAGCCAGCGCTTCTGCCTCTGTTTCAGTGGTAAATTCATTGGGTATGCCATGTTTATGAATAGCGATCAGGCTAAAGCTTTTGGGCGCAAACGGATCACCCAGCACAGTGGTTACTTTTGCAGAACGCCGCGCAGCATTGCCTGTCATCTCTGCCAGCACCAAATCCCCAGCGGATGCATTGCCCACATCGCTTATGGGCGTATCGAACCGCATTTTTTTGTCGACAGACTTAAGAAAAAAACGTCCATTCTCCGCCTTTTCAACTACGCCCAGCAATTGCTCGCTTGCCTTGGGCAGTTTCTTGATCGGATACGCAAGATGCCCAGATCCGGCTTGTTCTGTCCGCGCCAATATACGGTCGCCCACACCCAGTGCGCCGCGCCGGCCTTTTTCGATAACACGCAGCTTGGGTACAGGCATCCCTTCGCCCTCCCATTGCTCAGGCACGGCAATCGCCTGGCTGCCATCTATCTCAATTATTTTTAGCACGGTAACGCGGGGTACGCCGCCCATTTTGTGAAACGCGCGGCCCGGTTCTAAGTTGACGAGGCCCTCATCCGTCATATCACGCAGCAGCGTTTTGAGCGCGATCTTCTCGGCTCCGCGCAACCCAAACTCACGCGCAATCTCGCGCTTACCCGCTGGCTGCTCACTACTTTCGATAAATGCGAGTATTTGCTTGCGGGTAGGCAAGCCGATGGGGCGATCTTTGGGAGTGTTTGGCTTGACCATACTCGCGCGATACGCAATTTATTCCTACGGGCATAGCCCCTGAAACGCGAACACTCAATTAATGATACTGCTCCAGCCATAACGTGCGCTTTATCGTTTCATTGGCCATGCACTCATGGAACATAAGCGGCGCAATTGATCCGCCCTCATACTGATCCCTTTCTTCTTTGCATGTCGCATCGCGGCCTTTAATCCACGCACGTTGAGACAATCTGAGTTTGTTTTTAGCGGCCGGTTTTTGCCGCTTCATTACCATGATATATGCTTGATTAAGCCGTCCATCTTGCCGCGTATATTCGTCATATGCACAAGCGTTCATAGCAGGTTGCACGCCTTGTTCGGCATCACCGCTGTTCAGGCAATAATCATATGCTTTTGTATGTCTTTTTTGAATTTGATCCGGCGTCGCAGCATTAATTCCGCCGGGCAGCATAGCAGCAATAATCGCTAAGGCTGCTGTAATAATTAAATTTGAACGCATGGTAAGTCCCCGTCTTTAAGTAATAACTATTATTTAGCGATATTTTTCCAACCAGATTGTCTGCGCAATTGTCTCATTTATTTTGCATTCCGATTCAACTGTAGCAACCGATGAATTCTTTTTGCAATTGGCATCGCGATTGACAATCAATGCACGCTGGAACGCTCGAAGTTTGGCCTTGCCTGCCTTATTCTGTCTGTTCATTACCATGATATAAGCTTGGTTCAATCGGCCATCTTGGATTTTGTATTCATCGCTTGCGCATAAATCGGTAGTATTATCACCGTTGTAAAGGCAATCCATATAACCCTGACTATAACGCTTCTCAATCTGCGCAGACGTGCCTGCATGCGTCACACTCGATAGTGTTAATGACAATGTTGCTATGCCTAAAGTAGATATCATTCTACGCATTTACTCGCTCCCACGATTATCAGTACGTCCGCCCAATCAGTATCCGTTCCACCGCTTTTGCGCCTGTAAAGAAACAAACTCCGTCTACTGGCGCACTGCCTATCGGCGAATTGCGCATCGTGATTTTGAGCGTTTTCAACTGCTGCACTACTTTATCCAGCGCCGCGCCTGTGGGCCGCGCCCATTGCACCTCTACCCATCCTGCAAATTTTTTCTCATCGCCCTTAAAATGTTTGGCAAGATCGGTAACATTGCGGTGAATATTTTGCTCTAGCCGGGCTTTTGCTTCATCAAACAAACGGGCTTGGCATTGTTCAATCATTTGCGCTGCAGCCGCTACAAAATCGCTACGCACCATGAATTGCGTATTTAATTTGCCGTCATCTTTGTACAAATTGACGCGCTCAATAACGGCCGCTTTTCCTTCTGCGACATCGCGAGGGCCTACCTCGACAATGATCGGTGCGCCTTTCTTTACCCAGTTCCAGCGTTTTGTCTGAGACTTTATCGCCTTGCTATCCAGCAACACCCGCAGCGGTTCTCCAAATGCAGACTGCGCCCGCAGATCAGAAGCCAGCGTGCGGCAGTAATCGAGCACGGCGACATCGCCGTCATCCTCGCGCAACATCGGAACGATCACAATCTGCTGCGGCGCAATTTGCGGCGGCAAGCGTAATCCGTCGTCATCCCCGTGCGTCATGATCACCCCGCCAATCAGCCGCGTTGAAACACCCCAACTGGCGGTATGACACAGACTGTGATTGCCGTCTTTGTCTTGATACCGAATGCCCGCCGCCTCGGCAAAAGTTGTACCGAGATAATGTGATGTGCCGGCCTGCAGCGCCTTACCGTCCTGCATCATTGCTTCGATGGAATAGGTTGCATCGGCTCCAGGAAAGCGCTCATTTTCGGGCTTCTCGCCGGCGACAACGGGCATTGCAAGCGGACCTTGCGCAAACGCACGGTACATCTCAAGCGCCCGCAGCGTCTCCTCAAGTGCACCTGCTTTATCGGCATGCGCGGTATGGCCTTCTTGCCACAAAAACTCGCTGGTGCGCAGAAACATCCGGGTGCGCATTTCCCACCTGACAACATTGGCCCATTGGTTGGTCAGCATCGGCAAATCCCGCCAGCTTTGTATCCACCGCGCCATCGCCGCACCAATTACCGTTTCTGATGTAGGCCTAACGACCAGCGGCTCTTCAAGCTTTGCTTCAGGATCAGGTACAAGCTTGCCGTCGTGCTGGATCAGCCGGTGGTGCGTAACGACCGCCATTTCTTTGGCAAAACCATCCACATGATCCGCCTCTTTTTCAAAGTATGACAACGGAATAAAAAGAGGGAAATAACAATTTTCAACGCCAGCTGCTTTGATTTCAATATCCATTAATTTTTGGATACGTTCCCATATACCGTATCCCCACGGCTTAATAACCATACATCCGCGCACACCAGATTCTTCAGCCAGATCGGCTTGCGAAATCACTTCTTGGTACCAAGCGGCAAAATCAATCGCGCGGCGAGAGTTCAATGCGTGTTTAATCAATGTTATATCCGTTTTTTGTTATGGTGTTCGGGAGTGCGCAAAGTTCACTGACCTATTTTATCTACCCGGGCCTGTAATTCGGCAAGCTGACGTTTCAGTTCAGCAATTTCGTCTTCTCTTGGCTTTTGTATGTTATGCTGTCCAGTAAGTCCGGGAACTAGAGCTTTTCGGGCTGCTTTTACAAAATCAATATTTTGTTTTGCAATACCTCCAAATGGCCCAGATGTAATTGCTGTTTCAATCGCATTTTGAACCTGTTTTTGATTTTTGCGAAAGTTATCAAGCGAGCTTTCCAAAAACTCAGGGACCATTGATTGCATAGAATCGCCATATAGCGATATTAGCTGACGCAAGAAGCCGACAGGCAGCAAATTTTTGCCGTTGGCTTCTTCGTCCATGATAATCTGAGTTAGAACGTTATGCGTGATATCATCCCCGGATTTTGCATCCAGCACCTGAAATTCAAGTTCGTTGCGTGTCAATTCCGCCAAAAAATCAAGCGTAATATATTTAGAGGACTGCGTATTATACAGCCGTCTATTGGCATATTTCTTAATTATAATAGGGTCACCCTGTTCCCCACTACCCCTCGCACGCGCCATAACTTAGTCCTCATTTACTGGTTTGGCTGTGATAGCATCTTGCAAGTGTGCACTGCAACATTTTCGTGGGTATATTGGATTGAGCGTAATTGAAAATGTACGTTTGGTTATATTAATAAAAAAAGTACCAAGGACGTGCACCCAAATGTAATTTTCAGCAAAAGCTGAGGATATCTCCAAAACTTTAATAGTGGTATATATGCAACAAAAATATAATTAGCGATGCTCATAATCTAATATGGATTGATTGCCGATCAGAAGTAAGCTTTGTGTTAGATAAATATATTAAGGCTGGGGAAATTTATGAAAATTAGATCACAATTGCTACTTGCAAGTTCTATGTTTTGCGTATCGATGATAGTGCCCGTTGTGGCAATGGCACAAGATGCTTCGAATGCAACAGAAAAGAGAGATGAAACAAACGCTGAAGAAGATAAAGCACAGATCATTGTCACTGGTTCACGTATTAAACGTCCAAATTTGAATAGTACGGTTCCGATAACTACAGTAGAAGTAGAAGATTTAATCCGTAGCAGTAATATTTCTATTGGCGACGCACTTAATGATCTCCCGGCGTTACGTTCCACTTTTAGTAGTCAAAATTCAGGCCGCTTTATTGGTACGGCAGGTATTAATACTCTTGACTTACGCGGATTGGGTGGTGACCGCACATTGGTTCTGGTGAATGGTCGGCGGCACGTCACTTCTTCGCCAGGATCATTCACGGTAGACACTAACACAATACCTTCTGATTTAGTTGAGCGTGTCGATATTGTCACAGGTGGAAACTCTGCGATTTATGGCTCTGACGCAATAGCAGGTGTTGTCAATTTTGTAACAAAAACAAATTATGATGGATTTAGGTTAAATGCACAAGCGGGCATCAGCAAGTATGGCGATCGAGGTTCGCATTTTATAGGCGGCGTTGCTGGAAAAAACTTTTCTGATGGACGCGGAAATATTGCTATTGCTTTAGAATATGCAGACCAAAGCCCCCTTTTCCAGACCGATCGCGCACGTGAAACAGGTGCGTTCACGGGTGTTCCAGGATTTGTTCAAACACAGCGTACATTTTTTGGAGCAACCGATCCCCGCACAGAGGGTACACCGACAAACCCAGGAGATGGTATTTCAGATACAACATTCTTTGGTCCTGGCGGTCCTGGTATTACGTTTTCCAATGTAGGATTAGGAGGTTCTGTCGCTACAATATGTCCCGCGGCAAGCCCTGCATTAGCTGCGCGTATTGCTGCAGTATGTACTGGACAACTTTCACCTACAGGTGGCAGATTATCAGATAACTATTTCTTTCAGCCCGATGGAACGTTGTTACGAAACAATCCTATTTTAGATTTCCGTCCAGTTGGCGGTTCCGTTCTAGGCGGACGCGGAGCAACAGGTGTCGAAGGTGCACAATTATCCGTTGGATTAAAAAGATATTCAGCAAACATATTGGCTAAATTTGAAATTTCGCCCGCGTTTATTCCGTTTTTTGAAGGGAAGTATGTTCGAATAGACTCCTCACAAACTTCAACACAACCGACATTTACTTCAGGAACGCTTAGTGCCGTTTTCAATGTCACTAATCCATTTTTATCAGCACAAGCTTTGTCTACATTGCGGACTATTTTGCCGGTAGGTGCAACGACATTTTCGATGATACGGTTTAACAATGATATCGGCACAAGAGCCGAAGATCATAAGCGGGAAACCATACGTTTCGTAGGCGGCGTGCGCGGTGATATTTCCGAAAAAGGAAACCTTAGTTACGAAGTTGCATTGAATTATGGTAAAACTACACGCTCATATGAAACGGGCGGTAACGTGCTTGTAGCTAATTTTAATAAAGCAGCAAACGCAGTACGTAATGGGGCTGGCAACATCGTTTGTGCCGTAAATGCAGACGCGATAACAACAAATGATGATCCAGCATGCGTTCCGCTAAATCTATTTGGGCAGGGCGCTCCTTCCATTGAAGCGCAAAAATATATCATTCATACTTCACGATTTGATGCAAAAGCTACGCAGTATAATGCGACTGCATTTGTTAGCGGTGACACATCTGGTTTGTTTGAACTACCCGGCGGTCCAATCGGTTTGGCGTTTGGCGGTGAGTACAGAAAAGAAGATGCCTTTTCAAAATATGACGATATTACGGCCAGTGGCGCAACTTTTTTGAATGCAATTGCTGCGTTTGATCCTCCTTATATCGAATTAAAAGAAACGTTTGGAGAGATTAGACTACCTATTATTAAAGACAGTTTTATCAAAGAATTAACATTGGAAGCATCTGGGCGTTATTCCGATTACAATCGAACAGGTGGTGTTGTCGCCTATAATTTTGGCGGTACTTTTGCTCCTATTGATGATGTTAGATTTCGTGTCGGCTATGCGCGATCTGTTCGTGCTCCTAATCTAGTTAACTTGTTTGCAACGCAATCAGAAACATTCGCGAATGGTTTAGTTGATCCATGCAGTCAAACCGTTATTCGTGATGATCCAAATCGAGTTCGCAATTGCGCTGCAGCGGGAATTCCTACAACTATATTGGTTGCGCCCGGGGATACGCGTCCATGGACTAATACGTCCGGAAGCGGTGTTTCTGGCTTTAATCAGGGTAACATTAATTTGAAGCCTGAAGTAGCGAAAAGCCTGACGGCTGGATTTATATTCCAACCTAGCTTTGTACCTGGATTTGCTTTGTCAGTAGATTACTATAAAATCACATTACGGCAGGCGATATCTGGTTTGTCTGGTCAAACAATCATAAACCGCTGCTATGATGATCCTGTAGGCCTTGACAATCCGTTTTGTGCAGCCGTTTTCCGTAGATCATCACCAGACCCACTGGTAAATGGCACATTCAATGGGCAGACAACTCGTACGTTTGTGGGCGTAGCTGATACTATCTTAGCAAAGCTAGGACCTGCATTTCTCAATCAACCTTTCAATTATCAAAAGTTTCAACGTAACGGCATTGATTTTGATCTAAGTTATCGCAAGAAATTTGATGATCTTCAATTTAGCGCTCGTGCGATTGGTACGTATGTTATTAAGAGCGTCTCTTTCACGTCAATTACGGATCCAAACTTCGCCCAAAGAGCACATAGTACGCTCGGAGACCCACGTTTCTCAGCAAACTTTACTGTATCTGTGGATTCAGAAAACTTTGGTATTACCTATAATGGACGCTATGTTGGAAGACAGACCATTGGTGCATATGAAACACAATTTTCATTTCAGGGTCGTCCGCCATCAAACTTTGATGCATTCCCCACTCCATATTATCCATCGCAATTCTATCATAATATCAGGTTAGAAGTACGGCCTTCGAAACAATTTGAATTTTATGCTGGCGTTGATAATGTTCGCAATAGTTTGCCACCGTTTGGTTTGACTGGCACCGGTGATGGTGGCGGAGTATATTCTAATGTAGGAAGATTTTTCTTTGCAGGTGTATCTGTGAATTATTAAAATGCTTAATGAAAAAGAAGGGGCGCGATTTCAGCGCCCCTTCTTTTTATCTTGCGCTAGCTAACCGCGTTAGTAATTCATATTGCGACAGCCCAGAAGTGCGTGCTGCTGCTGGAAGATCGTATGCGATATCGATCCAGTCATCTTCTTTTAATTCCGGACTGACTGTTGCATCTATCGTGATCACATCCATTGATACCCGGCCAATTATAGACAGCACTGTTTCGCCATACCGCACGTGCCCTACATTCGAAAACGCGCGGCTATATCCGTCAGCGTAGCCTATTGCGGCCGTGGCGACGCGCATATCTTTGGGGCAAACATATGTTGCATTATAACCAACTGTATCGCCTGCCTTTAAGGTCCGCACTTGCAATATCCTCGCTTGCGGATAGGCAACTTGCTTAATGAAATCCGTCATTTCCGAACGGGCAGCTCCCCCATAAAGCGATAGTCCAGGGCGGGTTAAATCAAAATGATAATCTGGCCCCAGCATAATCCCTGCGCTATTTGCTAGGCTGCGGCGGCGTGCAGGTATCTCGATAGACAGCTGCTTAAACATACTAAGCTGCGCTGCATTTTGCGGCACATCCACGTCGGCGGATGCAAGATGCGACATCAATATATCGATATCCAATCCGCTAAACAGTTCAGATGAAATTTGTTCAGGGCCAATGCCGAGCCGGTTAATCCCCGTATCGATCATAACATGGCACCGCCCGCCACCTGCGGCCTTCCAACTCATAATCTGATCGGGTGTATTTAGAACAGGTACTGCGCCCAAACATATTGCCGCAGATACATCAGACGCCCCCACGCCGTTCAATACCGAAATACACTTTGGCGGAACTATATCTGCGATAGCGGCTGCCTCTTGCCAATGCGCCACAAAAAAATCCTTGCAACCTGCCTCAAATAATCTGCGGGCCACTTCCCTTGCGCCAAGACTATAAGCGTTGGCTTTTACAGCCGCGCCTGTTTGTGCCTTGCCGCTGGCTTTTGCTAAGGCGCGCCAGTTGCTGATTAGTGCATCACCGTCCAATCTTAACTTTGTAGGAGCAGTAAATTGTAGCAGCTTTTCAATATTCATCAATCGTGCGCAAATTCTTGAGGTTTGCCCGGTTTCAAACCCCACAAAGCAACAACGAATGCCATAGCGACAACACCAAATGTGTACCAAAGCCCCGCATATGCATTACCGGTTTTTGCAACAATATAGAGTACTATGAACGGTAAGAACCCTCCAAAATATCCAGTGCCAAAATGATAGGGTATCGACATTGAACTATATCGTACTCGCGGCGGGAACATTTCAGAAAGTAGCGCAGCAACGGGTCCATAGGTGGCAGCGGACAGTGCGCTGAGGCAAAGCAATGCAAACATGATAATCGCAATATTTAATGCAGGAGGAATTTGCTTATCAAAATTATATCCTGTTAATAAAAAAGCCTTGTCCATTTCGGCAGGTGTTGGTGTTGATAATGCATTGCCCCCAACAGAGACAAGAACTTGCCCTGGTTGCACCATGTTGGTTGCCAGCTGATACGGCGCGCCTTTTTTTGTCATATAATCTAATATTTTACCGCATGGTGTAATTTGTTCTTTAGCAAACGGATTAAAATCACAGCTTTGGCCGCTAACCGTGATAGGCGCTCGCTTAGTGGCTTCAATCAATCCCGGGTTGGCAAAGCTGCCCATGATCCAAAATAGCGGAAACAGCGCCAACAATGTAAGCGCATATCCCCAGACAATTGGTTTCTTGCGCCCCACACGGTCAGATAGTTTTCCAAAGTAAATAAACAAAGACATGCCAATCGCAGCAGACGTGCCGACGATGATCTCTGCGGCGGTATCCTCAACCCGCATTGTATTTTTTAAGAAAGTTAAGCCTGAGAACATTGCGGTATACCAAATTACAGTAAGTCCCGCGGAAACTCCAAATAACGCGACGAAGATACGTTTTTTGTTTCCCGGATAACTAAAGCTCTCTTTGAACGGGTTTGCAGCAATTTCACCTTGCGCTTTCATTGCTTGAAATACCGGACTTTCAGATAGCTTCAATCGCATCCAAAGCGATATGGCAAGCAGCAGTATCGACAACAAAAATGGTATGCGCCAACCCCACGCCTCGAATATTTCTTTAGGCATTATTGATTTTGTCGTCAGAACAACAACCAAACTTAGCACGAAACCGCCAACGACGCTGGCTTGAATAAAACTGGTATAATATCCACGTTTTGCCAGCGGAGAATGTTCGGCGACATATATGGCCGCTCCGCCATATTCGCCGCCAAGCGCAAGCCCTTGCAATATACGCAGCAAAAGGATGATGACAGGCGCTACTATGCCGATGCTATTTGCGCTTGGCAGCATTCCAACCCCCGCCGTTGCAATTCCCATCAGTGTTACCGTAACCAGGAATGTGTACTTGCGCCCCAGCTTGTCTCCCAAATAACCAAATAAAATTGCACCTAAAGGCCTGAAGCCAAAGCCAACCGCAAAGCCAGCCCACACAAGGAGTGTTTCCAAAGTGGCGTTATCGCTTGGAAAGAATGCTTTGCCAATAATGCCCGCGAGCGTTCCATAGATAAAAAAGTCATACCATTCAAATATTGTACCCGCCGATGATGCGGCGATGACGAGACGTATTTCTTTTGCGCTTGGTTCACGCATAGGTTGAGGTATGTGTTCGGCCACTGTACCTGCCACCGTATCGGGTGCAGATATGGGCAAGGCTGCAGTCTCGGTCACAATTTTTCCCTCCCGTTTTACCATACTGCTATCTTCTTACGTAAAGTGGCAAATGGTTCAAGGAGGGATTATGATTTATACAACTGTACGTCTATTCCATTTCCAAAATAACGGCATCGACGGCCAAGCTTTGCCCTTGCGCTGCGTTGACAGTTTTTATGGTACCTGATTTTTCGGCACGCAGAATATTTTCCATCTTCATGGCCTCAACTATAGCCAAAGATTGGCCTGCCTCAACTCTATCCCCTGCTGCAACGTGTAATGCAGTGAGTAACCCTGGCATAGGGCACAACAGAAAGCGTGACATGTCCGGCGGAATTTTTTCGATCATATGCGCGGCAAACGAAGCTGCGTATGCGGGCAAAACACGAATCTTATGGGATGCCCCTCGCGCAGTAAGCGTAAAGCCAACCCGCGATTTAGCTAATTTCACAGTCAGCGGAACTTGATTGATTTCTGCTTCAATCAATCTATCGCCCGGCGCATACTCCATAGATAGTTCCAAGTGAGATCCATCAACAGTCATATTGTCGCCGTCCAGTTCGACTTCGTAAATTAAGTCGTCATTTTTTATTTGCCACACAGATGGCGGCTCAAGATATTCCCCAAGCTGGCCGCTAACCCTTCGTGCCCGGTCTGCTTCTGCAGTTGCCACAAATGCCGCAATCGCCGCCAAACTGCGGGTAAGTTCGGCGGAAGCAGGCGCGCCCCCGAAACCTTGCGCATATTCTTCTGCGATAAAACCCGTGGTCAGATCGCCTGAACGAAACCTTGGATGCTGCATGATGGCAGACACAAAGTCGATGTTATGTCCAAGACCATCTATCTCAAATTCATCAAGCGCCGCGATCTGCAAATCTGCGGCTTCATCACGCGTTTGACCCCAAGTAATCAACTTTGCAATCATCGGGTCATAGAACATCGAAACCTCGCCGCCTTCCATCACGCCGTCATCAACACGAACATATCCATTCGCAGGCCCATCATCTTTAGGCGAAGCAAACCAAGTATCCGCGGGCGGACGATATCTTACTAACCGGCCTGTGCTTGGAAGAAAACCGCGATAGGGGTCCTCGGCATAAATCCGGTTTTCAATTGCCCAGCCATTAAGCTTTACATCTGCTTGCGTGAACGCCAGCTTTTCGCCGAAGGCTACGCGGATCATTTGTTCGACCAGATCGATGCCGGTAATCGCCTCGGTCACCGGATGCTCGACCTGAAGCCGCGTGTTCATCTCTAAGAAGTAGAAACTTTCACCCGTGGGGTCTGCACCCGATACAATAAGCTCAACCGTGCCCGCCGAATAATAGCCCACTGCACGCGACAGGGCGACGCATTGCTCGCCCATCGCCTTGCGCATTTTGGGCGTGACAAAGGGTGATGGCGCTTCTTCCACGACCTTCTGATGCCGCCGCTGGATCGAACATTCGCGTTCGTTCAGATACAGGATATTGCCGTGCTGATCGCCCAATATCTGGATTTCGATATGGCGCGGGTTCAGGATGAATTTCTCGATAAACACGCGGTCATCGCCAAACGAATTCAGCCCCTCGCGTTTTGTAGCCTCAAAGCCTTCGCGCACGTCTGCCTCGTTATACGCAAGCCGCATGCCCTTGCCGCCGCCGCCGGCGCTGGCCTTCATCATCACCGGATAACCAATCTCCGCCGAAATACGCACTGCATGTTCGGTATCGTCAATCTCGCCGACGAAACCGGGCACGACATTGACGCCTGCTTTGAGGGCAAGTTTCTTGGACTCAATCTTGTCCCCCATCGCGGCGATGGCATTCACGGGCGGGCCGATAAAGGCGATGTTTTCCTTGGCCAATGCCTCGGCAAAGCTGGTGCGCTCGGACAGAAAGCCATAGCCCGGGTGCACCGCCTCCGCGCCCGTCGCCTTGCAAGCTGCGATGATCTTGTCGGCCAGCAAATAAGACTGAGCAGCAGGCGACGGCCCGATATGTACCGCCTCATCCGCTTGTCGCACAAATGGCGCGCGCGCGTCAGCATCGGAATAGACCGCAACGGTGGCAATGCCCATCCTCTTGGCCGTGCGGATAATGCGGCAAGCGATCTCGCCACGGTTTGCTATGAGTATCTTCTTAAACATTTATTTGCTCAACCTGTCATAGGCAACAACATCCCAGACATTTTTGCACTTTTTAATATAAAACTGGATCAACTGATTACGAGGGGGATTTATCATACAACTGTGTCGAGGACCAAATATGCTGTAGGTTTTCTTTGTGATACCCCGCAGCACTTTTTCAGGAAATATAATGCCATAAATGTTAACTAGGATTTCTTTTTTACTTTTATTTTCTTTAGGCATTAAATCAGACAAATAACCTATCACAATCACATCAGCATGTAATCTAGCGTCGGCTGTGCTTCGGGCCCTGCTTTCAAGAGCTTCTGGCGTGGCTATCATAGAACAAGCATTAACAGATGTGGGGATACCAAAGCTGGCCAACCCAGCCAGACTAATCAGAATTTCTGGTTTCACTAAACTATATCCCCTGTATTGAAAGCGTTAAGCAACTTGTCGCCTATAAAGATGCTGTTCGCGCTCGCCATCATACCACCGGCCCCAATCCCGCATGAACAAAATCATCGCCCTTATAAAGTAGTTCCTCCCCGCGCTCCATCGCCAGCGCATAGGCAAAGCAATCGCCAAAATTAAGTTGGGCCTTGTGCCCGCTACCCTTGCCAAAATTGCGGTAAGCTTGACGGGCGATTTTCGCCTGTTCAGGCGTAACAGAGGTAATTTTAATATTGAGTTGTTCAAGCAGTAGATCAAGCCCAGAGCTCAGCACAGCATCACCGTCGCCATCAATCACAATGCCCGTTTCCAAATAGTTTGCTGCCGACATCGCCGTTTCGGATTGCGACCATATGCTGGCCAAAAATGTTTTAGCCTCGGGCTCTCCCCGCACTATGGCGACAATCGCAGAACTGTCGATGATCATTTCGGTAGGCCGTTTTCATCATAGAGATACTCGTCGATGTTGAGCGCCAGAAGTTCGGGCGACATGCGGGCGCGCATATCGTGGATGATTTCCATAGCTTTGGCGAAACGAGCCTCTTTGGAAACTTCACGCTCACGTCGGCGCAACGCCTCTATTACTGCTTGTGTCAGGCTAATACCTTCGGCTTCGGCAATCTTACTGGCCAGTTCATAAGCTTCCTCGCTTTTGATGTTCAGTTGAATTCCCACTTTTTCTACCTTTCCAAGCTATAACGGTAGAATGACAGAAATTGACTTCGGAAGCAAGTATACCCATCACGCATCCTCCAACGCCTGCGCCAGATCCGCGATAATGTCATCGACATGCTCAATCCCCACCGAAATCCGCACCACATCCGGCCCTGCCCCTGCGGAAAGCAGCTCCGCTTCGTTCAGTTGGCTATGCGTTGTCGAAGCGGGGTGGATGATGAGCGAGCGGGTGTCGCCGATATTGGCGAGGTGGCTGAACAGCTTGACCGAGGAGACAAGCTTTACCCCCGCCTCAAATCCGCCCTTCACGCCAAAGGTGAACACCGCGCCGCCTTTGCCTCCTAGATATTGCTTGGCAAGTGCGTGATAAGGATCATCAGGTAGGCCCGCATAGCGCACCCATGCGACCTTGGGATGCGCCTTTAGCCACTGGGCCACCGCCAGCGCATTGCTGCAATGCCGTTCCATCCGCAGTGCCAGCGTCTCCATGCCAGTCAGCGCGAGGAAGGCATTCATCGGCGCCATCGATGGCCCCAAATCGCGCAGGCCAAGCACGCGGCAGGCAATGATGAAGGCAATCGGCCCGACCGCATCGCTCAGGACTGCGCCGTGATAGGACGGGCATGGCTCGCTCATTGTTGGGAATTTGGCGCTCGCCTTCCAGTCAAACTTGCCCGCATCAACGATCACGCCGCCGATGCTATTACCGTGCCCGTTCAGGAATTTAGTGGTCGAATGGACGACAATGTCCGCGCCGTGTTCAATCGGGCGGCACAACGCAGGAGATGCCATGGTGTTGTCAACAATCAACGGCACGCCGCCGTCATGCGCGGCCTTGGCAATCGCCGCGATATCTTGCACCACGCCGCCGGGGTTGGCGAGGCTTTCTATGAACACCGCGCGCGTCTTGTCATTAATCGCATTTGCCACATTGGCGGGATCATCGGCATCGACAAACAACGTTTTCCAACCAAATTTGGCAAAGGCATGCGCGAGTTGATTAAGCGAACCGCCATAGAGCTTCTTCGCGGCGACAATCTCACAGCCCGGCTCCATCAGCGTGTGGAACACCAGCAATTGCGCGGCATGGCCCGACGCCACCGCCAGCGCCCCTGCCCCGCCCTCAAGCGCCGCAATCTTGCCCTCCAGTGCTGCATTGGTGGGGTTCATGATGCGGGTGTAGATATTGCCGAATTGCTTCAGCGCAAACAGGTCTGCGGCATGTTCGGCACTGTCAAAAACATAGCTCGCCGTCTGGTAAATCGGCGTGATCCGAGCGTTGGTTGTGGGGTCCGGTTCGCAGCCCGCGTGGACGGTGAGAGTTTCTAGATGGTGGGTCATTTGAGGTTCCTTTTTACACATTATCCGTCATTGCGAGGAGCGTAGCGACGCGGCAATCCAGACTGTTTGCCGCTACCACTGGATTGCTTCGCTTCGCTCGCAATGACGAAGACTTGGTTGGCGTTCAAGATTCCTTTGAATATCCAGAAGTACCTTGAAAATGTGATTTCGAATGTGCACCACAAATTGTCCCGACCACCGCTCAGCCTGGAAGTGCGCAAAAAACCAAGACGGCAAATAGTGGCTCGCGGGATGGTCATTGGCGTGCTGCACGATCCGCAGACAATATAAGCATCTTGGACCCGGCATAACTTGCTCCTACTCACCCGCAGGCGGCATATTATGCCCAAGCAGCCGAAGCACGTCCGCTGCGCATTCCACGACATTGCTGCCCGGCCCGTAAATGCCCTGTACGCCGGCATCGCGGAGGAAATCATAATCTTTCGGCGGAATAACGCCGCCTGCGATTACTTTGATGTCGCTGCGGCCTGCTTCGCGTAATCCTCTGACCAATTCGGGAATCAAAGTCTTGTGGCCCGCAGCTAAGCTTGACGCGCCGACCACATCCACGCTGTTTTCCAACGCGAGAACCACCGTTTCCTCCGGCGTTTGGAACAGCGCGCCTGATACAATGTCAAAGCCCATATCACCGAAGGCAGACGAGATGACATTGGCCCCGCGGTCATGGCCGTCCTGCCCCATTTTTGCGACCATAAGCTTTGGCTTGCGCCCCAATCGGCGTTCCACAGCCTGAACACCTTCAACAACCTGCGCCCAGCGTTTGTCGAATTCATAAGCGCTACCATAGATGTTTTTAACAGGTGTTGGTGTGGTTGAATACCGTCCAAATACCGCCTCCATTGCATCAGAGATTTCGCCGAGCGTGGCGCGCGCGCGCGCAGCGGTTACGGCAAGGGCAAGCAGATTGCCGTTACTTTTGGCCCCTTCTGTAAGCGCAGCTAGCGCCGACTGACACACAGCCTCATCGCGTGTGCTGCGTATTTGGGTTAGCCGCGCAATCTGTCCCTGTCGCACGAGGTCATTATCGACCTCCATTGTATCCAGCTTATCCTCGATATCTAGCCGGTATTTGTTCACCCCGACGATCACATCTTCGCCCTTATCGACCCGCGCCTGACGCGCCGCCGCGGCTTCTTCGATCAGGCGCTTGGGCATGCCCGATGCAACCGCTTTGGTCATGCCGCCCAGCTCATCGACCTCGCCGATGATTTTCCAAGCCTGATCGGTCAATTCGGCGGTCAAGGCCTCGACATAATAAGACCCGCCGAGCGGATCGACGACTTTGGTGATGCCGGTTTCCTCGGTCAGTATAATTTGCGTATTCCGGGCAATGCGCGCGGAAAACTCCGTAGGTAGCGCAATAGCCTCATCAAGCGCATTGGTGTGAAGCGACTGCGTGCCGCCAAACGTCGCAGCCATCGCTTCAATCGTTGTGCGGACGACGTTGTTGTAGGGATCTTGTTCCTGCAAACTGACACCCGATGTCTGGCAATGCGTGCGCAGCATTTTAGACCGTTCGTCCTTTGCTCCCAGCTCATCCATCACGCGGTGCCACAATGTCCGCGCGGCGCGAAGCTTGGACACTTCCATGAAAAAGTTCATACCAATGCCGAAAAAGAAGCTTAGCCGCCCAGCAAACGCATCAATATCCAGCCCCGTTTCCATTGCGCGCTTAACATATTCTTTCCCGTCGGCAATCGTGAAGGCCAATTCCTGCACCGCCGTAGCGCCTGCCTCATGCATATGATACCCAGAGATCGAAATGCTATTGAATTTCGGCATGTTGGCGCTGGTATATGCGATGATATCTGAAACAATTCGCATCGATGGTTCTGGCGGATATATATACGTATTGCGCACCATGAACTCTTTCAGAATATCATTTTGGATCGTACCGTCCAGCTGCGCTTGGGCGACCCCTTGCTCTTCCCCCGCAACGATGAAGAAGGCGAGGATCGGGATCACAGCTCCGTTCATTGTCATGCTGACTGACATTTGATCAAGCGGAATGCCATCGAACAGGATTTTCATATCCTCAACACTATCAATCGCAACGCCCGCCTTGCCCACATCGCCAACAACGCGGGGGTGGTCGCTGTCATAACCCCGGTGGGTGGCAAGATCGAACGCGACGCTTAGCCCCTTTTGCCCAGCGGCAAGATTCCGGCGGTAAAAGGCGTTACTTTCCTCTGCGGTTGAAAAGCCCGCATATTGCCGTATTGTCCACGGCCTACCTGCATACATGCTGGCGCGCACTCCGCGCGTGAACGGCGCGAACCCGGGAAGTCCGGGATCAATCCCCTGCCCTTTGGCGTCGTCCTCTGTGTAAAGTGGCTTGATCGCAAAGCCCTCTGGCGTAGTCCAAGTTAAGTCTTTACCCTTAACTTCTGTGTCCGCGGCATTTTTCCAGTTATTAATATCGGCCATTTTTAAGCGCCCTTAAACTGCGCTTTGCGTTTTTGCAGAAACGATATTGCACCCTCGCGGGCATCATCCGAACTGCCTGCAATACGCTGGCCATCGGCTTCAGCGTTCATTGCATACGCATAATCATGCTCTAGAGCGGCCAATATATTATTTCGGATGATACCATAGGCAAGGGTTGGGCCATCCGCCAAACGCGCCGCAAGCGTGTGTGCCTCTTTCATCAAGGCATCATCTTCAACGCACTTGTATATCAGGCCCCATTCGGCGGCTTTGTCACCATAGATTTTTTCGCCCAGCATCATCATCTCGGTGGCGCGGGCCTTACCAATCAAGCGCGGCAACATCCAAGAAGCGCCGCCATCTGGAACGAGCCCAATGTTGACAAAAGCTTGAAGGAAATATCCCGATTTGCCCACAATAACAAAATCGCCGCATAACCCAATGGAACACCCAATACCCGCCGCTGCGCCATTTATGGCAGTAATGATAGGAATGGATAGCTTTGCCAGCTTCATCATGGTTGGATTATAATGCCGTGTTAGCGCCAGATAACTGCCCTTACCGCCCAATGCCGCTCGCTTTTCGCCGCCGCCTTGCAAATCAGCCCCCGAACAAAATCCGCGTCCTGCCCCGGTAATAATCAAGCACCGCGCATCCTCTAAATTGTCCAAGGCATCCGAAATCTCGTCCGCCATATCAAGTGAACACGCATTTAACCGTTCGGGACGATTAAGAGTAATCGTGGCAATCGCATTAGAAATATCAAAGCTAATGGTTTCATAAGTCATTTAGTGCGCGCCCTCCTTTGGCGTTTCCATAATCTCGGTTAGCACGCCATTCATATCTTTGGGATGCACAAAAAAGATAAGTGTTCCATGCGCGCCAACACGCGGTTCGCCAATTACGCGTTTACCCATAGCTTCAAATTCAGATTTGGCGACATGGATATCGGGTACTTCGTAACAAACATGATGCTGCCCGCCAAGCGGGTTCTTCTCAAGAAAGCTCGCGATCGAGGTATTGCCCGGGAGCGGCTCGATCAGCTCAATCTGTGTGCCGTTCAGCGTACCGTCAGCACCTGGCGTATCGACAAAGCAGACCTTCACCCCCTGATCGGGAAGGTCGAACGGTTCGTGGATTTGCAACGCGCCCATGACATTGCGGTAATGCGCGATGCTGTTTGCAATCGACGGCGTTGCGATGCCGATATGGTTGAGGCGGCCCAGTTTCATTCTTCAATCCTTGGTTGCTGGCCAGCGCGTCCCGATATCTCAATCATTGTTTCAATACGCACAACCCGCTTGTCAACCGCTAGAACATAGTCGTTAAGGCCGCGCACGTCGTCCGAAATCTTGACCTGCTCTGTCCTCATAACATCTATTCTCTCTTGCATAAGTACGACATTCTTGAGCGCCGTTAGCGCATCGCTTAGCGCACTCATTTCCGGATACCTGCCGCGCGCAATGTGCGATCAACCGCATCATGGGTCGATTTCATAGTTTCAATCATTTGGTCAATTGACGCATTCATTCTGGGTAGCGCATCATTTACTTGTTCGGCCAAAGCCGCCAGTTCAGCCTCTTCCTCGCTCTCATCGCGCGGCTGCGCCATATAACGTAGAGTTGCTTCGCGTACGACATTACCAACAGATTCTCCTCTTGCTCTAGCAAACGCCTCAAGCGCGGATTTTTGTTCTGGGCTGGTAAGATAAGTTACACGTTCGGTTTGCATGGCTTCATCTCCTTCACATTATAATATCATTATAATGTTTTGCAGCTATTGATGCAAGCGCCTATATCGTCGCGGTAATACGCAATACTGTTTGCAATCGACGACGCCGCGACGCCGATATGGTTGAGAAGGCCAGTTTTAGCATATCGGCAACTCTTTTCCTTTTTTCATTTTATAGCCCTGTGAGCCGTTATGCACCCAATTCTGTGTAAATTTACGTGACCCTGAAAATGACACAGCAAAGCTTTTGTCAGGTATGGCAGATATAATAACACTCTCTATGCTTTCTTCTTTACCACTGCCCTCCTCCACTGCTCCAGAGTTGGAATAAAAAGAAGCAAAGTTAGCACTATTGAAGGGTTTTTCTGGGGTTAACTCTGTTAAATACGTCCATTCACACGTTGTTCCCTGCCATGTGCCGCCTGCTTGCGTAACCAGATACGCATTTCTACCCAACTTGTTTGTGAAGCCGTAACTCAGTGCAGGAGCGCCAAACGTTGCGGCCGCACCTATATCGAACCATTCGCCAACTTTAATATATCCAGAAGTTGTTTTTCGCACATAATGTATGGCATTCATTCCGCTTGATGCGTGCCCGTCATTCTCATTTTGCCCCATACTGATTAGAGCAAACATATCGCCGCCAAGTGACTGTACGGCCTCGGGGGAAAAGCTGTAATCCTGCGCCTCGATTGTGCGCATTGTGGGTGCATCCTTGCCAAACGCGGCCTTAAACATAGCGTCACGAACAGGATCGGTGCGATCCGCCCCAGGCGCAATGAGTTGTACTATTGCGGCAGGCTTTGGCTGCGTTTTCTTCGCTAATACGGGGGGCGTTAGAAAGAATGATAGGAAGATTATTGAGGCTACAGTATATTTCATAATTATCCTTTTATTTCTTTGTTGCGAACGAAGCGCGGCAATACAGAGCTATGCAGAACCGACCTAGGTTGCCGCGACGCGGCAATACAGTGTTGCGCGAGCTACCTTTGATTGCCGCGCTCTGCTTGCAATTACGACTTTACCCATGTGCAATATCATCAAATAAATCCTTCCACTGCGGGTTAAGCTCTTCGATCAATGCTAGTTTCTTCTTTCGAGACCCACCTTTGATTTGCTTCTCGCGTAATATCGCCGTTTCCATTGTTGCGTGCTGCTCATACCAGACGAGTAATTTGCAGGCGTTTCGTTTGGTGAAGCCCTCAACCAACTCTTCGCGGTGCTGCAGGGCACGTTGCGGCAGGTTCGATGTAACGCCAGTATAAACAACACCGTTACGCATCTTGGCCATGATGTAAACGCATGGAGTTTTCATAAAGCCACGTCCCTTGTTGTCGCACCACATCCCCATCCCGTCAATGCGAGCGAAGCGAAGCAATCCAGTGTTGGGCGCGCCAGCCTGGATTGCCGCGTCACTACGCTCCTCGCAATGACGAAATTGGTGGACGGCATTGCGACGCCGATGTGATTGAAGCGGCCTAGTTCCATTCCGGATTCCTAAAACTTATTTGCTCTACAATTTTTTGCCGCATAAATTCTGCGTCTCGCTTTTTCCTACGTTTCGAGCCGCAAAAATAAAAATCGCCGCCAACACAACAAACATAAGCGCTTCGCCAAGAAGTGCATATTGAAACCATAAGGGCGGAAATGCTGGAAAACATAAAACGACATAGGTAAGGGGCACTAAGAAAAATACAAAAGCCACAATTTTGGGTTTTAAGGCAAATCCAAACGATTGGTCAATGCCCTGTTGACGCCAACCGCCACGCGTCTTTATCTTCCCAAAAAAGATCGCGTTTAAAATCCGAACAATAACAAATAGAGATGTGCCTACGAGAAACATCTTTAAATAAAAGATTTTTCCAGCGATTGAACCAATCACAACGGTATATTATCATGCTTTTTCCATGGGTTTTCCAACGCTTTGTTCCGCAATTTCCGCAACCCCAGCGCAATCCGCCGCCGTGTGGAATGCGGGTAGATTACTTCGTCGATAAACCCCTTACTTGCCGCGACGAATGGGTTGGCGAAGCGCTCCTCATATTCCGCAGTTTTCACCGACTGCTCCTCCGCGCTCAATCCGCGAAAGATTATTTCCACCGCGCCCTTTGCGCCCATCACCGCAATTTCCGCCGTGGGCCATGCATAGTTCAAATCGCCGCGCAGGTGCTTTGACGCCATAACGTCATACGCGCCGCCATAAGCCTTGCGCGTGATGATCGTCACCTTGGGTACGGTTGCCTCGCCGTAAGCAAACAGCAGCTTTGCACCGTGTTTGATAATACCATTATGTTCCTGTGACACACCCGGCAAAAAGCCCGGCACGTCAATCAGGGTAATAATCGGTATCTCAAATGCATCACAGAACCGCACAAACCGCGCCGCTTTTTTGGACGCGTTAATATCAAGGCAACCGGCAAGCACCATTGGTTGATTAGCGACAATACCTACGGTGCGCCCTTCTATGCGGCCAAATCCAATGAGGATGTTGCCTGCATACGCAGGCTGTACCTCAAAGAAATCGCCTTCATCCACAGTTTTGCGGATCACCTCTTGCATGTCATAAGGCTGATTTGCAGATGGCGGAATAATAGTATCAAGGCTGTGATCCAGCCTATCCCACGGGTCGCTGGTCGGTCGTTCGGGCACCCCACTGCGATTATTTTCAGGCAGATAATCAAAGAAATCCCGCGCCGACAGCAATGCCTCGATATCATTATCAAACGCATTATCGGCCACGCCCGATTTGCTGGTGTGCGTTACCGCGCCGCCTAGCTCTTCTTGCGTGACAACTTCGTTGGTTACTGTTTTGACAACATCCGGCCCTGTTACAAACATATAGCTGCTGTCTTTGACCATGAATATAAAGTCAGTTATTGCAGGCGAATATACCGCGCCGCCCGCACACGGCCCCATAATAAGGCTGATCTGCGGGATTACTCCGCTAGCAAGCACATTGCGCTGAAACACATCCGCATAGCCGCCTAAAGACGCTACACCCTCTTGTATGCGGGCACCGCCGCTGTCGTTAATGCCGATTACGGGCGCGCCGACTTTCATGGCGTTGTCCATCACTTTGCATATTTTCTTGGCATGCGCGCCGGATAAAGATCCGCCAAATACTGTAAAATCTTGGCTGTATACATACACAAGCCGTCCGTTAATCGTACCGCTGCCGGTTACTACGCCGTCGCCGGGAACTTTCGTGTTTTCCATGCCGAAATCAACACAATCATGCTCGACATACATATCCAGCTCTTCAAAACTACCTTCGTCGAGCAACACGCGAAGTCTCTCACGTGCGGTCAGCTTTCCTTTGGCATGTTGCGCATCGATGCGGGCCTGACCTCCGCCTAATCGCGCAGCAGCTCGGCGCTTTTCCATTTCGGCTATATTTGCAGACATTGGAACTCCCCTGTTTTTCCAAATATCTTTGGCATCGCGTTTACATCAATGCAAACTATCTATTTAACTACATGGACACAGGGGTTTCTCAACGCTCTTACTTAATTATATTTCCGAGACGGGATTACGACGTTTGAACACAGCACGCGGTTGGTTGCGATGGAAAAGATCTCACTTGAGTAGAACTAGTTCCTCTGACATGCTTGGATGTAATGCAACGGTGTCATCGAAATCCTGCTTGGTGAGCCCGGCTTTTACCGCAACCGCTGCCACCTGCAAAATT
>JAYWFI010000203.1:0-3797 GCA_043778865.1 Sphingomonadales bacterium
CGTGCGCATCTGCTAACGCAGCGCGCAACGCATGACTTGCTGGATCTGGATAGCGCGCGACCGTCGTGCTTTGGGCGGCCAGCGCTGCCGATGCATGCACGCTGCACCCCAAGGGATTTTCGTTTGCGGATAACTTAATGAGCGCGCGGCCATCATCCGACTTTGCTTTGCCAGGGGTATAAGCGTGAATGGCGCTGATGTATGATTTGGGGACAGGTTTGCTCATACTGAGCGCTATAGCGGCGCAGTGGCAATATTCCAATAAGCTATTGTGTCACAGCCGCGCGCTGATATGGCATACCGATGCAAGAAGATGGGCGTTTTGGATACGACAGAAAAATACGGCTAATGGGGCCAGTGCAATTGGACAGCGGCGCGCAATTTGCACCACTGGATTTTGCGTATGAAACCTATGGCACGTTGAATGCGGACAAAAATAACGCAGTGCTGATTTGTCATGCGTTAACAGGTGATCAATATGTGGCATCTGTAAACCCGGTTACGGGCCGTCCGGGCTGGTGGAACAATGTGGTGGGTGCAGGCAAGCCGATTGATCCGGCGCGGCATTTTATTATCGGCGTCAATGCGCTGGGCGGATGTATGGGCAGTTCGGGTCCAGCCAGCATCGATCCTGCAACAAGCGAGCCATATGGCATGGAATTTCCGGTTATCACCGTGCAGGATATGGTTCGGGCGCAGGCGATATTGCTCGATCATTTGGGCGTTGAGACGCTGGCCTGCGTAGTGGGCGGATCGATGGGCGGGATGCAGGCGTTATGCTGGGCATCGCTGTTTCCTGCGCGTGTGCGCTCTGCCATTATTATTGCGTCAACCGCGCGGCATTCTGCGCAGAATATCGCCTTTCACGAGGTTGGCCGCCAAGCGATTATGGCCGATCCCAATTGGCGCAGCGGCGCATATTATGGCGATGGTGATCCCCCCGCAGCCGGGTTGGCTGTAGCGCGGATGGCCGCGCATATTACATATTTGTCCGAGGCAGGCCTGACCGAAAAATTCGGACGCAGATTGCAAGATCGTGCCGACGGAACGCAAGGGGTCAAGAGCTTTGGATTTGATGCAGATTTTCAAATAGAAAGTTATTTGCGCCATCAAGGCGCTAGTTTTGTCGACCGTTTTGATGCCAACAGCTATCTTTATATAACGCGCGCGATCGATTATTTCGACCTTGCCGAAGGGCACGCCGGCAACCTGGCCAAAGCATTTCAGGGTAGCAATACCCGGTTTTGCGTACTTAGTTTTGATACCGACTGGCTGTATACGACCGCTGATTCGCGGCGCATTGTTCGGGCGCTGAATGCAGCGGGCGCGGCGGCCAGCTTTGTTGAACTGTCTAGCCCATTTGGCCATGACAGCTTCTTTTTACAAAACCCCGAAATGAACCGCATGATCGACGGGTTCTTGCGTGCGGGGGAAAACCAATGAGTAAGACAATGCGTGAGCAAATTAGCAAGCCAGTAAGTTCGGTATTCAACAACCTGCGCCCCGATCTGGCGATTATTGCAGATAATGTGCGCGCTGGTGCCCGCGTGCTGGATGTCGGTTGCGGCGATGGATTGCTGATGGCCGCGTTGCGTGATGGCAAACATGTGGATGCCCGCGGAATGGAGTTAGACGTTGCCAATGTTTCATCGGCGGTCGCGCGGGGATTGGCCGTGGTACAGGGCGATGCCGATAGCGACCTTGCCGATTATCCTGACAATGTATTTGATTATGCCATCCTTAGTCAGACGTTGCAAACAACGCGGCGGCCCGACATTGTGCTTGATCAACTGCTGCGTATAGGGCGCGAGGCATTTGTATCCTTTCCCAATTTTGCGCAAATACGCATTCGTTTTGCGCATATGTTTGGCGGGCGTATGCCGGTCACACAGCAGCTGCCCGATCGTTGGTACGACACGCCCAATATTCACCACTTAACCATTGACGATTTCCGCAGTTTTATGAAAGTGCGCGGCGTGACAATCCAAGGGCAATGGTTTTTATCGAGCGGCAAACCGCGCGGCACAGGCATGGCCAACTTACTTGCCGAACACGCCGTTTTTTTGTTGCGTAAGGATATCTGGCAATAAAAATTTCTGCATTTGCCGCGTATGGCACTTTCCTACAGCATCCCAGATGTGCTCTTTACTGGCGGATGACACACGAAGCTTTCAAATCCGCCCGCACTTGCAACGTCGCCGGTATTTTATGCATAGAACGTATGCTTAAAACTGTTTTAGGCATAGCCTTTTAGGTGTGACTTTAGTGTGACTTTCCGATTTACCGCAAAACGATTTAGGTGAGACCTTAGTGTGACTTTCCAATTCAGCGCAGAAACGGTTTAGGTGTGACTTTAGTGTGACTTTCCGATTTTTGTTTATGGATTTATCAATAACATCAGATATATAATCTATCTTTTCGAAAACTGCTTATTTGGAATTTGACCTAGTATACCAAACTAAGTGTAGCTATTGTGAGCTATAGCTACAGGCAGATAACCAAATGACAGATATCATGCAGCTGAATAATTTTGATAGTGCCGCATTTCTGCGGGATTATTGGCAGCAAAAACCGCTGCTGATCCGGGCGCCGTGGGCAATGTGGCATAATCCGCTCGAACCCGATGATTTGGCGGGGCTAGCATGCGAAACTGAGGTTGAATCGCGCTTGATCATGGCGGCGCGGGCAACATGGCAAACGGAAAATGGTCCCTTTGCTGAAACCCGGTTTGAAAAACTGAGCAAACAGCCATGGACACTGCTGGTGCAGGCCGTGGATCAATACGTCCCCGAGGTCGCTGCGCTGCTACAGCCATTTCGGTTTATTCCCGATTGGCGTATTGACGATGTCATGGTCAGCTATGCCAGTGACGGCGGCGGCGTGGGGCCGCATTTTGACCAGTATGACGTGTTCCTGATTCAGGGGCTAGGGCAGCGGCGATGGCAAATTGGAGGATATTGCAACGCAGATACGCCGTTGTTGCCGCATGATGATTTGCGGTTACTGGCAGATTTTGAAGCCACCGAGGAATGGGTATTGGAACCCGGCGATATATTATACTTGCCGCCGCGAATTGCGCATAACGGCGTTGCCGTGGGCGATGATTGCATGACATATTCCATTGGATTTCGCGCGCCGTCACGGGCCGAATTGATCGGGCATTATTGCGATGATTTGCTGGATAACATGGGCGATGATGATAGGTACACAGATGCTGGTTTGACTCCGCAAAACAATCCCGGAGAAATAACCTCTGATGCCATCGCGCGGCTGCATACAATGATAACACAGCATGTAACAGACCCCGCTGCATTTGCGCGGTGGTTCGGTGCCTATAATACTTTGCCTAAATATCCAGACATCGATTGGTCCCCTGAAACGCCTATAACCGGCACTGAATTACGTAGGCGGCTGGCATTGGGCGAGACATTATTGCGCAATCCCGCCAGCCGGTTTTCCTATGTAAATGAAGAAAGTGGACAAACGTTGTTATTTGCAGACGGCGTGTGTTTTACCTGTGCGGGCGATGCGGCTCTTTATGCCCGGATGCTATGCGATCGCAGCTTAATGTCACCCACGAATACCGACGCCTCAGTTGCCTTGATTGTGCAGTTATACAATCAAGGCAGTGTAGCGTTTGATCAGGAAGATTGCGATTAACCCCCCGCTTTTATGACGTGCTATTTTGTTTGCTTGGACAAATACATTGATTTGTCGGCACGGGCCAATAGCGCAGACGTAGAAATTCCGCCTACGACGGGCGTGTAACCCACTGATACGCAAGCGCTTAGGATGAT
>JAYWFI010000204.1:0-4063 GCA_043778865.1 Sphingomonadales bacterium
TGGAAAATGTGGTTGTTGACGACACCTTCGTTGGCGTTGCGTCGGTCAGCGCAAGCGGCGCACAAAGCATTGTTACTTTTGCTGGATTGCCCGTGAAAATTAGTACTCAAAAATAAAGACGGCGCACGTTACCGCGCCGTCCTAGTCTCGTAATAATGTGTATATATTACAAGGTGTGTATTACAGGGTGTAATTTTTAACTCAGGCTACTTTGGCTCGTTCTGCTTCGTCTTCGAGATCGCGTAAAACATATCCGCGGCCCCATACGGTTTCGATGTAATTTTCGCCGCCGCACGCTAGTGCCAGTTTCTTGCGCAGTTTGCAGATGAAAACATCGATGATTTTCAATTCGGGTTCGTCCATACCGCCATACAGATGGTTCAGGAACATTTCCTTGGTCAATGTCGTACCCTTGCGCAGCGACAATAGCTCAAGCATTGCGTACTCTTTACCCGTCAAATGAACGCGGCTGCCATCAACTTCAACGGTTTTGGCATCTAGGTTTACTGACAATTTACCGGTACGAATAACGCTTTGCGAATGCCCTTTTGAACGGCGCACAACGGCTTGAATACGGGCAACAAGCTCTTCACGGTGGAAAGGCTTTGTCACATAATCATCTGCGCCAAATCCAAATGATCGCACTTTACTGTCCATTTCCGAAATACCAGAAAGTATCAGCACAGGCGTTTGCACTTTGGCAACGCGTAATTTTTTCAGCACGTCATAACCATGCATATCTGGCAAATTCAAATCAAGCAGAATGATATCGTAATCATACAGCTTGCCCAAATCGAGACCTTCTTCCCCAAGATCGGTCGTATAAACATTGAAACCCTCTGTCGCCAGCATCATCTCGATTGCTTTTGCGGTGGTAGGTTCATCTTCAATCAACAAAACTCGCATGTGGTAAACCCTTTATGCATATTGCGCCCCCCAACCTCGGTATGAAATGCTGCGTTCAAACCGCGATTGTCGTTTATTAACCATATAAGAAATGAACTTAAAAGGTTAATTTTGCATTAACGCAGTCAAACAGGCGAGTCGCGGTGGCATTAATGTTCAAGAAACGACTCATTTCTGCGGCTTAAAGGCCATTTGTCTTTGCAGAAATAAATTAACTATTTTTGCATCAGCATCCCAAATTATTCGCTAAAGACCAGACATGGCGTTCGATCTTCCCGAAAATGTACTTCAAGAAAGCTTTTTGGCCGCCACTGGTCCGGGCGGGCAAAATGTGAATAAAGTTGCAACGGCATGCCAGTTGCGCGTTGATATATTCGCGCTAGGTCTCGCTCCCTATGCGTTTCGGCGGTTGAAAGAGATTGCGGGTTCCAAGATGACACTCGGCGGTGAGCTCATCGTCACTGCACGCAGCCACCGCAGCCGAGAAGCCAACAGGATCGATGCACGCAAACGTGTGATCGCACTAATTGACAAGGCGCACATCCGCGACGCCCGCCGCATCGCCACCCGGCCCAGCCACGCTGTTAAAGCCCGCCGCGTTGATGCAAAAAAAGGCAGAGCGTCCGTTAAGAAAAATCGTAGCAAGCCCCGCATCGATTGAGTATGGACGCAGTATGTACAAATTTGCCATAGACCCGGCCGCGCCAAAGCCCGCATTATACGCAGAGTTATTAGGCGCCGCTGCTGCAATAACAGACGGCGAAGATGACGGCATTGCCAACATGGCCAACGTAGCATCGTTGTTGTGGCAATATTTACCCGGCTTAAACTGGGCTGGATTTTACCGCATGGGTAAATCCAAGTTGGGCCAAGACGAATTGGTACTAGGTCCGTTTCAGGGCAAGGCTGCGTGTATCCGCATACCCCTAAACAAAGGCGTGTGCGGCGCAGCGGCCCAAACAGGAACTGCGCAGTGTATTGATGATGTCCATGATTTTCCAGGCCACATTGCCTGCGACGCCGATAGCCGGTCCGAATTGGTCGTGCCTATAATGCGCGGCGGCAAAGTAATCGCAGTCATCGATCTGGATAGCCCATTAAAAGCGCGCTTTGATAATGCCGACGTCGCCGGCATCACGCAATTGGCCACATTGATGTCTGAACGTGTCTAGAAAAACTGCCTCATTTTGAGACATCTAAAATCGGGGCACATAATTTTGCGTTCACCCGATTGGATTTGCTGACAGAAAAATGTTAATGCTTTTTTAATAACTTGCATCCCGCCGGGGTTCGAGTCGGTTTAGACTAGGGAGCAGTAACCATGAAGAACCAGATATTTTCAGGCGTAGCTGCTGCAACTATGTTGTTCGCAGCGGCATCTGTTGGCGCAAGTGGATCATTCGCGATATCATCCGGTCATGCATTCAGCGCCGTGATTGACGGCACCGCAAACGGCGTAGAGATGCCCGCTCATATGCCGCCGATGAATCCTATGCCGCACATGCCCCAAATGCCAGTGCCGATGCCGATGCCAAACATGGGCGGCGGTGGACATATGCCGCCTATGCCGCATATGCCAAATATGGGTGGGAATATTCCGCCAAGAATAACTCCAGCTTATATCCGGCCTTTCCGCGGCTTTAGCCTACCAAGTTATTGGATCAGCCCGCGTTATTCGATTAATAATTATGCTGTATATGGCCTCAGCCGTCCGTCCAATGGCAATTATTGGTCGCGTTATTACAATGACGCCGTGCTCATGAACAATCGCGGCTATGTCTATGATAGCGTTCCCAATGTACGCTGGGATAATGCTCCGGTTGGATATGCACCGCAGACTGGTTATGCACCGCAGGGCGGGAGCGGATATCGCCCTGACTATGCGCCAACAATGCGTCCCGATGCACAGGCTTATAATTGGGGCGATGAAGGATATGATCCGCGCAAAAGCAGCAATCAAGGCGGCAGCGCGCGCAATGCACAAAATGACCGAAGAGAAGCGGGTACATATCAAGGCGAATGGAACGGCGGTTATACCGATCCGCAAGGGGAAACATATCGCGGCGAATGGGAAGGTACTTACACTGGACAAGATGGCCGCCAATACGAAGGCACGTATCGCGGCACTGCAAAAGGCGCGCCCCGAGATGATAGAGCCATAGATGATAGAGGACGCACAGCTGGCGCGCCATATGAAGACCGCAATAACGACTATATGGATCGCCGCGATGAATACCCGGCCAGCAACCAAGGCGGCTATCAAAGCGGCAGCCAAGATAACTACCAATCTACGCGCGGGTATGAGGGATATGAGCGTTGCCTGCGCAGCAACGGTGTTGCAGGCGGCGCAATTGGCGGCGTAGTTGGCGCGATCGCAGGAAACCGCATCGCAGGACGCGGCAACCGTTTGGCAGGCAGTTTAATTGGCGGCGGGCTTGGCGCATTGGCTGGTCTTGGCATCGAAAAGGCGACCAAAAAATGTGATCGTTATTTGCCGCGGGAAGAATACCGCACACCTGTATCAAATCGTTATCCTACGCAGAATTATCCGCAGCAACCCTATCCGTCACAGGGTTATCCCACACAACCCTACCCGCAGCAGGGCGGCGGTTATGGATGGCAGGGCGGCTATTATTATCCGCAACAACAAGCCGCGCCGACAACTACGGTTTCCGTAACGCCGGGCACTGCAACTACGACCACGACGACAACCGAAGAAGTGGTTTACGAAGACGTATACAGCTATGCGCCGCGCAAGCATGCAGTGCGCAAATATCGCCCACGCGCAAAACCACGCTGCGGATGCTGATAGCTTAACCGAGATCGAGAGTAACAAAAAACCCGGCCTTACTCAGCCGGGTTTTTTATGTTTCAATGATATGGCCGTTATCGCCCAAATTAGCTTGGCTCAAACCGTTGCCAGCCCGCAGGACCAAGCCGTTCGATCGGACGATATAGCGTTTTGTATTTCATCCGCGGCGACCCTTCGACCCAGTATCCCAGATACACGTATGGTAATCCAGCGGCGCGGGCGCGCAATATATGGTCCATAATAATAAAATTACCAAGGCCGGGACGCCCCGGTGCCTCCGCGTCATAAAAGCTATAGATCATCGACAAGCCGTCTGCTTGCTGATCGGTCAAACACGCGCCAACC
>JAYWFI010000205.1:0-2669 GCA_043778865.1 Sphingomonadales bacterium
ATCATCCTTTTTCTCCTCGGCTTGAGGCTGGATATATTCAGTCTCCGGCACCGACAACAATCCGCTCGGCAACGCTTTCTTTTCCGTCGCATCCCCCCATTGCACCACATAATTATCCTGTACGCGGTTGATGCTGGTTCCCTCCCAAAACCTTGCCGCTGCAAGCTTGCGGATGTTCCCGACCCAACCTTGCGAAAACGGCGCAGGCATCAGCTGTATGACCACGCGGCGCTCTTGCCCTTTTGCGTTCTTTGCCAATTCCATAACCAATAAATCGGACGGCGCAATGGCCGCCCAATCACTTGCCGGAGCCGCCGCGACAATCTCGCCAGGCGAAGGAAACTCAGGCGCTTTGATAACAGGAATAGGTACAGGCGATGTCGCGGCGGCTGGCGCCGCATTCAGGGAAATTAATGCAGCAAAAGATAGCGCTATTAAATGATTTTTTTTCATGCGAACGGTTATTGCAAATCATCGCCTCTTGCGAAAGCGCAATTTGACGCTTAGAGATTGCGGCTGCTGTGATGCAATGCGGAGACGTGGCCGAGTGGTCGATGGCGCACGCCTGGAAAGTGTGTATAGGGGTGACTCTATCGTGGGTTCGAATCCCACCGTCTCCGCCAGAACTACATAATACTGATAAAAGTTAGTATATATTTATAATTATTCCTACTGTTGAGTTACTGAGATGTCGTTTAGATATCTTGGATTACGGGGTCATTGAGTTGACGCGCCGAGTGTCATGACAGTATATCTGGCTGTTAAAAATTGGCATCGGCTTCTATTTTCCAAAAGTAGCAGATGCGGTTCTAAGATAGGTGGGAGCCAGAGCGGACTGGGATTTTTGGATCACTAAATTAAATGCGAGTCACGTTTAGCGACCGGATCATTTGTATTTATTGTTTAGACCCATTCTGATTACCTTAGTATTTCGTGAGTAATTCTCAACACATACGTATTTTCCGAACCTTATAATTCATATTTCGAAGAGCTACCAATATAGCTCCCGCAGTCCCGGGACTTTCGATTGAAAATTGGAGCTTTGGATTAGAGTGATTAGCCGGCGAACGATTTTAATGGGTGGAGGTGGCTTGGCTTTGGCAGGAGCCGGCGCTGCATATTTCGGTTTTCACGGCATGGGTTCAATGGAGGAGTACAACGCCTCTGTTGCTTCGACGCGTGAAGCTTTGAAGGAAGCACCTGAGGCGCTTGACCTCATTCGTTATGCGACGCTCGGTGCAAACAGCCATAATAGCCAGCCATGGCGGTTCAAAGTAAGGGACGACGGCATTACTATCCTGCCCGATATAGCGCGAAGGCTTACCGCCGTCGATCCTGACGATCATCACCTTTTTGCCAGTCTTGGTTGTGCAGCCGAAAATTTGGCAATCGCAGCCGCGATGCGAAGCATGCCGGGAACTTTGAATTTCACACCGGAAGGCCATGGTGAGGTGCATTTTAATAGGGATGGCCGCGCCATATCGGAAGCTATGCTGTTTGCGGCCATTCCCAAGCGGCAATCCACCCGCACAGACTATGACGGAAACCCTATCAGCGCCGCTGATATCAACACACTCAGAACCGCTGCTGCGGTTCCCGGCGTCGATCTTATCCTCATTACCGATAGGCTAAAACTTAACCAAATTCGTGATCTGGTGGTTACAGGCAACAGCGCGCAGATGGCCGACGCGGCTTTTGTCCGTGAACTTAAGGCATGGCTGCGGTTTAACCCTGTCCAAGCGTTAAAACGGGGCGACGGTCTGTTTACTGCGACGAGTGGCAATCCAATACTTCCTTCGCGGCTTGGGCCAACTATGTTTGACCTTACGTTCAAAGCGAGCACCGAAAACGACAAATATGCGCGCCAGATTGCGACATCGG
This sequence comes from Sphingomonadales bacterium, assembly GCA_043778865.1. Classification (GTDB taxonomy): domain Bacteria; phylum Pseudomonadota; class Alphaproteobacteria; order Sphingomonadales; family Sphingomonadaceae; genus Sphingorhabdus_B. Next base: position 1,882 of record JAYWFI010000205.1, read on the forward strand.
CGGGCATCGCGGTTTTCGTTGCGCAGGGTGAAGGCCCAGAGCATTGGGTGCAGACAGGCCGCGCCTGTCAGCGTTTTGCACTTGCTGCGACGGCACTTGGCCTCAAGCATGCCTTTCTCAACCAGCCAGTCGAAGTCGCACAGTTACGTGGTGAATTAGCGGCGCTGGTTGGCATGCCCGGTCGTCGCCCCGACATACTGATGCGGTTTGGATATGGTGCAGCTCTTCCCTATTCGGCGCGGCGGCCCGTCGCAGCGGTTCTGGCGTGACCTGTTTAGCCGCGTATTCCGGCTCTTTGGCTGGTTTCGAACCGGTTTATTACTACCCTTCAGCGATGCGGCCATCATGCTGACGCTTTATCTGCTTCAAACCTGCGTGCCCCTTGCCCTGATAACGTGGCTGGACTTCTTGCCGCCGCGCAGCGTCGCTGGATTTTGGATGCAGGCACTAGCGATTGCGCTGGGCCTCGTGGCGATTGCTCTCACGGGCATTTGGACCTTTCCGCCTTGGTGGGGGCCCTATGCTTTTTCAGCTTTGTTCGTCGCGGCGATCATTGACGGTCTTGTGCGGCGCCGCTGCAAATCTATTTGGCCCATAGGTTTTCGGGCTTGGTTGTCATTTGCTGCGTTCACAATATTGGCAGGATATGCCGCCAACGAATCTCGCGTGGCCGCTGCTGCCCGCGCGATACCCAAAGGGCGTTCAGTCAACTTGGCCTCGCCGCTTGGACCGGGAACCTATCTTGTTGTCAACGGCGGCACGGACGTTTCGGTCAACGCCCATGCCGA
>JAYWFI010000206.1:0-2879 GCA_043778865.1 Sphingomonadales bacterium
AGCCGGGCCGGATCACCCAGTGCAATAACTTCACCTGTGCTACCTGCATGAAGCGGATCGCCATTCCAATCGCACATCAATCCGCCCGCACCCTCAACAATTGGAACAAGTGCCGCAAAATCGTAAAGTTTAAGTCCGCTCTCTACAACCAGATCAATATGTCCGCTGGCTAGCAGGCCGTAATTATAACAATCCCCGCCCCAGACCATGCGTTTATGCGCGGTCTTTGCGGCCAGCGCCATAAATTGTTTACTGTTGCTGTCATCAAAATATTGCGGACCTGTGCTGGCCAATACAGCATCCGATAGTGCGCGGCATTGCCGGGTGCGAACAGGGTTACCATTAAGGGTTGTCTCTCGCCCAGCCGCGCCCATCCATCGCTCGCCAGTAATGCATTGGTCAATAACGCCAAGGACTGGAAATCCCTGTTCCATCATTGCAATCAATGTACCGAATATTGGACGCCCGGCCATAAAACTAACTGTGCCATCTATGGGATCAAGTACCCATGTACGCTTACTGCTGCCTTCTTTTGTGCCAAACTCTTCGCCGATGATCGAATCATCTGGGCATTCAGACTCCAATATTACGCGCATCGCAGCTTCAGCAGCGCGGTCTGCCTCTGTTACCGGCGATGCATCACCCTTGGCCTCATAGGTAAAATCAGTACGGTAGAACGGACGGATCGTTGCTCCTGCGGCATCGGCCAAACGGGCGGCAATGGATATATCATTTGGGATCATAAGATTTAATCAAACAAGCTCGACACACTACTCTCGTCGGCAATCCGGCGGATCGCTTCACCAAGCAAGGGCGCGATTGGTAAATGCCGGATGTTATGGGCATTAGTGACCTCGTCGGTAGATTGAATAGTATCGGTAATAACCAGTTCTTTTAACACGCTACCTGCAATCCGCTCTGCTGCGCCGCCGCTTAACACGCCGTGAGTGCAATAGGCTACTACATCGGTTGCTCCTGCGCCTTTTAATGCTTGTGCTGCATTACATAATGTACCGCCCGAATCGACCATATCATCATGCAATATGCAAAACTTACCCGCAACTTCGCCGATAATGTTCATCACTTCGCTTTCACCTGCTTTTTCGCGGCGTTTATCCACGATGGCCAGCGGACAGTTATCTAGGCGCTTAGCAAGCGAACGCGCCCGCACCACGCCGCCCACATCAGGAGACACTACCATCAGATTTTCGGCGCCGTAACGAGATAAAATGTCTGCGCTCATAACCGGCGCGCCATAAAGATTATCGGTGGGAATATCAAAAAATCCCTGAATCTGCCCTGCGTGCAAATCAACGCATAACACTCGGTCGGCACCAGCCTCTGTAACAAGGTTGGCAACAAGTTTAGCCGATATAGGCGTTCGCGGCCCCGGCTTACGGTCTTGCCGGGCATATCCAAAATAGGGAACGACCGCAGTAATACGTTTTGCAGAAGCACGGCGCAGCGCATCGATCATGATCAGCAGCTCCATCAGATTATCATTTGCCGGATGATTGGTTGGCTGAATAACAAAAACATCCTCACCGCGAACGTTTTCATGAATTTCAACAAAAATCTCATCGTCGGCAAAGCGCCTCACCGACGTGTCGGTTAACGGCATTTCCAAATAATCCGCTATTGCACGGGCCAGTGGCAGATTTGAATTACCGGACAGTAATTTCATACAGAAAATTTCCCTGTTAAGATAATTGGATTCTGCTCCCGTTCTAACGATCACTCTACAGCATGACAATCACCTTGCCCCCTTTTATTCCGCGCAATATGGTGAGCGTATGAATGACAAATTGATAATCGCCATGGCGCAGCTTAACCAAAGTGTTGGTGACCTAAAAGGAAATGCGGATGCCATGCTGCAATGGCGCGTAAAGGCCGCCGCGCAAAATCCAAATGTAGATCTGATAGTTTATCCTGAGCAGCAATTGATCGGATATCCAGCCGAAGATTTGGTGTTGAAGCCCAATTTTGCACAGCGCGCAGCTCATGAACTTGAAAGTCTGGCCGCAGCAACCGCAGATGGCGGACCTGCAATGCTTGTAGGCAGCATATTCCAAGATGGCGGCGCGCTCTATAACGGTGTCGCGTTGCTGGATGGCGGCAAAATCGTTGCTGTGCGTTATAAGCACGATCTACCCAATTACGGAACGTTTGATGAAAAGCGGATATTTGCCGCAGGACCGCTACCTGAGCCTGTTGCTTTTAGAGGTGTTATGCTTGGCCTGCCGATTTGTGAAGACGGGTGGTTGCCGCAAGTGTGCGCGCATCTGAAATTACGCGGCGCTGAAATATTAATCTCAGTAAACGGCAGCCCGTATGAAATCGACAAAGACGATCGCCGCGAGATGGAAGTGTTTGCTGCAAGGGTATGCGAAACAGGCCTGCCTTTGTTATTCCTAAACCGCATTGGCGGGCAAGATGAACTTGTATTCGATGGCTGCTCATTTGTATTGAACGCCGATGGCAGCACGGCATTGCGCTTGCCCGATTGGGAAGAGGCAATGATAATAAGCGAATGGACGCGCAGCGATGTAGGCTGGACATGCGCGCCCGGTGCCCGCGCAAAGTGGCAGGATCATCCCGCCGATATCTATAGCGCAATGGTATTGTCTCTGCGCGATTATGTGAACCGCAACCGCTTCCCCGGCGTGGTGCTTGGTATGTCGGGCGGCATCGACAGCGCGATATGCGCAGCAATTGCGGCCGATGCACTAGGGCCAGAGCGGGTATGGTGCGTGATGCTGCCCAGCCGGTATACGAGCCAATCAAGCCTTGATGATGCGGCCCGGTGCGCTGCGATGATCGGATGCAAGCTTGATACCATTGCGATCAACCCCGCTGTTGAAGCGTATGACACTATGCTA
>JAYWFI010000207.1:0-3906 GCA_043778865.1 Sphingomonadales bacterium
CCCGTGAAAATAGCAATTTTGAAGAGGCTGCATAATGAGCAATGATAAACCTAAATTGCTCATCGTTGAAGATGACCTCGGCCTGCAAAAGCAGCTAAAATGGTCTTACGAAGAATTCAACGTCGTATGCGCAGCGACCCGAGAAGAAGCCATGGTATTACTTCGTTCAGAAGAACCCGATGTAGTGACGCTTGATCTGGGGTTACCACCCGATAAAGACGGGGTAACTGAGGGATTTAAGGCTTTAGACGAAATGCTAAAACTTAAACCAGATACAAAAATCATCGTTGCATCCGGCCATGGTGCGCGGGAAAGCGCGCTTAGAGCAATTTCTGCAGGAGCATGGGATTTCTATCAGAAGCCTGTTGATATCGATGAATTGCATGTAATTGTGCGCCGTGCATTTCATGTGCGCGCGCTAGAGTTGCAGAACGAAAAACTGCAGAATACATCTGTAAATGGAGAGCTATTGCTGGGCTCTATTATCACAGGTTCTCCAGAAATGCTTAAGATCGCGCGAACCATAGAACGCGTTGCAACAACAAATGCATCGATAATGTTGCTCGGCGCGAGCGGTACCGGAAAAGAATTGCTAGCACACGGATTACACAGTGCAAGTGACCGTAATGGCAAACCGTTTGTAGCCATAAACTGCGGCGCGATTCCAGAAAACTTGCTTGAATCGGAATTATTTGGGCACGAAAAGGGTGCGTTTACAGGCGCAATAAAGACTACAGAAGGCAAGATAGAAATTGCTAGTGGTGGGACGCTATTCTTGGACGAGGTTGGCGATATTCCAATGGCGTTGCAGGTAAAACTTTTACGGTTTTTGCAAGAACGCGTGATCGAGCGCGTTGGCGGGCGAAAAGCTATCCCTGTTGATGTGCGCGTTGTATGCGCAACTCACCGTAATTTGAAACAAATGATCGCAGAACAAAATTTCCGTGATGATCTGTATTATCGTCTTGCTGAAATCACAGTAAACATACCAAGTCTGTCCGAACGAACAGGGGACTCGGTTTTGCTTGCCAAACATTTTCTGAATCGTTTTTCTAGAGAAATGAACCCTAATGTGAAGGGTTTCGCAAATGCAGCCTTAACGGCTATTGATCAGTGGGAATGGCCGGGTAACGTAAGAGAACTGGAAAACCGGATTAAACGTGCCGTCATTATGGCAGATGGCAAATTCATTACCGCAGATGATTTAGAATTTGGGAATGAAGATGACGAATTAATTCTCAATCTGAAAACAGCGCGGGAACATGCAGATCGTAAAGCTATCAAACGGGCTATATCGCGCACAGAAGGCAATATTTCGAGTGCAGCAAAGTTACTCGGGATAAGCCGCCCAACGCTTTATGACCTGCTTAAGCAGTATGAAATGCAGGCATAGGCGGGCTTAGCGCGATGATTGCTTTTAGCATAAAAGAAATCAAACTTGCATTGGTAGCCATCGCCGTGATCGCAAGTATTTCAGCTGCTGGTATTTTGATATACCGGACATCGGGTCATAGCTATGCTATGGCATCACTTGCCAAGGCAAAAGAACTCCAAGCCAAAAACAATTTGCGCGGCGCGCGCGCGGAATTGTTAAACGCGGTTGCCGCCGATCCTGAGTTTGCTGATGCCTACATTGCGCAAGCAGATGTTGCTTTAGCATTATTTGACGGTGACGATGCGTGGACAGCGCTTGAAAAAGCCATTGCGATAGGTGCACCTCAGGCTGAAATACAGCATCTACTTGGTTATGCATTATTGCTTCAAGGCGAATTGGCGCGCGCCGAAAATCTGCTTAGCGACGATGCAATACCTGAGAAAAACAAGGCGTATGCATTTCGTATCTTAGGCAAGGTATTGATGGCACAAGGCAAGCCCGATGAAGCCAGAAATGCATATGATGCTGCTTTGAAAATTACCCCGAAGGACGGTCTACTATGGACAGACATCGCAGCATACCGGCTGCAGCTTATTGATCAGAAAGGTGCAATCGAAGCTTCCGAATATGCTGTATCTCTGGATAGCCGGAATATTCGCACTATTGAGATGCGCGGCCGATTGATCCGCTCACAATATGGGTTGGCAGCGGCGCTACCTTGGTTTGAACTGGGACTTAGTATTGATCCTAGTGATGTACCTTTGCTTGAAGAATATGCCGTGACGCTTGGCGAGATGGGCCGCAACGCGCAAATGCTAAAGCAATCGCGCAAGATATTATCATTAAACCCAAAAGATGGCCGCGCTTATTATATGCAAGCTGTAATTGCAGCGAGGGCAAGAGATTATATGCTAACGCAGCGTATATTATCGCTCGCAGGATCTTCGATAAATGAAACACCCGGCGCTATGATGATATCGGCGATTACCCAGTATCAATTGGGCAATTATAATCGCGCATCCGATACGTTGGAACGCTTACTTGCTACTCAGCCAAGTAATATCGAGGTGCGTGAAATGCTGGCAAGAGCCAAGCAAAACGCAGGTGAAAATTATGATGCATTAAATGTAATCAAGCCACTGGTCGCGCGGGGGCAGGCAGGTACATATGATGCGATGATTACCGCACGTGCATTCGAAGCATCTGGTGATCGTATCCGCGCAGTGGCGGGATTAAATGATTCTGCTGCTGCTGTTCAGCGCAAAGCAGCTTTTGTTCCAGAGTTTACAACGCTTACTGCGGCGGCAAACGGAGTTCAGCGCAACCCCGGCAATGCATTCTTTACGATACCATATATACGGACCTTGATGCAGGATGGACAGTTTGACGCGGCGTTTACTTATGCGCGGCAGCTACAAACGAATGCTCCAGGCGCAGCGGCAGCTCATCTAATTGTTGGTGATGTAGAAGCAGCGCGTGGAAATTATGCGGCTGCAACAATCGCATACCAAAAAGCGCGAGAGATTGAATTTTCCGAAGGAACAATGCTACGTCTAGTTGATGTGTACCGCCGCCAAAAACAAGGCAATAAAGCCCGAGACGCACTTGCAGTATTTATCGGCTATAACCCAAGGAATTTATCAGCGCAGCGTTTGACAGCTTACCAGTACTTGGACGACGGCAAATGGAGTGACGCATTATTATTGTTAGAAAAATTGCGCAAACGGACCGGCTATAATGACAGCATATTGAATGCCAACATTGCCCGTGCATATTCTGGCAGCGGACAAAATGAAAAAGCGGTATTTAATGCAAAAATAGCGTATTTAATTGATCCCGCAAATCCCATGATAACGTTGGTATACGCTCAATGCTTGTTGAAATCGGGTAGCCGTCCAAAGGCTGCGTTAGAGCTATTTGAAAAAGCTGATGCGCTTGTTTCGGGCAATGTAGATGTGGCAAAAGGCCTGAAAGCAGCGCGCGCCAATTATAAGAAAAATATCGGTAAGAGAAAAAATCAGGTTTCGGTTTCCAGCAAATCGTGAATACCGATACCAGCACGGCGCATTTGCGCTTGAATATCGGGCCATATTTCATGAAAGAAATGTTCGCGTTCTTGGCCGCGAAGTTTATCGACGGCACCTTTTGATACAAACAAACCAACGCCGCGTTTGACGTTAATTAAACCACTGTCTTGAAATAGCTGATATGCCTTGGCCACGGTGAGCGGGTTTGCACCTTGTTGCGCGGCAAAAGCTCTAACAGACGGTAACATAGCGCCTTCTGAATACCCACCATCCAGTATTGCTGCTGCGATTATGTCGCGCAGTTTAAGATAAACAGGTCTGGTTTCATTCTTCATACTATATCACTGCCATAACACACTATGGCGCGTCAACTACGTCTTAAGCCTTAAACTTCTGTATTTGGCCATTGCCGCGTTATTGATTGCATATCTGGACGCGGGCGTTCCTCAAGCGCTTTTGCCGCTGTGCCTATATAAAAGAACCCAGCAATTTGTTCTGTTCCTT
>JAYWFI010000208.1:0-1642 GCA_043778865.1 Sphingomonadales bacterium
TGGTCCCATGCAATGCCAGCCACCGCCCGCCATTTTCCACAAACTTACGGATTGCAACGGTTTCGGTTTCGCTGGGTAACAGGTCACAGGTATAGGTAACTAAGAATTGACAGGCCGCAATCCGGTCTACATCGCCATAATTTGCCGCAACGCTAGTCCGTATTTCGGGATGTTCGGCAAGCAATTTTAGCACTTCTAACCGAGCGAAATCGATATCGTGATATTTACCAGCGGCAACAAAATGGGCGTCGATGCGCGTAGTCATTCTATCGCTCCATTATTGTGACGGCAGATACGCCGGGCGCGCCGTAGACATGAGTATAGGCGGTTTTGGGGTTGCCAGGCACTTGCCGCCCGCCGCCTGCACCGCGCAGCTGCACGACATTTTCATAAACTTGCCGTAATCCTGATGCGCCAACAGGTTCGCCGCATGCTAGGCAGCCGCCGTCGGTATTCACTGGCAATCGGCCGCCGATGCGTGTTCGGCCATCGGCGATCCATTCCTCTTGTTCGCCGTCTTTGCAAAAACCATTTTCGGACATGTGCATAATTTCTGCGCCGCTTTCGGTATCTTGCAACTGCGCAACATCAATATCTTCAGGGCCTATTCCGGCTTTTTCAAATGCGGCGCGTGACGCAAGCTGTGTGGGTGTGTCGCCGCGGTCGATGGAAATCGAGGACGCAAACACTTCGAATGAGCCGGGCGGGCGCGTGCGCATCACCGAAGTTTTAAGTTTGATCAACGGCACACCCAGCGCGCGGGCTTTTTTCGCGCTACCCAAAATAATCGCAACGCCGCCCTCTGCCGGCGCGCAAAACATAAATTTTGTCAGCGGATCGTTGACCATCATAGATCCCATAACCGTATCAAGCGCAACAGGCGCGCGCCGCCACGCGTGTTCGCAGTGAGCTGCATTATCAAATGCCTTTTGCGATACCATGCCCAGCGTTTGCGCGCTGATACCGTGCAAGTGCATATAGCGCTGTATCTTGGTGGCAAAAAACTGTGTGGTCATCATAAATCCGTTTTCGCCGTACCAATCGGGCAACCCGAATTCGGCAGGCTTAGGGTCAAATGCGCCGCGCGGATGTTTGTCAAAGCCGACGGCCAACCCAATTTCAAATTCGCCGCTTGCGATCCCGGAATACGCAGCGGCTAGGGCGGAACCACCCGTAGCGCAGCCATTGGATACATTTATGAACGGCACGCCTGTTAGGCCAAGTTCATTGACCATAATGTCGGCATTGCCCGCCGCGCTCGATCCGCCATACGCAAATTGAATGTCCGCCCAATCTACGCCTGCATCGGCCAAAGCCTGACGCACAGCATAAACGCCTTGATCGCGGCCTGACCGGCCATCAGTGCGGCCGAAAGGATGAATGCCTATGCCTATTAAGTAAACATCACTCATGATGCATCCTTTGGCTTAAAAGCGTAGGTGCTGCGGTTTTCATCAAACGGAACGATAGTAAGCTCAAGCGGCATGCCGATAGTCAGGCCGTCTGTTTGCGTTATCCGGCTTTCAATAATAACCTCGCCGGATAATTCGACATAACCAAGAGCGAAAGGTTCAAACGCCTCTGGGCCGGTATACGGAGGAGATTTGGGACGAAAACCTTGTATGGTCCATGACCATAATGT
>JAYWFI010000209.1:0-14476 GCA_043778865.1 Sphingomonadales bacterium
TATGGTTTGGCGTATCGTTTGGATATTAGGAACAGCTATGCCAAAATCTGAACTTAAGCTTTCAGAATTTCTGCCTTATCAATTGTCGGTTACGTCCAATGCGGTGAGTGATTTGATCGCGCGCAGTTACAGGGGGCGCTTTGGGTTGAAGATACCGGAATGGCGTTTAATGGCGATATTGGGTGAGCATGCATCCATGACACAGCGCGAGATGGTTACCGCCGCTGCAATGGATAAGGTAATGGTCAATCGCGCCAGCACTGCGCTCGCACAACGCGGCCTTATTGAACGCGCACCCAATGCAGCGGACGGACGTTCACATCACCTGATGTTAAGCATAACAGGCCGCGAGTTATACGAGCAAATCGTGCCGCAGGCGCTGGCCATACGAGATGAATTAATACAATTCCTTGCCGCAGACGAGATACAGATTCTAGAGCAAATCCTAAACAAGCTGCGCAGCCGTACAGCGCAAATAAGTGCGCAGTAGGATTTCTCTCTTGATAAAATAGTTTCTTTTGTTACTATATTGGTGTCGTAAAATAAAGGGAACCCTGCTGTGCCTGATACTTATGAAAACCCGCTTGGCCTCGATGGTTTTGAATTTATTGAGTTCTGTGCGCCGCACCGCGGAATGTTAGAACCTGTACTTGCGGCAATGGGTTTTTCACATATTGCGCACCACCGCTCCAAAGATGTTGATTTGTGGCGGCAAGGCGAGATCAATTTAATCGCCAATTATGAACCGCGTTCACATGCTGCTTATTTTGGCGCAGAGCACGGCGCGTCGGCTTGCGGTATGGCGTTCCGAGTAAAAGATGCGGCAAAAGCTTATGCAGAAGCAATCGCGCGCGGAGCAGAACCGGTGGAGGCACAAACAGGCGTAATGGAACTGCGCATACCGGCCATTCGCGGTATCGGCGGCGCGCTTATTTATCTGGTTGACCGTTACGGTGACGACATGTCGATCTATGATATCGACTTTGTGTATCTGGACGGGGCCGATCGCAATCCCATAGGCGCTGGTTTCCGCTTAATCGATCATCTGACGCACAATGTTTATGGCGGCCGCATGGATTATTGGGCCAGTTTTTATGAGCGGATATTCAATTTCCGCGAAATCCGGTATTTTGATATCAAAGGTGAATACACCGGATTAACCAGCAAAGCGATGACCGCGCCGGATGGTAAAATCCGTATCCCGCTTAATGAAGAAGGTAAAGCGGGCGGCGGGCAGATCGAGGAATTTTTGCGCGCCTATAACGGTGAGGGAATACAGCATATTGCATTTATTTGTGACGATATTATCGCTTGCTGGGATAGATTAAAGGCGCTGGGTACACCGTTTATGAAGCCGCCGCCGAATGCATATTATGAGATGCTAGAGGGCCGATTGCCAGGCCACGGCCAAGATACGGCTGGATTGCAGACACGTGGTATCTTGCTTGATGGTTCAACACAGGAAGGTAATCCACGGTTGCTGCTACAGATATTTTCTGAAGCGCAGGTTGGTCCGGTGTTCTTTGAATTTATCCAACGCAAGGGTGATGAAGGCTTTGGTGAAGGTAATTTCAAGGCATTGTTCGAAAGTATTGAACGCGATCAAATTGCGCGCGGCGTATTGGAAACAGCCCAATGACTGAAGAAGTTAGCGATGGAGTGCGCGTTGAAGTTAGCGATGAACTGAATGTACCGTTTAGTCTGTCGCGCATTCATCATGTCGCCTATCGCTGCAAAGATGCAAAAGAAACAGTGGAATGGTATACCTGCATATTAGGTATGCGATATACCAATGCATTTAGCGAGGATCATGTGCCATCTACGGGCGCATATGATCCCTACATGCATGTGTTCCTTGATTGCGGCGGCGGCAATGTGCTGGCGTTTTTTGAGCTGCCCAATCAGCCAGAGATGAGCCGAGATCTACAAACGCCGCAATGGGTGCAGCATCTGGCTTTTGAAGTGGCTAATCTGGAAACACTGCTTGCGGCCAAGGCGCATATACAAGGGCAGGGAATAGATGTGCTTGGCCCCACGCATCACGGGATATTCAAATCTATCTATTTCTTTGATCCCAACGGCCACCGGCTTGAGCTGGCCTGCAACATCGGCACAGCGGAGCAATATGCAGAGCTTGCCCGTGTTGCGCCATTAATGCTGGAGGAATGGAGCCAGACAAAAACAGCGCCGCGTCATGCCGATTGGCTGCACGCGCCAGAATAATGCATAAATTTAGATACAGATCCTAAGTCTGTTGCACATGCAGGCTAATCGCGGCATGTTGCGCCCATTACTACTATACCAAAAGGAAAAGTTATGAAACTTGCGTCGCTTAAATCGGGCAGGGATGGCCAGCTTGTTGTGGTTTCTAATGATCTGGCTTGGTATGCAGATGCCAGTCATATCGCTCCTACGATGCAGGCTGCGCTCGATAATTGGGACCATAATGCGCCGCTATTAGAAGCATTGGCGACCGATTTGGCGCATGAGGTCATACCCATGATGCGGTTTCATGAACGCAGCGCCGCCGCGCCATTACCGCGCGCGTATCAATGGGCCGATGGCAGCGCATATGTAAATCACGTCGCCCTCGTCAGGCAGGCACGTGTGGCTGAATTACCTGATAGCTTTTGGCACGATCCATTAATGTATCAGGGCGGATCGGATGAATTTTTGGGTGCGCGCGATGATATTATGTTGGCCGATGAGGCATGGGGATATGATCTGGAGGCTGAAATTGTCGTGGTTACAGGCGACGTGCCGCGCGGTGTATCGGCAACCGAGGCTTTGAGTTACATTCGGCTCGTCGGGCTGGTCAATGACGTCAGCTTGCGCAACCTGATCCCCGGTGAATTGGCCAAGGGCTTTGGTTTTGTGCAATCTAAGCCCGCTTGTGCACTGTCCCCGGTATTTGTAACGCCGGATAGTCTTGGCGCATATTGGCAAGGCGGCAAGCTCCACCGGACGTTGATGGTCGATCTGAACGGTGCAGCCTTTGGTCGTGCCGTGGCATCAGAAGATTGTACATTCGATTTTGGCGTATTGATCGCGCATCTTGCCAAAACAAGAAATATTGGTGCTGGATCAATTATCGGATCAGGCACCGTTTCCAATCGCGATGCAGGCGGCGGACCCGGTAAACCCATTACGCAAGGCGGGCTGGGTTACAGCTGTATCGCAGAAATACGGATGATAGAGCAAATAGAGAGCGGTAGCATGACAACACCGTTTCTTAAAAATGGCGACGCCGTCCGCATTGAAGTGCGAGACGACGCCGGTCATTCCATATTTGGTGCGATCGAACAGCGTGTAGTTGCTGTTTGATCTAGAGCGCGATGCGATTAAGATGAATCGCGTCACGCTCTATATCTCTTTGTGGTCGCGTGATTTTATACGATTAACCGGTACCCACTTAATCGCATCACCCTCTAGGATCCTGGTGGTTTATTAATCATGTTGTCGCTGATCGCGCATGCTGCTGGACCAAGGATAACAATGAATAGAGTGGGCAGAATAAACAAGATCAATGGTATGGTCATAATGGCCGGCAGACGCGCCGCTTTTTCCTCGGCCCGCATCATGCGTTCATTACGGAACTCGGCTGATAACACGCGAAGTGCCGAGGCAAGCGGCGTACCATATTTCTCAGTTTGAATCATGGTTGTTACCACACCTTTTACAGCGGGAAGATCCACGCGGTAGGCAAAGTTTTCAAATGCATTACGCCGTTCTGCCAAGAACCCAAGCTCAATTGCAGTCAGCGCAAACTCATCACCAAGCTCGGGAAAACCCCGGCCAAGCTCTTTTGCTACACGGTTGAAAGCAACATCAACAGTTAGACCAGCCTCGGCACATATCACAAGCAGATCAAGCGCATCGGGAAGTCCTTTGCGAATTTCATGAGTGCGCTTGTTGACCAGATTGGATATATATATGTCCGCAGCCTTATAGCCCAAAATCACAGCTACCGCAAAAACACCAAAACGCTTAATTGGCGACCATGCGGCGAGCCCGTGGAAACCATATATCCAAAGCCCGACAATTATGCCCAGAACGATTGGTAATACAAGGCGGCTGAAAATAACTATAACTGCTAATTCTTTACGGCGAATACCGGCTTGCGCAAGACGCTGCTGGGCATGCTTAACCTGATCAACCTGCAGAACTTTCATCGACGAAAGCATATTGCGCATGCGGTCCGTTGTTTCTGATTTGCGTACAAGTTTTGCCCGAGTTTTTGCTGTGGATGCGGTGATCCCTGCCTTCAACTGCTCGCGCCGTTCATTAAGAGACTTAACGCGTTTTGCCATTGGATCTTTGATTGTAACGGCCGAATAAATAGCCAACATCACGGCGCCGCATGCAATCGTGGAGAGTAATGTGGCGACGTAAAATACATCAAACCCCATCAGCATTGGTCTGGCGGCTTCAATAATCATTTTTCTTCTGCCCCTAAATCAAATTTCAAAGCTAACCATCTTGGACATAATAAACGCCCCAATGCTGATCCAAGTCAGGCCGCCTAGACCCGCAATTATCAAGCGCGGCTCCACAAAAAATCCACCTAAATAGGCAGGATTTACCATGTAAACCATTATGAAAACAGCAAACGGCAATGATCCAACAATATATGCAGACGCTTTTGACTCGGACGACATCGCGCGAATTTTAAGCTTCATTTGAGCGCGCTTACGCAGCACATCTGCAAGGTTACCAAGCGTTTCTGCCAAATTGCCGCCCGTTTCGCGTTGTATGGCCAGTGTGATAACAAAAAACTGAAATTCGGCAGTACCCATTCTATCTGCAGTATCTTGCAGAGCATCTTCCATGGTTTTACCGATTTTGACCTTTTCTGTTACTAGCTTAAATTCCTCGCCCACAGGACCAGGCACTTCTTTTGCAACTACAGACAGTGTCTCGCCAATCGGCATACCTGCTTTTAGGCCGCGGCAAAGCAACTCAATTGCATCTGGAAAATTGGTGGTAAATGTTTTTACGCGCTTTTTAATCAGGTAACCCACGACCATGTGCGGAATACCAAGGCCCAAAAGCGCTCCTGCGGCCAAACTAAGATAAATAGGTGCGCCCTTGATACCCAATAAGGCAATAGCGACAAATCCAATACCAATACAGGCATACAAATATTGTTTTACGTTCCACTGTTTTCCTGTTTGATTAAGCCGAAGCCGCAAACGATCACCGCGTGACATATTGTTGCCACTGGTAAAAGAAACCGGACGCCTTGCGGCAACTGCTTTGCGCATTTGTGCATCGACAAGCGAGCTGGCACTGTCGGAATGACGTAGCTTTACTGCATTAATCCGCCTTGCACCGGCTTTCCTTGCCGAAGGACCGCTGAATGCGAGTGCCAACAGTACCAAAAGTAGTAAGCAGCCAAGCGCAATAAATAATGTCGAAGGGGTCATCAGCTATACTCTATCATTGTCTCGAAACTGCGCCCGTATTGGCCCAGTATCGAGATTAATTGTTAGGCAGGTTTCTTGGCCAACATTGACTTAAAGCCAGCCATTACAGATTTCTTCTTTGCCTTTTGACCATCGGCGCTCTCTTCGGCCATTTCTGCTGCACTGCCATTTATCATGTCAGCAAGCGTTGAAATAGAAGATGAGATCTTGCTGCTACGCACCGCATCAACGATTGGACGGCCAAGTTTTGCGGCCTGCGCCATTGCTTTACTGTCAAATGGTATCATCATATCGATTTTACGTTCGATCGTTCCCTCAAAATCCTTACGGCTAATCTCGACAGCGACAGTCTGCATTTTGTTGATCACAACAAACGGCCGGCTTTGCGGTGCATTTGATTTAAGCCATGCAAGAATGCGAATAGTATCACGGGCGCCAGCCAGTGTAAGTTCGCTAACGATTACAACAACGTTTACATCATGCACCAAATGCGGATATGAAATCAGCATATTACGCGGCATATCAATCACTGTATTTTCAAACGCGGCGCGGAATTCTTCCTGTAGCTGAAAAAATGCGGAACCGTCTGACAAAACTGGACTGCTCATTGGCGCTTCTGCAGATAAAATAGACAGCTTATCGTTTGCTTTGATCATAGCGCGCTCAATGAACAAACCATCGATGCGGCTCGGATTATCAATTGCATCGCTTAAGCCGCGGCCAGGTTCGAGATCCATTGTTAAGGCGCCTGTACCAAAATGGATGTCGAGATCCAAAAATCCGGTAGGTCTGCTTAAACGATCTGAAAATGTCCATGCTAGCGATGTTGCGATCGTAGAAGCGCCCGCACCGCCGCGTGTTCCGATTACGGCGGTTGAAACATGCTGGTGCTCTGATTGACCATCATCATGTTTTGGTGCGTTCAAGGAAGAATTTGCATTGGCGATTGCTTCGCGTAGTGCGTCGGGGCTTAACGGCTTCAGCAGATAATCCTGCAAACCGGAAAGCAAAAGATCCCGGTATAAACGCACGTCGTTAACCTGACCAACGGCAATAACAACCGTGCCGGGTTCACACACCTCGGCAAGACCGTTGATGTCATTGATTGGATCGCCGGATTCCGACAAATCAACGAGTAATATCTGCGGGCTAGCCGCAACAGAAAGCGATTGCACGGCATTGCGAAGGCCGCCTTTGCAACCTTTTTCTGGACCCCAGCCCATTTCCTCACAAACGCTGCGCACAACATCAAGCGTCATGTCATCACAGACAAAGCCTGTGAACGGATCACGTCCGCCCGCGCTAACGGATTTAAAAGGTGCGTTCATTTTGTTGCTCCCTGACGTTTATCCCGGTTGGCCTTAATCGCAGCGTTAGTACCTGATGCATTAATTGGGTTGGTTTGACGGCCGCGTACCAGATCTTCAGGATCAGCAACCATAACTGCTAAGTTTGAATTCGCGGCACAGCCATAATTGCTGCTCGTGCTCGAATTGAAGTTAGTATCTGATGTAGTGGAATGATCGGGGCAACTTGGCACGGATGCTTTTGAACGGGTTACGATAATACGCGCCGTACCTGGCGTAATGTTGCCAGGCGTTAGTGGTGCAGTTTCGCTAACCGCCATACCATATTTGCTGGCAATTCTTGATATGGATTGCTGCATTACAGGGTTGGAGTAACTGTCGCCATAATCAACAGAAATCCTATCGCCATAGCCAAGCCTTAAGGCGTCAAACCATTCGGCCATGCGCCCTTCCTCGGATGAAGTGATCCCGCCGCCCCCATTGGTATTTATATCAATGGCATAATTGGTGCGTGCAACAACAGGTTGATGCACCGAGTACATTGAAGTGTTAGCGCCCATCGATCCGCATCCGGCCAGCGTAAGGCTGAGCGATGCTGCGATCAGGAATTTTGTGTTAATCATGTCTAATCTCCTGAAATGGTTGCTACAACTCAAAAGCTAAAACCAGGCTCGTCAGAGGCCTTGGCAGGTTTGCTTTTCCCTGATTTTGACGAAGCGGGCTCAGCCATGCTAACAGAAGCAAAGTCAGGGCCCGCTGGTGCATCTGGCGAAACAGACGGCATCGGGCGCACGTTACTGCCCTTTGCAGATGTTGTTTTCCCCAGCAAAATACGCTCAAGATCATTGGGTGTATGGATGCCGTCTGTTGGTAATTTAATCTCGCTATCCGAAACTGGCTTAACCAGGTACGGAGTGACAACGATCATCAACTCTGTTTCGTTGCGTTTCCAGCCGTTTGATTTGAACAGCGCGCCAAGGATAGGTATGTCGCCCGCACCAGGTATTTTATCAACACTGCTGCCGATTTCGTTTTTCAGCAATCCGCCAATCATCATGCTTTGACCGGATCCCAATTCAACAGTTGTTTCGGCCATACGGCTTGTTGTTGCGGGTACCTCAAGGCCATTGATGCGAATGGCACCCTGTGTTGAAATATCAGACACCTCAGTACGAACACGAAGTGATATGCGGCCATCAGAGAGCACAGTTGGAGTATATGTAAGACTTACACCGTATTTCTTGTAATCAATCGACACACCGTTATTGGACGAGGTCGCGATGGGGAATGATCCCCCCACCAAGAAATCTGCCGTTTCACCTGATACAGTCGTTAGATTTGGATTAGCGAGTGTAGATAGCAAGCCTGCTTTTTCCGAGAGATCAAATGCAGCGGCGACATCAAGACCAAATAATCGGCCAGCTAAAGCAATGACATTGGTACCACTAGGAACTTTAAAGACTGTACCTCCAGCTGTAGCAGGCGTTGTTGTCGTAGCAGCAGTTGCTTTAACAAAGTCAGCCGCATCTCTGCCGCGTCCTATAATTCCCGCAATACCTCCAGATGAGCCATCATCTTGAGTTTTAATATTGCTGCTTATTTCTTTTGCAAGCGACCGGCTAACTTCCGCAATCCGCACTTGCAGATTTACCTGCAGCGGCGTTGCGTTTTTAAGCCGGCTTATGACCTTAGACCCTTCGGAGAATGCCATAACCAATCGTTCGGCTTCTTCGGCATCCTCGGGCTGGGCAACGGTACCTGTTAGCAATACTGTTCCGTTCATCACGGT
This sequence comes from Sphingomonadales bacterium, assembly GCA_043778865.1. GTDB lineage: Bacteria > Pseudomonadota > Alphaproteobacteria > Sphingomonadales > Sphingomonadaceae > Sphingorhabdus_B. Next base: position 8,523 of record JAYWFI010000209.1, read on the forward strand.
TGCAGTAATATCCGCCTCTGGCATGGCAAGGTTCAGCATTTCATTGATGGAATCGTAATTGCCGCCAACACGAAATGTCGCTTTATATACCGTGCGGCCGGACGCATCAGTTGCATACACCGTGGTTTCGCCCGCAGCCTTTGCAAATACATAAATTTGCTTGCTAGTACGCACATCTACAGTGGCAACAGCTGGATTGGATACCACGACATCTGAGATTGCCGATGGCAGGTTGATCTGTTGTCCGCGGCCTACGGATAGAACAATTGTTTTATCCGAGGTAGCTGACGATGAGCCTGCTGGAGCTGCGATAGCGGTAGTCGTGAGTGAAGTGCTGGATAGTGCCGTGATAAGCGCAGCGGCAAACAGCCCTTTTTTGTTGAGATTATATTTGGTCATGTCGTTATCTCCGATCAAGCTGAACTTCGGTGATTTGGCCCGCAGCAGAAACCCGAACTACCGGACCCTTGCGTACCTTTTCAACGATGCGCTGTGTATTGGCATCCATAGTTTCGACGACTTTCTTGGTATTAGATGCGAAAGTCGCTTTCTCGATTGCTGTCACGCCGCGCGCCTCCGCGCCTGTTGCTTTTCGGCCAAAGCGAGAAACATCGCCGCCCGCAGAATAGCTTCCTCCGCCAGATTTAGGCGATTGCGCAAGGCTGTTTACGATACGCTGCTCTTCTTCTGGTGTTGCATTCTTAGGTATAGAAACCTGTCCAGATGCCAAAGCCTGCTCAAATTCAGCCGCGTTATCGGCCAATGGACGAAGCGAAAGGCTGATCGTGCCCATGGCCTGTGCCACTGTGATTTGTTCGGCAAGCCGCGGTGTCGCTTCTAGTGTCACAAGACTATATTCGGAAACAACCGTCTGGCCTTTTTCGTCTTTAGTTGGTGCTGCTTTTTGATCGGTTGCCAACACGCGCAAATTGCGAACGATGGTTTCCGACACCTTTAATTGCGCGCCATCGGCAGCATCTACGTTCTGCGTAAGAAACAGATCAATACGGTCACCCGGAAATACAAATCCCGCAACACCGGTTAGTTTAGATACAGGAACCGTAACAGCCCGCATGCCAGGTCCGAGAACGGCAGCAAGAAACCCGCGATCGTCAGGAGAAACTAACGCTGCATTGGACACTGGCTGGCCAGCTGTAATGGGCGAACGTACGACCCATCCTATCAGCTTTTCAGGAGTAAGTTCGGCTTTGCCTTCGATGATGTACGCATCATCAACCAGCTCTTTTGGCCATGGCTTATAACTAAGCACATCTGCGGTTATGATCGTGCCCATTGGCAAAGCTTTGTTTGCCACCAAAATCTTTGGTCCGGTTGGTACCGGCGCTACGGCAGCGGCTGCTTGTGGTGCAGCAGAACCTGTGAACATGGTTCGCGCCATAAAGGCGGTTAAAGCTGCAACAAACAATGCAACTACGAGCAAAATTACTTTTTTCCTATCCATGACGAACTAGGCCTCCTGAAAATCCCCTAAACGAAGGGGCTGTATTCACCCAAAATGGTTAAAAAATGGTTCACCTGCCAAGATGAGCCCCGATATTGCGATTGCGACGCCGTAGGGTATTTGAACTTTCCCTTTTTGTTTCCGTACTCTGTGCGAAACGGCAAAGACTACGGTTACTACGGCTCCCAGAAGGGAAGCGTAGATTAATAAGGCAGCCATATCTGTCCAAGGGAACCACAGTGCGAGCACAGCAAATAATTTTACGTCGCCGCCGCCCATAAAACCAAAATGGTTACATATTGCAAAAAAGATAAATATTGCAGCGCCCGTTGCGATGTGTGGTCCCACATCTTGCCAACCTAGAGTATTAGTAGCGTACCAGTATAGCGGTGCAGCCAGAGCGATAGGTAGCGTGATCTTGTTATAAATCTTGCGAAAACGGATATCGCTGTACACACAGAATAGTAGCGCGATTGCCAATGCGCCGAGTAGCGCGTAGTTGAGAATTTTAATATCCATATTTGCGCATTAACCAACAGACATTACCAAAAGGTAACTATGACATTAGCTTGTGTATTTTCTGATCGGCGGTCCATTCCAAGCAACGCTGTGGAATCGATGTGGAGCGCCGCCGATGGTTGGCAAATTAGGCGGATCGATTGGCAACGCGAAAAAGCGGCAACGGGCACGGCAACAGGCACAGCAACCGGCAAACCGCGCGGATCGATACTCTTATTGGTGGGCCGCGGTGACCATTACGAAAAATATTTGGAAACATTGGAATATTACGCACACGCTGGATGGGCAGTAACATCAATTGATTGGCGCGGGCAGGGCGGTTCCGGGCGATTTCTGGATGATCCGCATATCGGCCATATTACGGATTTTGCTGCATGGATCGCAGATCTGAAGTACTTTTATGCAAAATGGAAATCAGAAACCCCGGGCCCGCATGTTGTTATTGCGCATAGCATGGGCGGGCATTTGGCGATGCGTGCGCTTGCGGAAAAAGCTATTGATCCGGCTGCTTTGGTGCTCAGTGCGCCGATGCTTGGTATCCAATCCGGCGGATTACCCATTGCACTCAGTCATGCATTTGCGCGTCTGATGGAGTATATCGGGCGCGGAGAGAAGGCAGCTTGGAAAGAGAGCGAAAAACCTATGTCGCCCATGCATTTGCGCGAAAATATCCTTACTCATGATAAGGAGCGTTATAACGACGAGCTGGCATGGTGGGTAAAACGGCCAAATGTAAAAGTAGGCCCGCCAAGCTGGCATTGGATTGAGCGTGCCATGGCGTCAACGCGGATGCTGGATGAAGCAGGTGTGATCGAAAGCGTGCAAACGCCGGTTCTTATTTTAGCAACAACTGCCGATCAACTAGTTGATACAAAGCGAATAATTAAGGATAGCGAACGCTTGCCTAATGCAGAAATAATTTTGTTTGGCAAAGAAGCCGCGCATGAATTACTTCGAGAAGCAGACGGCGTACGCAATAAATGTTTGGCTGCGATAGATAGTTTTTTGGAGCGCAATGCGCTTGGGCCTGATACGTAATAGAATGACAGACTTTGATGTTGTAATTGTTGGCGCAGGTATCGCAGGAGCAAGTCTTGCCGCCGAATTGGCACCCGCTATGCGCGTATTGGTGATCGAAGCAGAATCACACCCTGGATTTCACGCCACAGGCCGCAGTGCTGCATTCTGGACAGAAAGCTATGGCGGCCCGGATGTGCAGCCGCTAACGACTGCATCGGGACCATTTCTTGCCAATCCGCCGCCTGACTTTGCCGATCGGCCATTAAAAACACCGCGCGGCGCTTTGTATATCGGAACCGCAGACGACACCGCCGCTGCGGGCCACATGCTATCTGCTTTTTCGAGCAGTAGTGTGCGTATTGAACCAGCAGATAAAGCAGAGATTGAAAGGCGTTTGCCGGGCGTACGGTCGCAGTGGTCACACGGATTGTGGGAGCCCGATTGCTGCGATATTGATGTTGCTGCGCTGCATGCGGCATATCAGGCGCAGTTTCGCCGCCGCGGCGGTCAGATAATATGCAATGCACGTCTGAAAGCAGCCAAATATGGGCAAGGCCGGTGGACGATAGAAACAACAGCAGGCTTGTATACGGCGGCGCGGTTTGTAAATGCTGCAGGAGCATGGGCCGACGATATCGCACAGATTGCCGGGATACAGCCCGTTGGCATTCAGGCGTTTCGCCGTACTATTGCCCAGATTATAACAAATCCTCCAGCTCCAGGTACTATGCCTTTGGTACTCGGCCTTGACGGCAGTTTCTATTTTAAATCAGACATTGGCGGACGAATTTGGCTTAGCCCGCATGACGAAACACTCAGCGCAGCATGCGACGCTGCACCTGAAGAAATAGATATCGCACTCGCAATTGAACGGTTTACTAACGTACTGGATTGGCAAGTTCAACGCGTCGAACACAAATGGGCGGGCCTGCGCAGTTTTGCGCCGGATAGGCTACCCGTGATTGGGTATGATGCAGCAAACCCCGCCTTCTTCTGGCTGTCGGGACAAGGCGGTTTTGGCATTCAAACTGCGCCTGTAGTCTCCCGGCTTGCCGCAGCGTTGCTAAAAAGAGAACCTACGGTCGATTCAGGCATAAATCCTGCCTTGTACGATCCCCAACGCTTTATATGAGCTACAACTGCAACTGCAACTGCAACTGGGGCTCAATCGTCTTGTGGCACTGCGGCATCAGCGGCATCGCTGGCTAATTTATCGGCGCGGTCGTTGCCTTCATGGCCGCTATGTCCCTTTACCCAATGCCATTCAATCTCGTGCCGGCCAGATGCAGCGATAAGATCGTGCCATAAATCTGCATTACGAACCGGCTGCTTAGATGCATTTTTCCATCCGTTGCGTTGCCATCCTGCGACCCATTTGGTGATGCCCTCGCTTACATATTTGCTGTCTGTATATAACAGCACACTGCATGGCTCAATCAGCACATTCAACGCCTGTATCGCCGCCTGCAACTCCATTCGGTTGTTGGTAGTATCTGGATCACCACCAGAAATTTCTTTTTCGTGATCGCCATACCTAATTAACGCGCCCCAACCGCCGGGTCCCGGATTTCCCTTGCATGCACCGTCTGTAAAGATTTCAATTTGCTTCAATGTGTCACCCCCAGATTAAAGAGTGTATCGGCGTTATTTCTATAAAAATCAAGTCTTCGCAAGAATGCGATTGGGTCTTTACGGGTCACTAATGCGCCTGCTGGCGTGTTGATCCAGTCATAACAGCGCGTCAACAAAAAGCGCAAGCAGGCAGCGCGGGCCAATACAGGCAATGCGGCGCGGCACGCATCATCTATCATATACCTGCTTTTATAGCCGCTGATGATAGCCAAACCTATATCTTGATCAAACAGACTGCCGTCGCTGGAAAAACTCCATGCTGCATGAGTGACCGCCAAATCGTAGGTACGCACATCGGTGCATGCAAAATAGAAATCGATCAGTCCTGATACGTTATCGTCCAGTATCAGAACATTATCAGGAAACAAATCTGCGTGAATGGCAGATACAGGCAAATGATGCGGCCAATTTTCGTCAACGAATGCGCATTCATCAAAAACATAATCGGCAAGACCGGGGTGTATAGTATTCAGGCTATCCGCGCCGCATTTTACGGCTAATGGATGATAGGCGCCAACGCCTAAACTGTTTGGCCGCTGGACTGTAAAGCTCTCCAGCGCCTTATGCATAGCACCAAGCGCCGCGCCTGTTGCATGCGCCTGCGCAGCGCTTGGTGTGGTTACAGACACGCCGGAAAGAAATTCGATCAAGCACGCAGGACGCCCGCCAATCTCTTGTAACCAAGCACCAGATTTGTCGTTGATAAAACGCGGCACTTTGCATCCGGCAATATGCAGATGATTAAGTAGCGCATAATAAAATGGCAGATCGCCGGGATTAACTCGCTTTTCATATAATGTGAGAATAAACTGTGACCGTGTTGTTTCTATGTAATAATTGCTGTTCTCAACGCCTTCTGCGATGCCTTTCATTGCGATGAGATCACCGGCATCATATTGCAGCAAGAGCTTTGATACAGCCTCGGCGCTTATGTGCGTGTAAACAGCCATCAACCCGCTTCAGAAAGTTCACGCGGTAATTTGAACGTGATGCTTTCTTTTGCAGTGGTCACTTGTTCTTCGGCAATATCGAACCGCGCGGATAAATGGTGCACAATTTCACGAACCAATATCTCTGGTGCAGATGCGCCAGCGGTTAAACCCAATGTTGTCACGTTATCAAACCAGCTAAAATCAATTTCGGTTGCGCGTTGCACCAGATATGCCTGCGCTCCGCTGCGCTTGGCCACTTCAACCAGTCGCATGGAATTTGAACTGTTTGGCGCGCCTATGACAATAACAAGTTCGCATTCCCCCGCAATTGCCTTAACCGATTCTTGCCGGTTGGATGTTGCGTAACAAATATCTTCGCCCTTCGGCCC
>JAYWFI010000210.1:0-1789 GCA_043778865.1 Sphingomonadales bacterium
GCGTTACTTTTATTGAGCGGCATTTCTATCAAACTAACGGACGAAAGAAGGGGCGCAGAAGTAATCTTCTCGATATTGATATCAGCGCGCATTCCTATTTTTAACTTAGCGGCATCGGCGGCCGTAACAGGGGCGCGAAATGTAAAACCCAAATTATCTTGCCCCAACATATAAGCAGGCGACCCGGGACCAACCATCTGACCTACTTCTGCCATACGCGACAACACAACCCCGCTCACCGGGGAATATAGCTGCACAGCGCTATGCTTAACAACAGCCACCGGTGCCTGCGCTTGCGCTCTTGATATGTCCGCTTTGACCTGCGCGCTTTCATATTGCTTTTTTGTCACCCAACCGTCGCGGTATAGCTGTTCGATTTTGGCAAATCTTGCATAGGCAGCCGCGCTTTCGGTGTCTGACGCTCCGCTGCCTGATCCGCCCGATACCATCTGCATGCTCTCATATGACAATGATGCGAGCACACTTCCTTGGCGGATATAATCACCTATTTTGTATTTAAGAGATGTTATGCGGCCAGCCTGTGTAAAACTGACAGGTGTTTCTTTGATGTGGCGAATGGTGCCGATCGCACTAACTATGCTGGCTGGCGCATATGGCCGCGCTATTGCAGTTTCTACCAAAAATATTTCTTTGCTATCAATATTTGTACCAGCGGCAGTTGCCGTTTGCGCGCCCATGCCCGTTGTTGGTTTACCGCCCGATGCATCTTTTTTGTTACAAGCCGACGTTAAGATGATCACCGCTGTACAGGCTGCGAACGCGATTTTATATTGGATGTTGCGCATCATTTCGCTTCTCGCTCTGTCAACAGGGGCGGAGTTGCTTTTCCTTGCTGATTTTTTGGCGCGTTTGAATACCGAACTGCTTCTTGGCGCATCATTTCCACTCGGCTTTTCCAAGACAAGTGGGTGCGGTCGGGAATCAGCATCTTACCCGGCCCGTTACCGAACCTCTCCAAAAAATTGATCGCAGCATTAATATCATATCCTGCATTACCAATCAGCCACACAGACAACAAGTCCGCTTCCGTTTCGGTGGCGCGCACTGCATCTTTGCTTTTGCCAAATTGCCCGGCGATGCCGCGTTTTACTTTTGCAGATTTCAATCGCGCGCGATGCTGCAGCATATTATGCGCGAATTCATGCGCGACGATGGCAGCAAGTTCGTCGTTCTCTTTTGCAAATTCCATCAATGCGAGTGAAACGCTCACCATTTTGCCGTCTGCCCCGGCATTAATACCCTTATTGGTATCGATTTGAAAATCGGACGCACATACAAGTGGCGGCAAGAGCGTGGTACTGTAAGTTGCCTTTGCGCGAGAAAGCCGAAGCGGTAAAGCTGCTTTCTCATTCAACCTCTCGTGCAGCAATTGTTTGAAACTCGCCATCCGTTCATAACCTGTTTTGCCGAGTGGCATAGCAGGCCAGTAAATCGTCGCATTATCCATCTCGCTGAAGCCATCATCTGGCTCTACCCCTGCTTGATCAGCGGGACCATTTTGCACCACCGCCGCAACATGGATAGGCGCGCGAAAACCAAAAGCAGCCTTTGCAATTTCCGCATCGGGATATTGCGCAATGTCGTGAATGACCCATCCCGGATTACGTTCTTTGATCCTGCAATATGGGCTGTTTGTTGCGGCAAGTCGGTATCCCGCAGTAGCCAGACGAAGGTCCTGTTTGATAAGGTCGCGGTATGCATCAATGTCGGCTTGTGCCGGCGCTGCGGCAGAGGGCGATGCAAATAGCATGGCCGCGCAAAAGCCAGT
>JAYWFI010000211.1:0-12357 GCA_043778865.1 Sphingomonadales bacterium
CATTTATTTCACGCAAAGACACAAAGATAAAGAAGGAAAGAAGAAGCGCTGGGTAAGGCGCGTTCTTGTTTGCTTTGCGTGAAACCAATTGCGCTGCATTGATTAGATCAAGTAGTGTTAATTAAGCGCACTGCCACCTTAATTTTTTATATCTTGAAGTGACATTTTTATTTACTTTACCATAAACGCCGATCGCAAAAAATTGTCTTAGCTTTCATTTTTTAGGTGGCTTCAATGCCGTATGTGATTTTTATAGGTGTCTAAATTCCAAATGTTACCACTTCCCCCCAATATCCTTAATCGCTCTCAGTAAACCCTTCTTGCTTTCGGTCCGGCGCTTGCCGCTGTTGCGGGGTAGGTCGGTGACGCCGGTTTCTTGGCGGCGGCGATCTATGCGTGCGGCGAATTCTGCGGCTGGAACAGCGCGCTTTGGTTCACTTTTTGAGGTCTGCGACGCCATAATCACCCCCGCTTTCAAATTTAATGCGTGCATCCATATAGCCGAGGTCCGCATCATTATGAAGTATAAACAGTTGCCGTGCTTGTTCGCGCATTTCCTGCGCTGTTCCCGACGCAAATTGTCCCATCCGGTCGGCGATAATATCTTCGACCGATAGCACTGCAACTTCGCCGTCCGGCGCAAAATCCAAAAGTATCGTGCGTTCCCGTTCTGCCATGCCATTTAGAAGAGTTGAGGATACGACTTCGAATCCTAACTTTAGTTCAGCATGCATCCAGCCTCGTGTCGCCATACCAGCACCGGACGGACGGATGAAGCCATGAGCCTGCAATATTTCCTCGAATGTATCTTGCGCTCCGGTTGAAATATCAAAGTCACCTGTATTAATGGCGCTAAGCGAGTAGATTTCCACTGCCGCCCCGCCAACCAAGACAGGCGCCAGAAACCCCCGCACTTTCATTGCTTCACTGACCCGTGCGAACAAGCGCAGTGCAGCTTCAAATTCGGGGCGGTAGGCGGAGGTCATTGGAGCGCGTTACTCCGCTGCGACACCTGCTTGCTCAAACATATCGACGCCATCGTTTTCGGCGGCGGGGGCAAAGCCGATTAGGGGTTTTTTGCGGTTGTCGAAGCTATTCCATACTTCGCCCCAGTTGCCGCGTGTGCTCGCTTTGCTGTATTCGGTGGCGCGGGTTTCGAAGAAGTTGGCGTGCTCAACACCGTTCAACAATGGCGCGAGCCACGGTAACGGATGATCTTCAACCATATAGATTGCAGGCAGGCCAAGCTGGCTCAAACGCCAATCGGCGATGTAGCGGATGTAGCGTTTGATTTCCTTGGCAGTCATGCCGGGTACGGGACCCATTTCGAACGCGAGATCGATGAAGGCATCTTCGAGACGCACAACTTTTTGGCAGCAATCGATAATGTCTTCTTTGACCGATTTGGTCAGGCAGCCGCGTTCTGCGGTAAACGCGTGGAACAGCTTGGTGATGCCTTCGCAGTGCAGGCTTTCGTCGCGGACGGACCATGACACGATCTGCCCCATGCCCTTCATTTTGTTGAAACGCGGGAAGTTCATGAGCATGGCGAACGATGCAAACAGTTGTAGCCCCTCGGTAAAGCCGCCAAACATCGCCAACGTGCGCGCGATATCTTCGTCGCTATCAACGCCAAACTGGTGGATATAATCAACCTTCGCCGCCATTTCTTCATATTCCAAGAACGCGCTATATTCGCTCTCTGGCATGCCGATGGTATCGAGCAAATGCGAATACGCCGCAACGTGCACGGTTTCCATATTAGAAAACGCGGTCAGCATCATCTTTACTTCTGTTGGTTTGAACACACGGCCGTAATGTTCGTGGTAGCAATTTTGCACCTCGATATCGGCCTGCGTGAAAAAGCGGAAGATTTGCGTCAGCAGGTTGCGCTCATGCTCGCTAATCTTCTGCGCCCAATCGCGGCAATCCTCGCCAAGCGGCACTTCTTCGGGGAGCCAATGGATCTGTTGCTGACGTTTCCAGAAATCATAGGCCCATGGATATTCAAAAGGCTTGTAAGACGAACGGGCTTCTAAAAGTGGCATATTGGTTTCCTTAACTTCAAAATCTAATCTTTATTTGCAGCGTATACCTATTGGCACGCCAAGCATTCATCATAATCGGTGACGCCGGCGGTGGTCATTAGTTCGACGACTTTGGGATCGAGCGTATTGTCCGCTTCAACGCCGCCCGCCTGCGTTCCTGTTTGACCGTCTGCGCCCGTGCTACCTGCAAACCCTGCTCTTTGCAGAGATTTACTGCGCAGATAATACAGGCTTTTCACACCCAGTTCCCATGCGCGGAAATGCAGCATAAGCAGGTCCCATTTTTCGACATCGGCCGGAATAAACAAGTTCAGCGACTGCGCTTGGTCGATATACGGCGTGCGGTCGGCCGCCAGTTCGATCAACCAGCGTTGGTCGATTTCAAAGCTAGTTTTGAATGTGTCTTTTTCCTCATGGTTGAGGAAATCGAGATGCTGCACGCTGCCGCCATTTTCTAAGATCGTATTCCAGACGTTGTTGCTGTCTTTCGATTTATCGCGCAGCAGTTTTTCAAGGTAAGGGTTCTTCACAATGAAGCTGCCCGACAAGGTTTTGTGCGTGTATATATTGGCCGGAATTGGTTCGATACACGCCGATGTCCCACCGCAGATGATCGAGATTGACGCGGTGGGCGCAATTGCCATTTTACAGCTAAACCGCTCCATCACGCCTTGGTCGGCGGCATCAGGGCAAGCGCCGCGCTCCTGTGCCAACATCATCGATGCCGTATCGGCCTGCGCGCGAATATGTTTGAAGAACTTCATGTTCCACGATTTCGCCAGCGCGCTTTCAAAGCCCACACCGCGTGATTGCAAGAAGCTGTGATACCCCATCACGCCAAGGCCCACGGACCGTTCACGCCCTGCCGAGTATTTCGCACGCGCCATTTCATCGGGCGCACGGTCGATAAAGTCCTGCAACACGTTGTCGAGCATCCGCATCACGTCTTCGATAAACGGTTTCTCGCCGTTCCATTCATCCCATGTTTCCAGGTTGAGCGATGACAAGCAGCATACCGCCGTGCGGTCATTGCCCAAATGGTCCATACCCGTAGGCAGCGTAATCTCGCTACACAGATTAGAGGTAGATACTTTCAGGCCCAGATCACGGTGATGCTTTGGCATTGCGTTATTTACGGTGTCAGAGAACACAATATACGGCTCACCTGTTGCCAGCCGCGTTTCAACGAGCTTTTGAAATAGGCTGCGCGCATCGACAGTGGCACGGACTTCGTTTGTTTTTGGCGAACGCAGGTTGAACTCTTCGCCCGCGCGCACTGCTTCCATAAATTCGTCGGTTAGCAACACGCCATGATGCAGGTTGAGTGCCTTGCGGTTAAAATCGCCCGACGGCTTGCGGATTTCAAGGAACTCTTCGATTTCAGGGTGCGACACATCCAGATAGCATGCCGCCGAACCCCGGCGCAATGATCCTTGCGAAATCGCAAGCGTCAGACTGTCCATAACGCGCACGAACGGAATGATGCCGCTGGTCTTGCCATTCAAGCCAACAGGCTCACCGATGCCGCGTACATTGCCCCAATAAGTACCGATGCCGCCACCGCGCGAGGCCAGCCAGACATTCTCGTTCCATGTGTTGACGATCCCCCCAAGACTGTCATCAACCGAGTTGAGATAACAAGAGATCGGCAAGCCGCGCCCTGTGCCGCCATTAGACAGCACGGGCGTTGCGGGCATGAACCACAATTTGCTAATGTAATCATACAGACGCTGCGCATGCGCCTGATCATCGGCATAAGCCGACGCAACGCGGGCAAACAGATCTTGGAAATTTTCGCCGGGCAGCAGGTAGCGGTCTTTCAGCGTTTCTTTGCCAAATTCGGTGAGCAACGCATCACGGCTTACGTCGGTGACGATATCGAAACGGCGCACGTCAACGCTGTGGCTGTCGCTGACGGGTTGTTTTGGTGCAAGCGAGGCTTTGTGTTCAGCACTAATGCTGCCGGCCTTCAATTCTGCTTGTGCTGTTTTTTCTTCGCTCATCACATCATTTTCCAAAATCACATTCGCGCCATTGGCTTCTAGCCCCGTATCTCTGAAATCCATCTCTAATCATGCTCCCCAAATTTTGCCCGTTATAGCAGCCGCCGGTAACTCTATGATCCGCACTGCCCAATCTTACCGCTCAGCTTTGCTGCCCAGCTCGCTATCACGTCCGCTTATTACATCCGCGAATGTTCGCGTCTTGTTCGACTCGCAGCACAAACACTTTGATACCATGTTTTGCTCCGTCCCACGCGCTCAAAAAGCGTTTTCCCCAACTTATCGACGGGAAAATAACTCCACTCGCAGAAACAGGTTCTGCGGCTATAAAACACAAACTGTAGGTGTGCCCCCTGTGGCCGACCGCTACCTATAGTGCCTCAATCCACACGAAACACAATAGGGTAAATAACAAAGTAACCATTCGGTTGGTCGCTATTTTGAATCGTTTTATCGCAGTTATTTTATGCTGCAGCGCAGCGACGCGCCGGATTTCTATGGGTGCAAGATACAATGCGACGAAAGAATTATTTTTCATGTAACAATTGGTAACAATGCAAGGCGAGGGCATATTCGTGTGATCTGCATCACAATGTTATGAGAGCCGTTAAGAATCAACTGCGCAAGATCTAAAAGGTAACAGGTACGTAGCCATACTCAGAACCCGCTATGGCTATCCCGGTATCCACGCATAAAAAAAGGGAGGCATGAGCCCCCCCTTTTCCTTAGTTAATGATGCGGCGGTATTAGAAGTTATATTTGATCGCAGCAGATATCGTACGGCCATTGATCGAACGGGCACGGACAATACCGTTTGCTGGAATTGAACCTTCTTCTGCTTCTGTGAACCCAGCTGTGTTAAATACGTTGTTCGCATTGATTGACAATTGGATATTCTGAACCGGACGAACGCTCAAGAAAGCATTGACCTGAGTAAACGCAGGCAGCTTCAACTGGTTGTTGTCTTGTGCGTAGCTGCTTGTGGTACCAATCACGTTGGCGCCGATTGTGAACAGATCCGTGCTGTACTGCGGCGTTACCTGATAAATAAACTTTGCCTGACGGCGCGGACGATTGCCCACTGTTGCAGGTGTAATATTATCCCGTACAATCTTGGCGCTGGTGTATGTTCCTGTACCCGAAAGCGAGAACCCACCGATATTGTATCCAGCCTCAAGCTCTACGCCCGATGCTTTGTATTTCCGGCTTAAAATCCGCGGCGGATTTAGCTCAAAGTTTTCTTCCTCTGTCTTGGCCTGAAATACGGTGCCATAAAACTGCGCGCCGCCGCTGCGATATTTAATGCCTGCTTCGGCTTGCGTTACGAAATCGATGGCGACATCTTTGTTCAGCAAACGTCCGCTGGCTTGGTCGATATTGTTGCTATTGAACAAGATACGGTCCGCATTGGCCCGTCCGCCTTTGCTATACCGGCCAAATACCGCAAGAGTATCAGACAAGCGGTAGTTTGCGCCTAATGAGTAGCTAACATAATCATAGTTATAATTGACCAATGCAGGTTGCGTCAGCGGTATAATGCTGGTGAGTAATTCTGGCCCAGCGATAACGCCGTTGCCGTTTATATCGCGGGGCGCAACGCCAACACGGGGCGCGCCCGTTGCATCGGCACCTAGATCAGCGCCAAACACTTTACCTTTGGCTTTGCCGTAATCCAAACGGATCGATGCATCCAAAGTCAATTTCCCAAATTCTGTATTTACAGCAGCAAAAGGTGCATTGGTGTCATACGTCACGTCATATATCCGGCGGCAGCAATTGCCAAAGAATGATGCACCGTATGCAACAGTACCGCCTGCTGATGTTGCATTATTGATCAAGGCTGCATTACCGCCGCCCTTCACTTCAAACAAATGCGATGTCCACAGCCATTCAGTGTTGATGTCCTGACGTGACTTATAAAAACCAACGGTGAAGTTTGCTTTGCCGCCATCCCAGCTGACTTCTTTGTTTACGCGCAGATCGTTGGTGATGTTGTTCAGGCTTTTCAAGCGTGTGTTAAACAGCACTATGTTTGCAACATTGGTTGTCAAAGGCACCGCAAGGCCAGCACTTGGACCATTGGCAAATGTAAGACCGGCGGTTGCGAGACCAACAGACCCCGGGAACGGCGACACAAATGCGCCTGATACATCGGAGTAACGGAAACGGTTGGTAAGTGTTAAGCCATCTGCAACTTCGATTTGACCTTCAAAACCAACGGATTTAACAACAGGATGCTGACCATCTTTAATGTTAACATCTGTGCGTTGATTATTGCCATCCAATGTCACGGCGCTGGTGAAATAACGTGAGTGCAAGCTATCTTCGTTAATATTAAAGCCTGGCAGGTTCTGATAATTTGGCGACGCGTCTGTTCCGGTAACCCGCACAGGATTTGGCAAATAACCAACCGCGCGGTCATTCAAATATTTACCGTACAAGCGAACATACCCGCCATTGAATTTCTTGGTAATGTTCAGCTTGAACTGGCTGCCTTTGTTCCCGTCATAACCGACTTTACGTGGGCCTTCGCCTTGACGGTAAAATCCGCCAAAATGTATAAACAAATCTTCGCCCAGCTTCTTGCCGTAATCCATATCAAAACGTTTTTCGCCGTAATCAAGGCCAATCAACGCTTGCATTGATCCGCCTTCGACTTCGCCGGTTTTCGAGATCAAGTTGATAATGCCGCCGGGTGAGTTTGATGCAAATGTGGAGGATGAACCGCCGCGTACAGACTCGACGCGAGCTACGTTAAAATCAGAACGCAAGAAAATATCTGCGTTGCCAAATGCGATGTCGCCAAACTCAAGGATTGGCAAGCCGTCTTCTTGTAGTTGCAGAAACTTTGCGCCGCCCGATGCTACGGGCAATCCGCGAACCGCAATATTGGCATTACCTTCGCCGCCGGAGCTTTCCGAACGGATGCCAGGCAAACTGCGGAACAGTTCAGCTACGGAACGCGGGGATGCATTGGCGATGGCTTCTGAGCCGATTGAGCTAACCGAAACGGAAGTATCCAGCTTGTTTTGCCCTTTTGCAACGCCGGTCACCACAATTTCGTCCGTTTTACTTGCGTCCTCTGCAACAGCTTCCTCTTGTGCAAATACAACACCCGGCACCGAAGCAAGTCCGATCGCCAATACAGAAACGCATGATCTCATAAAAATTTTACGCATAAGAACTACTCCTCAAGTATACAAACTAGGATTTGTTATCGTTCGGCTAACACTTCCGCAATCGTTTGCAACAAAAAATTGATATCCGTTTAATTTTTTACAGACTGTTGCATAAAAGCCGCATTTACAGTTGCGTTTGAATCTGGATAGTTCATGTTGTTCAAATGACTGACAAACTACGCATCCGAAACATCACAGATCTTGCGCGTATTGCGGGTGTTTCGCCGGGCACTGTATCAAGAGCGCTTTCGGATTCGGGCTTGATCAGCTTAAAAACACGCGACCGTATTAAGGCGCTGGCGCGTGCGCATGATTTCCGGCCCAATATAATGGCGCGCAATTTGCGCATTCAGCGCACGGGCGCCATTGGCGTGCTCATCCCGCTGGGCCATGAAACGGGACAGCATATTTCGGACCCGTTTTTTATCACGATGCTAGGCTTGCTTGCCGATGAGCTAACCGAGCGCGGATATGATCTTGTGCTGTCGCGCGTAATCCCGGCCGATGCAGATTGGCTAGACCGTTTTGTGGCTTCGGGCCGCGTTGACGGGTTGATAGTGATTGGACAATCTGACCAATCGGCAAACCTAGACCGTGTGGCGGCGCGGTATAATCCATTGGTGGTGTGGGGCGGGCACAGCAAGGATCAGGTCCATTGTACCGTCGGCTCCGATAATTTTGCCGGCGGTGAAATTGCAACTGCGCATTTGCTTGCGAGCGGGTGCAACCGCATTGCATTTTTTGGCGATCCGCGCGCGCTGGAAATCACGCAGCGGTTGGAAGGCTGCAAATCAGCGCTTTCAAAAGCAGGATATCTTGATCAGCTTTCGGTTTTGCCTGCGCATCTTGTCGCAGAAGCAGCCGACAGCGAAATCGCCGAATTTTTCAATTCAAAAGGTGCGCGGCCTCAAGGGATCGTTGCTGCATCCGACGTCATCGCGATGAGCACGCTGCGCGTGCTATCTGAACTGGGCTTATCGGTTCCAAATGACATCCGCGTTATTGGCTATGACGGGCTTGCTCTTGGCGAACAGACCGTTCCGCGCCTAACCACGGTAAAACAAGACCTGACAACCGGCGCCCGCAATCTGGTCGATTTACTATTGCGCCGGATTGCAGGCGAAGAAACAGGCTCTGTCGTAATGCCGCCCGAATTGGTTATTCGGATGTCGGCCTAGAGTCTGAGCCTATTTTTTGCATCAATCTTATTACTATTTATTGATCTTGTGGTCCCGGCAATATTCCGCAAATCTTCAAATCAAATCCAGCGAGCGTCATGCCATCATTCTTCTTGGCCATGTCACGGTTGCGCTGAACAATGTAGAGATGCTGTGTCCCTGTTGGTGCGCTCGTTTTGCTAGGTGACAAACCATCTTGCGATCCAAACCGAATATCGATCAAATCTTTGCCATTGGCTATAGCAGCCGGCCCTGAGTAGAAAAAGGCTGACATCCAGCCGCCGGTCGCACCAAATTGTCCACCTCCATAGCCGCCATTATGCCAATCAGTGGCTGTATTTAGTGCGCGAGTTTCCGGGAGTCCTGATTTCCAATTCTGTCCGTAAATATTGCCTGTAATTGTAGAGATAGAAATAAAGCTTAGTGTAGTATTTAGCGCGGCTGGGTATCCATCAAAAGCATACCCATTGCTTTTATACTGCAGACAACCGCCATGTGTCGTATTCGTTTGTTGTGATTGTGCTTGCAAGGCTGTTCCGGCAAATATTGAAAACATGGCTGTAGACAATATTGTTATTATTCTTCTCATCTCTCTTCCCCTTTATCCGCATGCATATAATGTGAATGCAGACAAAAGGTTATCGAAGCAAAAGAGATAAGTATGTGATACCCGTCACAATCTGTAATTAAATGTTAAAACGGCAACCAGCGCTGTTTTTTAGAAAACTTCATATACCCAACATTTGCGCCCAAGCGAAGTCCCGCCCCAACGCGGATCGGGATAAGGACGACATCACCGCGGCGCAGGTAACTGGCGTTAAATCCTCCTACCATATATGCAACGCCTTCTGCCGAAGGAAAACGTTTGTACAAGTCTTCGCTATCATACAGATTATAAACCAAAACAAACGTGCTGCCTGCGTTTGCACCCGCGTCAAAACCAATTGACGGGCCTGTCCAATATGCTGGTTTTTCGCCTTCTACTTTGTGATACATTGTGCCGCTACCGTATCGCAATCCGACAACAAAAGCGCCGCCGCCTTCACGGCCTACAATATAGGCATTGGGCTCGCCTTGTTTCTTCAATACCTTTTCAATTAAGCCTGCCAGGCCCTTTGCGCCTTTACCGAATACGCCTTCTGCTGCGCCAAGCAGATCATCCTTTTGGTAGGTTGGCCCTGTGGTCGCAGGTATAGTGCCCGGATCGGCTGCCGATTGCTTGCCATTAACCGGATCTGTAGGAACACCGTCTTGCACGCTACCCTGAACAGGAGGCTGCGTCTCTAAAGGATCAGTAACAGGATCGCTGGTAATTGGCGGCGGCGGTATTTTTGTTTGCGGCGTGCTATCCTTGCCAATCGCATCATTGGGGTCAACCGCGCGAATTTGCGCGTGCACGGGGACCGCAATTATCATCGTCACAGCGGCAAACATCATGCTGACTTGTTTTAGTAACGTACTTATTATTATGCTTTTCATACCAAAACTCCAGAAATTACGCGAATTCTTGTGGGGTTGTTAGGGTCAGTACAATGAACGGGCGATGACCCGAGTCTTATTTGCGCTTAAACGAGTCATTGGAATGATGGCGCATTCATAGCCAAAGCTTGGTAAAAGGCATTGCAGCAGGGCAGCACCCTCGCTATAGCACCAACACGCTAAGCACCGGAGACGTGGGTGAGCGGCTAAAACCACCTCCCTGCTAAGGAGGCAAGCTCCTATCGGGGCTTCGAGGGTTCGAATCCCTCCGTCTCCGCCAATTTACATCCGCGCAAATCTCTCATCTTAACGTATGCTGCAAACAATTTTAGCGTTATTATTTTAACTGCTCAGCCATTTGCTGCAGTACCTGTAGCTGATAGGCTGGCAATCACCGCACCATATGGATACGATAATGCAATTGGTCTGGATATCGTGGTTTAGCGCTCGGGTTGTAGGGTCACATCGGCCTTCGTCATGTTGCTCGCACCACGGCTATAGAGGAAGTAGACAACAACTCCAATTCCCATCCAGATGAAAAAACGGATCTGAGTTGCAGCAGGTAGGCTGTAGAATAAGTATAGGCAGCCCAATATCGCCAAGGTCGCTGTCAAAATTCCAAACGGCGCTTTAAACGGGCGTTCAACGTTGGGCTCCCGAAAACGTAGAATAATAAGTCCGGCTGCTGTGGCAATAAAGGCCATTAATGTGCCCGCGTTTGCGAGTTCTGCAATTTGAGCCAATGGTAATAATCCTGCGAGCACCGCGCAGACAAATGCAGTGACGATCGTTACCGCTGCTGGCGTCCCTGACTTTGCGCTTAATTGGCCAAAACGTCGCGGCAACAAACCATCGCGGGCCATGACAAAAAATACCCGGGTTTGACCATACATGAATGCCAAGATAACCGTTGGCAATGCGATAATCGCGACTGCTGCGATAAAGCTGGCAGCGCCCGGATGATCAAGAGTTTTCAAAATATGTGCTAATGGTTCCGGGCTGGTGGCAAACTGTGTAAACGTCATCGATCCCACGGCAGACAGCGCTACCAAAGTGTAAATAAGTATGCAGATTACCATCGATCCCACAATACCAATGGACAAATTGCGGCCCGGATTTTTGGTTTCCTCTGCTGCTGTTGAAACCGCGTCAAATCCGTAAAAGGCAAAAAAGATGATGGATGCCGCAGACATCACGCCGCGATCTCCAACCTTGCCGTTGCCCAAATCGGCCACATGCGCAGAAAATCCATAAGGCGAAAACGGCTTGAAATTGGCCATATCAAACGCGCTAAACGCCAATGCCACAAACACCGCAAGCGCCAACATTTTCAGCACAACCAGCATTGCATTCACATTGGCGCTTTCACGCGTTCCTTTCAGCAGCATTCCCGCCACCAGCGCGACAATGATCATCGCGGGCATATTGATCAGTCCGCCTTGTTCCCACGGGCCCTTCGTCAGCATAACCGGCAATGAAATCCCGGCCCAATTAAGAAATCCAGTGGCATAACCCGACCAACCGACCGCAACGACCGAGCATACCACGGTGTATTCAAGGATTAACGCCCATCCCACCATCCAAGCAACGGGCTCGCCCATGGTGGCATAGGAATAGGTATACGAGCTGCCTGATGTAGGCATCATCGTTGCCAGTTCAGCATAAGCCAGCGCCGCACAAATGCAGATCACGCCTGCGATTACGAAGGATAGGATGACCGCAGGACCCGCGCGCTCTGCGCCAACACCAATAAGCGTATAGATACCTGTACCGACAATCGCGCCGACGCCCAGCATCACCAAATGCCAAGCTGATAGCGTGGGCTGCAAGCGGTCAGGTGCTTTTTGGTCGGTAAGGCTAGCAATTGATTTGCGGCGGAAAAACTCGCTCATCCTGAAGTTCCCTTGATTTTAGCCCAGCTTTTCCCAGGTCTCTGATTTTGATATATTAGCCTTACAACAGCATTGCGGTGATTTTACCAAGTGCGCAATCTTGTTTGTATAAAAAAGGGCCGGGAAAATTCCATTCCCGGCCCTTTGGTTATATTCTAGAAATCCGCCGATAACCGTACATAGTAACTACCGCCATTAAAACCGGCGGGATGATTAAGCGGATAAATCGCGCCTAGATATCCCCCGCTGCGCCCGGTATCATTGCCGATTTTCCATTGTTGCGGGTATTTATCAAACAGGTTTTTTGCACCCGCACTAACGCGGAACATATTTGCAAACTTCACACCAACCTCGGCATCGACGCTTATCACCGCCGGCGTTACCACAGGCGAGTCAGCGTCATTAAACAAGCTTTCATAGGCTTTGCCATAATAGTTGACGCGGATCAGGCCGTTGAACATTCCCGCTTCATGCGCCGCACTGAATGTTAGGCGGTCACGCGGCAAGGCATCTTCGATTTCACGTTTGCGGCCAGCCGTGATAGTTGCACCGCTATTGGTTACTTTGGTATCGTTCAA
>JAYWFI010000212.1:0-3160 GCA_043778865.1 Sphingomonadales bacterium
AAGCTGCGATCGCTGTACCGGGCACTGATACCGCGCCGCCAAGGTTACGCGGCCTGCGCCAGCCAGGGGTAAAATAATATGCGGTGGACATGCCAAAGCTTGTTACCGCCGCGGCAATAAAGGCCCACCAGATCGCATCTGCGCCATATGCCGGATAAAGCCCGAAGCCGACTGATAACCGGACGATCACAGAACTAATGATCAGGAATACCAGCGGCGCAATGACGGCGCCGTTTGCCCGCACCAAAAATGTGAGCACCATCGATATGCCCATTAATATAAAACTCCAACCTATTGTGTGGTTTATATGGATTGCAATCGGTATTGCAGCACTATCACTGGGTAAAAACAACACCAATATCGGCCGCGCAAACACAGTGATTATCAGGATTAACATCGCTGTCATTGCAACGTTAATACCGCATCCCGCCAGTGCGATCCGGCTGATCCGGTCCCATTTGCCCGCACCGATATTTTGCGCCGCCATCGCGCTCACTGCGCTACCCACGGCAACAGCAGGCATTTGCGCATAGCTCCATAGCTGGGTCATGACTCCGTACGCCGCCGTTGTATCCACACCTGTACGGTTGACAAGGCCGATCATAACAACAGCCGAACCCGACATAATAATCATCGATATTCCCATCGGCATACCAATCTTAAATATCGGCATGGCAAACGCGGCGTCTGGTTTAAGATAAGCGAGCTCTGCGCCGCGCAGGCGAATAGCCAGATCTTTGGCATAAATTTGCCGCAACAAAAGTAACAGCGATATAATACCAGCAATCAATGTGGCCAGCGCGGAACCTGCAATCCCCATCGCGGGTATCGGCCCCAATCCCAATATAAAAACCGGGTTAAGCGCAATATCTAGCGCAACATTCAGGATCGTATTCCACAGCGGCGTTACTGAATCCCCCACTCCGCGTAGTGATGACGACAACAGGATCATCACAAAACTAACCGGCATGCCCAGAAATATTACGCGCAAATATGATAATGCCAGCGGGTAAACGCTGTCTGGGGTGGCAAGTAGCCGCAACAGGTATGGCGTGAAAACCCACCCCAGTAACGCCGTTACCAATCCGCCAATAAAAAACATGCCCATCGCGCTACCCAGCACGCGGCGTACGCTTTCTGTATCCCGCCTGCCCATATTTTGGCCAATCAGGATTGTCGTAGCCATTGAGAACCCAAACATGGCTGAAAACATTAGGAACATAATCAGCGCCGCATTTGCCGATGCCGCCAGCGCATCTTCGCCCAATGTTTTGCCAATCCACACCGAGTTTACCGAACCGTTGATCGACTGCAATATGTTGACGCCCAGCGACGGCAACGCAAACAGGAACAGCGTTTTGGCAACCGGGCCTGTGGTCAAGTCACGCTGGTTGGGGGATGTGGTCATAATGAAATGCCCTTACTTTCAAAACCCAACTTCGTCATTCCCGCGAAGGTGGGAATCCATCTCCTGAACTCGATAAGGTAGCGCAAATCAGGTAGCTTGGGTGATAGATTAGTTTCAGGTGCATCGTTCCCCGAACGATACTCGAACATGTGGGGCATGTTCAACCTGAAACTCCTTTGCGGGAATGACGTGGGACTTGAATAGCAATCACCCCAGCCGCGCCAGAGCTGCTGTCAGCCGCTGCGCCTCTACCGATTTTTCCGCCATATCATTGCGCGCTTTTTCAACCGCTTCGGGCTTGGCTTTTTCGGTAAATGCCGCGTTGTTCAGGCGGCCCGATAGCGCCGCGACTTCCTTGGTTGCCGCCTCAAGCGCTTTGGTAATCCGCGCGCGTTCGGCGTCCATGTCGATGACTCCTGCCAGCGGTATCACGAACGTGGCTTCGTCAATTACGAGCTGAATCGATCCGCCTTCGGGCGCAGCGTTCGTGCTGATATTTTCCAGCCGGGCAAGACGTGCGATCGCACCGCTTTGGCTGCTCAGCCGCTGCTGCGTTACCGCGCTTGCATCACGCACAAACGCATCCAGCTTTATGCCCGGCGCTATGCCCAGCTCGTTTTTTGCGCTGCGTACGGCACTGGCGAGTTTAATCAACCATTCGATTTCGGCACAGGCCTGCGCATCAGCTGCGGCCTTGGGCTCTGGCCATTTGGCATGGATTATGTCGTAGTGCCGCGGGCGGTCAGGGGCTGCCATTGCATGCCATAGCTCTTCGGTAATGAACGGCATGAACGGGTGCAACATTACCAGTATTTGGTCGAGCACCCATCCGGCAACTTCGCGAGTTTCTGCAATCTCCCTCTGCCCTTCAGGGGAGAGGGCTGGGGAGAGGGGGCTGTCTGAAGGAGTGGCGCTTGGATTTATAGCCCCCTCTCTTTCCGCAGCTGCGCTGCTCCCTTCTCTCCCCTGATGGGGAGAGAGCACAGGCTTAATCAGCTCCAGATACCAATCACAATACTGGTCCCAAACAAAGTGATAGATAGTATCGGCCATGCCATCAAAGCGCAGTTCTTCAAACGCACGGTTTAGCTTGGTGAGGCATTCGGTAACCTCGCCAATGATCCAACGGTTGACGGCCAGCGTGGCCTTTGGTGCTGCAATCTGTTGCGATCCCACAATCCCATTCGACTGCGCAAACCGCGCTGCATTCCATAGCTTTGTGGCAAAGTTTCGGTATCCGGCAACGCGGGCCTCATCCATTTTAATATCGCGCCCTTGGCTTTCCATTGCGGCCATAAAGAACCGCAACGCATCGGCGCCGTATTGGTCAATCAGGCCCAGCGGATCGACAGTATTGCCCTTTGATTTGGACATCTTGCTGCCGTCTGCCGCGCGGACAAGGCCGTGAAGATACATCGTTTTCCACGGCACTTCTTTCATGAAGTGCAGCCCCTGCATCGCCATCCGCGCATTCCAAAAAAACAGGATGTCAAAGCCGGAAACAAGAACGTCGTTCGGGTAATGGCGGTTGAGTAGCGAGGTGTGTAAATCCTCCTCGGTACGGGGAGGGGGACCGTCCGAAGGATGGTGGAGGGGTCCCACCTGTCCGTCAAGCTCCGTACTGATAGGTGGGCCCCCACCGTCACCGCTATGCGGCGCCACCTCCCCGTTCCGGAGAGGATTTTCGTGTTGCCCCTCCGGCCAACCCAATGTCCCAAACGGCCAAAGCGCCGACGAAAACCATGTGTCGAG
>JAYWFI010000213.1:0-12694 GCA_043778865.1 Sphingomonadales bacterium
AAGTATTTCCCGCCGGGATTTAGATAAGCTGGCTTCCAAGCTGAAGAAGGTTTATATTATGTCAGTACGTATGGCTTTAGCAAAATTATGTGCCTGCACTTGTGGCGGAGCGCTCATCGGTGGTGGTGCAGTTCAGGTTACGGCCGATGCGTCGAACCCGGAATATGCGCAGGTACGCAAAGTGCACTATGCGAAAAAGAGAGTTCACGTTCGCAAAGCCAGACGGCATGTGGTGCGGCATTCAGCGCGCAAACTGAAAAAAACACGCCGCGTTGTAAAACGCACGGTCACCACAACAACTACTTTTACGCCTAGCGTAGTAACGGTTGCGACGCAAAGCCAGACGCCTATGCCTATGCCGCTTCCTTACATTCCGCCCGCACCGCCAATGTATGATGGCAACTTTAGTGGTGGGGGAAATATCCCTGTAGTTGTCGGCGGCGGAAGCTACGGCGGCGGCGGATTTGGCGGCGGTGGCGGATTCTTCGGCGGTTTCTCCGGTGGCGGCGGCGGCGGCGGATCGATTGTGATCTCGTCCACTTCATCTGGCGGATCTACCAGCACCGGAGGATTTTCGAGCACCGGTGGATCAACAAGTACAGGCGGTTTCTCAAGCACCGGCGGGTCAACCAGCACGGGCGGATTTTCGAGCACTGGCGGATCAACCAGCACCTCTTCAGGCGGCTCTGGTGGATCAAGCACATCAACGGGCGGCTCCAGCACCTCAACAGGCGGCTCCAGCACCTCAACTGGAGGATCGAGCGGCTCATCAAGTTCTTCGTCATCATCATCGAGTAGCTCTTCGTCATCAGGCGGCATGACCTCGACTGGCGGCACAGCATCATCCGGCGGCATGACCTCAACAGGGGGCAATACGTCTACTGGAGGTAGCGGCGGTGAACATCCTAGTTCAACAGGTGGAAGCAGCGGAAGCACAAGTGGCGGAAATGGCAGCACGGGCTCGTCGGGTAGTTCAGGTTCGTCTGGTTCGTCAGGTGGATCAAGCAGCGGCGGTTCAAGTGGTGGTAGCAGTTCTACATCATCTGGTAGTAGCTCAACTTCGAGCGGCAGCAGTTCTAGCTCAAGCGGCAGCAGCGGCGGTAGTTCATCGTCCACCGGCGGCAGTTCAAGCTTTGGCGGTAGCACATCGACTTCGTCAGGCGGCAGCGGCGGTAGCTCATCATCAACCGGCGGTAGCAGCACATCGACAGGCGGTAGCAGCTCCAGCACAGGCGGTACGACAAGTACATCTTCGGGCGCAACAGGCGGGTCGTCAAGCTTTGGCGGAACAAGTTCAACCAGCGGTTCATCCTCGACTTCATCATCCACTTCTGGCGGCATGAGCAGTACGGGCGGCAGCGGCGGAACTGGAAGTTCGGGCGGCTCAGGCGGTTCGGGCGGATCAGGCGGCGGTACAGATGTTCCTGCGCCGCCGATGGTATTGCTTTTTGGTGCCGCAGCAGCAGGCCTATTCGCCCGCCGCCGCGCCGCAAAGCAAAACCAGCAAGCATAATCAGTTCAAGGTTCGTTATACACCCAATACGAACGGAAAGGCGGCCCGTGATGGCCGCCTTTTTCTTGTGCCGGCAACACCTGCGGCCTTGCACTTGCCCGCCTGTATCGGCATAGCGCAATCATTATGCATGACATTAAGTATATCCGCGAAAACCCCGAAGCGTTCGATGCTGCTTTGGCGCGGCGCGGCGCGGCGGCGATGTCTGTGGCTATTTTGGATATCGACACCAAAAAGCGCGCCTTGCAAACCGAAATGCAGATAAGCCAAGCGCGCCGAAATGAAGCATCCAAGGCAATCGGCGCAGCAATGAGCAAAGGGGATACCGACGCCGCCGCCGCTCTGAAAGCCGAAGTTGCCACATTGAAAGCATGTTTGCCGCAGCTTGAAGAACAAGAACGCGCAGTTGTTCGCGAATTGGACGCGGCACTAGCGGGTATTCCAAACCTGCCGCTGGATGATGTGCCGCTTGGAGCGAATGAAGAGGGCAACATTGAAGTTGCAACATGGGGCACACCGCGCAGTTTTGATTTTACCCCGCGTGATCATGCCGATATTGGACCGCCACTGGGATTGGATTTTGAAACAGGCGTATTAATTTCGGGCAGCCGGTTTACGTTCATGCGCGGGGCTATGGCGCGGCTGAACCGGGCCCTAGGTCAGTTTATGCTCGATCATCAAACAGGCGTAAACGGGTATACCGAATGCGCCACGCCCTATTTGGTGCGTGATGAGGCGGTGTTTGGTACAGGGCAGCTTCCCAAATTTGCAGAGGATTTGTTTCAAACGACAGATGGCCGCTGGTTAATCCCTACCGCCGAGGTATCTTTGACAAACTCGGTACGGGAACAGATTTTGGATGAGGCCGCCTTACCAATCCGGATTACCGCGCTTACTCCATGTTTCCGCAGCGAGGCGGGCGCGGCGGGTAAAGATACCAAGGGCTTGATCCGTCAGCACCAGTTTGAGAAAGTCGAGCTGGTTTCCATCGTCCGTCCAGCAGACAGCGCAGCCGAACATGAACGCATGGTGAGCGCGGCGGAATCGATACTTCAGGCGTTGAACCTGCCGTACCGCAAGATGCTGCTGTGTACGGGTGATATGGGTAACGGCGCGCGCAAAACCTATGATCTAGAGGTTTGGTTGCCGGGGCAGGGGCTTTACCGGGAGATAAGTAGCTGCTCGCAATGCGGCGATTGGCAGGCACGGCGCATGAACGCGCGGTACAAGCCAGATGGCGAAAAAGGCACAGCTTTTGTGCATACACTCAATGGATCGGGCTTGGCGGTTGGCCGCACATTAGTGGCTGTGCTTGAAAATTATCAGCAAGCAGATGGCAGCGTGATTGTGCCGGATGTGCTGATACCATATATGGCAGGTGCCGAACGATTGGAACCACAACACTAATGCGTATATTACTAACCAACGATGACGGGGTGGCTGCACCGGGTCTTAAAGTGCTTGAGACATTGGCGCGCAAATTTAGCGATGATGTTTGGATCGTTGCGCCTGCGGATGAAAATTCAGGTGCAGGGCATTCGCTCACGCTGTCGCGCCCCGTACGTATCCGCGAACATGGCCCGAAACATTATTCGGTTGCGGGAACACCAACAGATTCTGTGATGCTGGCTGTGGGCGTGATCATGAAAGACGCAAAGCCTGACCTGATTTTATCGGGCGTAAATCGCGGTGCGAATTTGGGTGATGACATCACGTATTCAGGCACAGTTTCTGCCGCAATGGAAGGTACGCTTGCGGGTATACGCTCCATCGGGCTTAGCCAGGTTTACAGCAAAGAGGGTATGGGAGACGCCGTACCGTTTGCCGCTGCTTTGGAATGGGGAGAGCGCGTATTGGCTCCATTGATCGAAATGCCGATGGCTGAGCGCACCTTGATCAATATTAATTTTCCGGCTTGCGCGCCCGGTGACGTAAAAGGAATTCAATCATGCCGCCAAGGTTTCCATGATTACAGCCGCGGTTCTATTGTAAAAGGTACCGATCCGCGCGGGTATGATTATTATTGGTTTGGCTTGCACGGTATTGAACAATCGCCGGGGCACGACACTGATTTAGAAGCAATACAAGAGGGCTATATCTCGGTTACGCCGCTGCAGCTTGATCTTACGCATCACCAATCGATCGAACAGCTGCATAGAATTTATAATATATAATATCTGTGCACTGGTATTCGCGATGCGATACTTATACGATTAAACAGAATGTAGCGTTAAGGGGGCAAATGCGCAGGTCATTTTCATTATTGGCGGCAATGCTTGGTGCAGCAATGCTGCCGGCTTGTATTCCGCAGGGTGCGGGCGATTACCGGATACGCTCGCCGCAAATATCGGCTGCAGACCCAGCGGAGCGGCCAACGGAGAGCGCTCCACAGAGGGTTCCTGAAGCGCGGGTTATAAATCCTACCCCCAGTTGGAACCCGGCAATTGTGAGGAACAATTCGCAAATGGCGCTGGGGGGCAAATATTGCGTGCAAAAGGGTGATACACTGTACCGCGTTGTATCGCAAACAGGCGCGTCACTCACCGATATTGCGGCCGCCAATGGCCTTACTCCGCCTTATGCGTTGCGGGCCGGGCAAGAGCTGACCATTCCGGCCGGTTTGTACCATGAAGTGAGTATAGGGGAGACCGGCATTGCGATTGCCCGCGCGTACGGCGTGCCGTGGAGCGAGATCGTTATGCTCAATGGCTTGCAAGAACCATTTGTGATTAATGTCGGGCAAAGGCTGCGTCTGCCCGAAACGGCTTCTGCAATGATGGTAGGTCCTGATAAGCCAAGTGGCGCAGAGAATGCTGAAGTAATTTCACCCGAACAACGCGCAGATGCGTTTTCGCTGAATATCGACGATATCGTTACGGGCAGTGAGCCTGCTTATGCCGCGATCACACCCGGCAAAGCTTTTCCGCCATCCGCTTCGGTTTCGCTTGCATCAAACATACAGCGGCCCGGCGTATTCGCAGGAAATTTCGCATGGCCAGCGGACGGCACGTTGCTATCGCGGTTCGGCACAATGGGCGGCGGCAAAGTAAACGACGGCATCAACATTGCGGCGGGCCTTGGCACTAATGTGCGTTCTGCAGGTAGCGGCGTAGTAGTGTATAGCGGCAATGAAATCGGCGTATTTGGCGGCTTAGTACTGGTCGATCACGGCAGCGGCTGGATCACGGCTTATGGCCATATGGGCCAATTAGAAGTGGCTAGAGGTGATAAAGTGCGGGCTGGCCAATCACTGGGTACTGTGGGTGATACCGGATATGTTGACCGGCCGCAGCTGCATTTTGAAATCCGTAAAGACCGCAGGCCGCTTGATCCAATGACTAGATTACCGGCGCGCTGAACGTTTTAGGTTGTCCTTGCCGTTAGTCGCCCTTGCCTATAACCCGCAATCAGGGCGCCATAGCCAAGCGCGATTGGACGCACTTTGCGCGGCATTTGCACAGGCAGGATATCAAACCCAGTGCGTGGATAGCCACAGCGCGGACTTAATTGCCCTGGCATCCAGTTCGGAGCAGCTATGTGTAGTGGGCGGCGACGGAACATTGCGGGATGTAATCGCGCGGTTGCAGGGGCAGCTGAACATACCGCCGGTTAGCATCTATCCCGCAGGTACCATCAACCTTGTCGCACGAGAAATCGGTCATCCGGGCAATATGAGCAAATTCGTACGCTGCGTTACCGGCGATCAGGCAAGATTGCGCGCGCATTATCATGGCGTAATCGGCGGGCACCCCATGGTGGTATGCGCATCTGTTGGTCCCGATAGCATTGCCGTTGGCGCTGTATCAGAAGCACTAAAACGCCGTATCGGCCGCTTTGCCTATGCCGCCGCTTTCCTGAAACTTGCGGTGCGCTGGCCGCGTCATCCATTAAGCGTGGTTGCAGATGGGCAATCCTATAAATGCGAGGCTGCGTTTATACTGAAAGGCCGCTATTTTGCGGGACCCTATAAAATCAGCCGCGATGCCGGTGTGTGCCAGCCCACATTTCAGTTGGTATTGTTACCGCGCGCGCGCAGGCGTGACTATCTGCGCTTAATGATCAGCGCGATGATCGCGCCTTATTTCGCATCCGCAAATTGGATAAAGCTGCAACCCCAAACGATCGAGATTAGCGGCAAGGAAGCCCTGCCAGTACAAGCGGACGGTGATGTTGTTGCCAATTTGCCCATAAAAGCGGTGATTAATCCCAATCCGGTTTGCTTCGTTTAAGCATTGCTGATTAAAAACTGCAGATTAAACACTTTAGCGCATGTTGTTGTTAATAGACGTAACGCGATGATAAGCCGACGCACCGCCGTAATCCGCCAAAGTTCACACTTCAATCCTACAAACTCTCCTAATGAACGCCGACTACACAGTGCAATTTGTTTCACGCAAAGAAAATACGATGCCGTGCACCCAGCCTCCGCCTCTTGAAAATCTTAGCGGTCTTTGCGTGAAATAAAACGCGGGATTTAAGACGCAAAGGTGTGAGATAGCGCTGCAAATCTTTCGCTATTTATCGCTTAGAAGCGTCGAAGATAAACGTAGCGTCAATATAACTTGAAGCCACCGTAAAAGCGGCGATTGGCAAGATGGGCATAACCCGCATCATTGTGGCACACCGCGCAGAGACGATAGCGGCGGCAAAAGACGTTTTTATTCCCGAAAATAACAAATTACCTAAATATATGTTGCGAACCCCTTAAGTTGTGATTTATGTCATGCACAGATTAAGAGTTTGTTATCTTTGGGTAACAATATGAAGGAGAGCATATATGCGATATATTGAGAAATCAGCATTTGCAGGCGCTGGCATTACCGAACTGTCGCTGGATGAGATTGCGTTTGTTAGTGGAGCTAACGACCTAAGTGGAAAAGATAAAATTGACCAGGCAAATCGTAAATTGAAAGTGGAAAAAAATCCAGACGGTCTTGGCAGTGGACCTGGGTCATATTATAACGGCGTGCACACACCAGGATCATATACATTTCCCAAAACCGATAGATGCGCTGCAGCAGATAATATGAGTAATGGTGGACAGGTATTGCAAGGAGTTGGTCTAGCGTTAGGTGTAACACCTGCGGCGCCTGCTGCACCTTTTGTAGGCGGATTTGGCACGGGCCTAGCCGCAGTTGGAGGAGCTTTGCATTTTATAAATGGCTGCGGTAAATAATGAAACATCTCTATACTCTCTTCACAGCAGCACTCATTATAGGTAGTTTTTTTGTACCAAGAGAGATTTATGGACAATATACAATATTATCTAGCATCAATACGGCGATATATTTATATGTTAATTATAAAAACAATAAAAAAATGACATAATATCAAAGTGAAGCGCAATATTGCTTTGCTCAAGTAGCCCTCAACGACAAGTCTTGCAAAGACTGTTTTGGCATTTAAAAGCTAGATTTTTGTTCGTGCTGTTGTTGGGGTGCGCGGTCTTTTTGTATGGGCATGAGCACATTGACTGAAAAGAAGCGGTGTGACGGCAGCTTGTTACGCGCATATGAGTTATATGGAGCGGTTGTTGATTTGTGAACGCCGGAGAGGGCGCTTTGAGCGAGACACGATGTTAGAGTGCCATGCCTACAAACATCTCAGCATTCTACAACATTAACGGCAAGCCCGCCAAGCGATGTTTCTTTGTAACGTTCGCCCATATCAAGTCCGGTTTTGCGCATTGTTTCAATAACCTGATCAAGCGTCACGCGGTGGTGGCCGTCCCCTAAAAGCGCGAGGCGTGATGCTTCGATGGCTTGGATCGCGCCCACTGCGTTGCGTTCGATGCATGGTATTTGCACCAGCCCGCCCACCGGATCGCAAGTGAGCCCCAAATTATGTTCCATCCCAATTTCCGCCGCATTTTCAACCTGCAATGGCGTTCCGCCCATCACAGCGGTTAATCCAGCCGCTGCCATGGAACAGGCAACGCCCACTTCGCCTTGGCAGCCAACCTCTGCACCTGAAATTGACGCGTTTTCCTTAAATAACGATCCGATGGCACAGGCAGTAAGCAAGAACAAATCACAGCCATCGCTGTTTGCGCCCGGCACAAAGCGTTCATAATATCGCAGCACCGCAGGGATGATACCCGCCGCCCCGTTTGTGGGCGCGGTAACGACCCTGCCGCCCGCTGCATTCTCTTCATTCACCGCCAGCGCCCACAGGTTTACCCAGTCAATCGCAGCCAATGGATCGGCCTGTGCATGCGTTTGGCGTTCGTTCAAAATGCGTAGCACATCGGGGGCCCGCCGCTTTACTTTTAGTCCGCCGGGAAGCTCTCCGGGCGTGATACAGCCCCGGTCAATACACGATGCCATTGCGCTGCGGATTTCCAGCAATTGCCGCTTAACGATACTCTCTTTGGCCGAGGCACATTCATTATGCAGCACTATTTCGCCGATGGACAATCCGCTATCCGCGCAATGTTGCAGCAGTTGCGCCGATGAACAAAATGGAAATGGAATATCCACTAGCCCGTCTGGCGGCGCATTGCTGGCGATTGCGTCTTCATCCACAACCGCGCCGCCGCCCGTTGAATAATATATGCGTTCGGTAATTATGGTGCCATCTGCGTCATAGGATGTGAAACGCATACCATTGGAATGAAACGGGAGCCGTTCGCGTTGATAAAACAATATGTCCCGCGTTTCTGAAAAATTGATCTGCGTATGCTGGCCCAGCATCATCTGGCCGGTAGATCTTATGTGATCAACTGTGCCGGCGGCTTCATCGGGACACAGCAGATGCGGCTGAAAACCGGAAAGCCCAAGTAATATCGCACGGTCGGTGGCGTGACCTTTCCCAGTTAGCGCGAGCGACCCGTACAGCTCTGCTTTAATCTGTGCAGGAGCAGCGCGGTCTTTGCCGGGCACATGTAATGCCGCAAACTTGCACGCTGCGACCATTGGCCCCATCGTGTGCGAAGATGAAGGGCCAATGCCTATCTTAAAAAGACTAAAAACGCTTTGAACCATAGTTAAAGTAACGCAATCTTATGGATAATTTGCATTAAACCTGCTTATCCTATTATTGTTTTGATACAAATATAAATGTGAGTACATCCGGTTAAGCAAACACGGAGTGCTTACCGAAATTTACAGGATTTTTAGATTATGCATATTGTTCATGATGCCGAAACACCTGCTGCAACGGTCATTGGTTTTGATCAATTCCTTGTGGTGGATATTCGTGCCGGACGCATATTGTTGGCGGATCCTTTTCCAGAAGCGCGCAAGCCAGCGTATAAACTGACGATTGATTTTGGACCCGTAATCGGCATCAAACGCTCAAGCGCGCAGATAACTGAACATTATAGGCTTGATGATTTACCGGGAAAAATGGTTGCCGCTGTGGTCAATTTCCCGCCGCGGCAGATTGGTAAATTCATGTCAGAGGTGCTGACCTTAGGCTTCCCAGATGCGGCAAACGCGGTAGTTTTATTCTCCCCCGATATCCAAGTCCCGCTCGGCAGCCGGCTATTTTGAGATCGGCAAATTCTGGTTGGCGGCTACAGCCAAGGCGACATTAGCTTCCATTCGGCGCGCAAGCCAATTTGTAAAAAGCTGGATACGGCCATCTGCGCGTTCCGCAGGCCAAAGGGCACAATAACGCGTTCCATCGCGCGCAAAGCCATGCGGCGCGGACAGTGTCGCCAATCGAAGTTCTGCGGCGACCATGTGGATAGAGGCTAACGCAACGCCTTGCTTTGCTTGCGCTGCTTGGATCGCCAAGTAGAAATGTTCATAATGCATGTTCTGAGCAGTCGGTTGCCAATTTGCCTGTTCGCTCCAATCTGTCCATGCCGCCGCACGCGTATCGCTATGGAGCCGGTTCATGTCTTCGGGACGCTGACGGGCACTGGCAGGTGACAACACTGGACCCATCCATTCATCTGCAAGCGGCATGACATTGGCGCCCGCAGGCACGGCAAAATCATTACGCCTTATAGCCACATCGGCATGCCCGCGGCGGAAATCTACCGGACCGCCAGCGGCTAGTACGCGGATATCTAAGCCCGTTTCATGCTTCAAATCACTGATCGCAGGCAGGAGCATCCGCAGGCACAGCGTTGGTTCGCACGCAACGGTTAGCAATTCCTGCTGTCCATCCAGCGCGCGGTAATCATGCATAAGCTGGTGCAGATCGGCAAATAGTATTGAAAGGCGCTCTGCCAACCACGCGCCATGTTTGGTCAAGTGAACACCGCGATTGCGCCGCTCAAATAAAACGCCGCCGAGTTGATACTCCAGAAGCCGGATCTGTTTTGATACCGCGCCGTGCGTAACATTAAGTTCGGCCGCCGCTGCGACAAGCGAGCCATGCCGGGCGGCTACCTCAAAAATCCTCAACGCAGTAATATTGGGTAGTCGTTGTTCGGTCATAGTCATCTGTGAGTATCACTCACTGATTTGTAGATCAACTTTCGATTTTAATCATAATAATCTGCTGCAAAAGTAAGGCGTATTATGAGCGTGAGGAGCAGTTATCATGGAGCACATTTTTGTTATTCTTGGGATCATTTGGCTTGCCGTTATTAGCCCCGGTGCGGATTTTGCGATGATCTCGCGTATCAGCGCAATCCAAGGCAGACGGTCCGGTATTTTGGCAGCAGCAGGTATAGCCACTGGCTGCTGGTTTCATGTTGCATATGCGATTTTTGGGCTCGCGCTGGTTGAGCGCGTATTCCCGCAAGCGCTGTTATTAATTCGTTTCGCGGGTGCCGTCTATTTGGTATATCTTGGAATAACAATGATACGAGCTGTGCCTACAACAGTCGCCGCTAACGCGCCATATGATGAAAGTGGCAATACGCGCGCATTTATAACAGGCCTTTTAACCAATGGCTTAAACCCGAAGACTTCGGTTTTCGTCGTGAGCCTTTATGCCCAAGGCATCGGCGGCGAGACACCGATCCTCACGCAACTTGGCTATGGCGCTGCGATCTCACTCACGCACTTGGTATGGTTCGGGGCTGTCGCCGTTTTTCTGTCTCAGCCCGCGATACGTGCACATGTGCTGTCAAACCAAAGAGCGGTAAACACGGTAATCGGAGGCATATTAGTGCTACTGGGCATAGCCTTGGCACTTTCTAGTGGCGGTTAGAGACAGACACACATGCGTATTATTGTGGTGGCAGGTGACGTTTTACTAAACTTTGCGAACGTAACTACGAAGGTAACTACGAACGTTGCAGCGTGCCGCCTTGGTTTACAGTATAACTGCCGCTGCCTCTGCAACCCTAGATTTCTGGGTAAGTTCACAGTTCAAAGTAGTTTGGGCATAGTAAGTAATGCAGTTGTTTTGATAAATAAATGCACTGTCACCGGAACTCCAGGATCGCCCCTGCGCCGTCCGTCACACTCGTTATACTACCTCGCTCATCGCTCATCAGGTATCTCTTGTCTGCAAGTCCTATACCTTTATACCACAAGAATGCCTCGTCGTCACATGCTCTTAAGACAAGGGGGCCGTGGACATAACGGTGAGTGATAATGTTGCTGTGTTACGGCCATAGAGTTAAATGCACTGTCACCGTGACCGGACAAAATAATTTAGAGGGTACAGCACCTGTTATGGTAATTCCAATTTCTGTTTTATAAATTTAATAAGTTCGGATTTCTTCAAATCCTTCCATTTTGTTTGCATTGCAATTTTATTTTGCTTCTTAAAAAAGCCAAAAAAGCTTCTATCTAGTTGAGTTGGAATCAAGCAAGATTCTGCAAAAATTTCGTCCAAGGTTATTCCAAATCTTTGTTCGATTTCCGCCATTGCATCAAAGCCATCTTCAGCATCTTCAAAAAGTTCCTTAAAGATCATAGAGTGTTGATTAAATGCTTTTAACTGGGCTCCATTTTTTATCAAAATATCATCAACCTGTGATTCCAAATTACCTATCGACATATTTGAATAGCTCCTATCGCTTTGCCCGCCTGGAAACCAAGCGTTGCTGCGCCAGCGTATACAGATGCACCTGATAGAATGCGCCCAGTTAATCCCGCTGTAGTTCCAGTGCCTAAAATTTGAGTCCCTAAAGGTCTATTAATGCCACCAGCTCTAAACGCCGTTCTTGTTGCACTAGATATGTACGAAGTACCTTGGCCACCACCTCCAAGGCCTGTGCGAGGGTATAAACCCTGATCAGCAATTCCTGCTCTTATACCCCCTGCTCCAGCGAGCGCTGCTGAACCGTTAGCAATACGTCCTACACAATCAGAATAGCCCTCATCTTCCTGTCGACCCTCTGGTGGTCTTGTGACATCTGAAAGAAATCTAAATACTCTTTGTATTAAGGTTGGTTTTTTCTTCTCTGCAATTATAACAATCGGTGTATCATCAACTACCTCCGGCGGTGCAAGGCCACCACCGCCACCGCCGTAATCTCTGCCGCCCCTGCCTGGATAAAAATCGCTTGGATCACGTGGCCGCGGGTAAAAGACAACTCCTCCACCACCGCCGCCTCTCCCGGGATTACCACATGCAACTATTTCTCCTTCGGTAGGTGGCGCGCATTGGTTGCCAGTTCCGGTTGTTACTTTCAACCCACCCGGATCCGTTCCATTCACCGGGTCGCTGCCCACATAGTTGTACCAGTTCATCCCGTCGCCGTATCCGATCGGATCGGTTTGCATAAACCGGCCCAGCGTCGGGGAATACATGCGCGCTTTGTAGTTATACAGGCCAACCTCGGGCAGCCATGTTTGACCTGTGTAGCCAAACCTGCCCATGTTAGTGGGTGCAGGGATGCCGTATTGTCCTCGCTGCGCTCGTTCGTCTGCGACTCCATCATAGCGGTTGATGCCCAGGATCGCCCCTGCGCCGTCCGTCACACTCGTAGTACTACCTCGCTCATCGCTCATCAGGTATCTCTTGTCCGCAAGTCCTATACCTTTAGACCACAAGAATGCCTCGTCGTCACCCGGTCTTAACCCCTTATTCTATTTGCAAAAATGCATCTGTTTATACATTATATATTGTGAGGTAATGACACTGATTTTTATTCCTTCATCCGCTGTGTTTTCGTCTGTTTGAATGTTATTTATAACATTATAATTATCCGGATTACAAAAAGTAATGACTACTTCATTATTTCCAATCCAGTTAGCTTCAATTGGCCAGCCACCATCGCCCTCGAATATCTTTTTTTTATTTTTACCAACATTGTGAAAAAAGATT
>JAYWFI010000214.1:0-2197 GCA_043778865.1 Sphingomonadales bacterium
CGGTCCATCAACGGCGCAGCGAGATCGGCGGCTAGCATGCGTGCGCCGGCGCCGCTGACAGTGCGGTCTACTTCCTGCAATAACGATCCAGTACGCCCGCCGCGCTGCGCCGATGTAATCTCAAGACTATCGCGGGTTGCCTGATCCACAGCCAGATGCTCGGTATGGCGGCGCAGCACAGGCATTTTTAGGAAGGGCATTTTGCCCTGTCCCGCGTGTGTCAGATACGCAATCAATCCTCCTGCTGCGCCATATTCGGCCCGCGATAAGCCCGCAAAGACAGACATGTCGTCAATAACAAAATGTGCCCGCATTGCAGCTATGCCGGCGGCGCTATCAAAGCTTGTTTTTGGCCGGATGATTGCACTTGCAGGAGCGCCCAAAAATCCTTCTGCTACTACGACTTCGCTTGCGCCGATGCGGGCCAGCTCTGCGCTTAATCCGGCCGCAGGTACGCATAGTAATTCAAAATGACCCGTTGAAATATCTGCCGCTGCAATGCCAATATCATCACCAACGGCGCAAAGCACGGCCAGCATATTTTGCGCCCAGCTATCCAGTAAGCTATCTTCGGTTAGCGTGCCTGCCGTTACAAAGCGAACAATATCACGGGCTACCAATGCCTTGTAACCACCGCGTACTTTTGCTTGTTCGGGAGTTTCGGTTTGCTCAGCAATCGCGACCCTGTGCCCCGCCTTAATCAGTTTAGCGAGATATCCTTCGGCGCTGTGTACTGGCACGCCGCACATTGGGATCGGATCGCCGCTGTGCGCGCCGCGCGAAGTGAGCGCAATGTTAAGAGTATCTGCGGCTATTTTAGCATCTTCGAAAAACAGCTCAAAAAAATCGCCCATGCGGTAAAACAGCAGGCAGTCAGGAGATTTTTCTTTGAGTGCAAGATACTGCACCATCATGGGTGTTGGCCCGCTGCTTATTTTTCCGGATTTATTTGCCTGCGCCATATGCGAGCGATAGCGAAGAGGCCGCATGCTTGCTATAGGCATTTGATCATGCACATCTTTGCCGCCCATAACCCGATTGCGCGCAAAGGCGGTTGACGCTAGGGTTTGAAAATCACGATTATAAAAGGGCAGTATATGAAAGACGGCGACGTTCAATTTACAGCAGAAGAAGCGCTAAACTTTCATTCTATGGGACGGCCCGGCAAGATTGAGATAATTGCAACAAAGCCAATGGCAACGCAGCGTGATTTGTCGCTGGCATACTCTCCTGGTGTTGCGGTTCCCGTACAAGCTATTGCGGACAATCCCGACGCTGCATATGATTACACTGCAAAAGGCAATTTGGTCGCGGTGATTTCGAACGGTACTGCGATACTTGGCATGGGCGCACTGGGCGCGCTGGCATCAAAGCCTGTGATGGAGGGTAAAGCGGTTTTGTTCAAACGCTTTGCCGATGTGGATTCGATCGATATCGAAGTGGATACCACCGATGTAAAACGGTTCATTGAATGCGTTGAATTACTTGAGCCTACTTTTGGCGGCATCAACCTAGAGGATATTGCAGCGCCCGATTGTTTTATTATTGAACAGACGCTGCGTGAGCGGATGAACATTCCAGTGTTCCATGATGACCAGCATGGCACCGCGATTATCGCAGCGGCAGGGCTTATCAATGCATGCGAGCTAACGGGCCGGTCGCTGAAAGATATTAAGATGGTGTGCAATGGTGCAGGCGCTGCAGCGATTGCGTGCACTGAGCTGATCAAGGCGATGGGCGTGCCGCATGCCAATATCATCATGTGCGACCGCACCGGCGTGATTTACCAAGGCCGCACCGAAGGCATGGACCAATGGAAATCAGCGCATGCCATACCCACTGAAAAGCGCACACTGGCCGAAGCAATCGTGGGTGCAGATGTGTTTTTGGGGCTGTCTGCCGCCAACGCGCTTAAACCAGAAATGCTTAAAGGCATGGCCAAAGATCCCATTATCTTTGCGATGGCCAATCCTGACCCTGAAATTTCTCCGCCATTGGCACGTGAAGCGCGGCCCGATGCGATCATCGCAACAGGCCGTTCGGATTTTCCCAATCAGGTCAACAACGTATTGTGTTTCCCGTTTCTGTTTCGCGGCGCATTGGATGTGCGGGCAACAGGTATCAACGAAGAGATGAAGATCGCCGCGGCCAATGCGATTGCGCAGCTTGCGCGCGAAACGGTGCCGGATGAAGTAGC
>JAYWFI010000215.1:0-22631 GCA_043778865.1 Sphingomonadales bacterium
CTTTATACTCACGCCCGGCTTTGGTTACTTTTATCGTACGACCAATGAGCGCCGAAAGCGTTGTTCGGCCGCGCAGTTCATCAAGCCATTGCGGGGTCAATGACATAGCTTAAGCCAAGGATGCCTTTACCAGCCCGCTGGCTTTGCTCATATCAAGCTGCGGTCCGTGGCGCTCTTTTAGTGTTGCCATTACTCGGCCCATATCCTTCAGGCTACTTGCGTTCAATTCGGTTTTGATCGCTTCGATCGCGCGATTGGTTTGAGCATCGCTCATTTGAGCGGGCAGAAATTCTTCTATGATTACCAACTCGGCCGCCTCAATCGCGGCAAGTTCTGCACGGCAACCTTGTTCGTAAAGCGTAATGGATTCGCGCCGTTGCTTCACCATTTTCTGCAGCACTTCTGTCACCATCGCATCATCATCGGGCAGGGTAGATGCGGTACGCAGTTCAATATCGCGGTCTTTAATCTTGGCCAATATTAATCGTATTGTGGCCAACCGAGACTTCTCACCCGCTTTCATCGCGGTAATCTGGTCGGCTTTTATGGTGTCGCGAATCATTTGGATATCACTTCTTATTTGTAAGAGTTCTATAGATAGCGGCATTCTTTCTTGAATAATAGATTGACGGTGCGCCCGTGCATACCTAACGAAAATGTCTTAGCGACATTGCTGTAATTTAACCTAGGAGCGTCCCGATATGGCCGACCCCAATTCACTTCGCGTGCCGACTGCAGCCACAGCTGTACTGGTGTTGGCCAGCGGTGAGATCATTTGGGGCAGGGGCTTTGGCGCAGAGGGATCCGCAGCTGGCGAGGTATGCTTCAATACTTCGATCACAGGCTATCAAGAGATAATGACTGACCCATCATATGCGGGGCAGATTATCAATTTTACGTTTCCGCATATTGGCAACGCGGGCAGCAACCCTCAAGATATAGAGGCGCTGAACCCGCATGCTTTGGGTGCGATAGTGCGGCAGGATATAACGGAGCCATCGAATTTCCGCAGTACGCAGGGGTTTGATGCGTGGATGAAAGCCAATGGCCGAATTGGTATATCGGGTGTTGATACCCGCGCATTAACTCGCCTTATCCGCGAAAAAGGCGCGCCCAATGCTGTGATCGCGCACAACACAGATGGTGGGTTTGATGTGCCCGCGATACTGGCACAGGCGAGAGGTTGGGCCGGGTTAGAGGGCATGGATCTGGCCAAGGATGTGACAACGTTGCAAAGCTATGTATGGGATCAGGGATTGTGGCGATTAGGGCAGGGCGCTACTAGTGTGAAGGATACGAAGAAAGTCGTTGCCATTGATTATGGCGTTAAACATAATATCTTGCGTAATTTAGTTGATGTCGGATGTGAAGTTACTGTGGTTCCTGCAACTGCTAGCTTTGATGACATCAGGGCGCATAATCCGGACGGATTGTTCCTGTCCAACGGTCCTGGCGATCCCGCCGCAACGGGCGTATATGCCGTGCCTGTAATTCAGCAATGGTTGGCGACAGGCAAGCCGCTGTTCGGAATATGCCTTGGCCATCAAATGCTGGCGCTTGCAGTGGGTGCGAAAACCGAGAAAATGCATCAAGGGCATCGCGGTGCGAACCATCCTGTAAAGCGCCTGAGCGACGGAGCCGTCGAGATTACGAGCATGAACCACGGCTTTGCAGTAGACGCGGCAACCTTGCCAGATAATGCTAAGGCGACGCATGTGTCGCTGTTCGATGGCAGCAACTGCGGCTTTGAACTGACGGATGCGCCCGCGTTCAGCGTGCAATATCACCCTGAGGCGAGTCCGGGGCCGATGGATAGTCATTATCTGTTTGAGAAATTTGCGGGGATGATGGGGTAGAACAATGAAAAAATTGTCTACCTTTGAACATTTTCGCGACGATTTTTTAGTTTGTGCGGCGAGTTATCAGAATGGCAGCTCGCTAATGCCAGTTGGAGTGCATACTGTTACTGTGAGAAAGTTCCCAAATATTCCCGATGCGTGGAAATCAGAAGTTGTTGAATTATTAGCACGCTCTGGCTTCGGCGATTCAGTCAACTCAGGAGAAGACCAAGAATTTTACATTAATGCGGAGGGCCTGATCGAAGCTAGAAATATTATAGCAAGGCGAACTGTTTGGGGGAAAGTGAAAAACTTTTCGATCGAAAATTGGATTTCAATTTTGGCGCTATTTATTGCGATATTTAAGAAATAATGCCCAACAGCACCAATACCTCCCCATCCGTCATTGCATGCGAAGCTCGGCAATCCAGAGTGTGGTTGCGCAACACTGGGTTGCTTCGTCGCTTCACTTCTCGCAATGACGGGTGGAGTAGGGTAATCGGCTTTATCCCTCCCAAGGGCTCACCACCCGCACTCCCGTCCATTCAAAATCGGACACATTACGCGTCGCAACTTGCATTCCGTGCGCAATCGCCTGTGCCGCAATTTGAAGATCGAGTAGCTTTGTCTCCTGTTTCTGCAGCTTTTTCTGTCCCACCAGTTTCCCAAAGACATGCGCTGCTGAGAGATCAAATCCAAGAATGCGTTTTGCATAAAGCAGTTCGAGGTCTGCAAGCCACTCCTCAAGTCTCGTCCTTTTCGCAAATGCTAATGGATTTTCAATCCCGATATGGATTTCAGCGATTGCAATCACGGATAACCAAATCTGATCGTATCGTTCGGCAATCCATGTCTCAATTTGCGGCTCTCTGCCAGCATGTGGCAAAACGCTCCAGACATTTGTATCGAGCAGGATCAAAGTTCAGGCCACTCGGTTTCATCGGCTTCTCGTTCGGGAATATCAAGACCTACGCCTCCGGCCACACGGACAAGATGTGTGATGGCCTCTTTACCGGAGAGCGATCGCAGCCATTCGCCTCGGTCCTGTGTGGGCGGAGCATAAGTCCGCTTCAGCAGATCTCGCAGTTCCGCCTCAAGCGATCGCCCGTTCGCTGCGGCAATCATTCTTGCGCCGCGCTTGACCTCATCATCAATATTGCGAATTGTAACACTGCCCATTACCTGTCTCCAATGTTTGCAATGCAATCAACGTATGCAATGAAAGCACTCTAGTCAATGCCCAAACGTACCGACATCCAATCCATCCTTATCATCGGCGCAGGCCCCAT
The DNA here is from genome assembly GCA_043778865.1 of Sphingomonadales bacterium. Lineage (GTDB taxonomy): Bacteria > Pseudomonadota > Alphaproteobacteria > Sphingomonadales > Sphingomonadaceae > Sphingorhabdus_B. Next base: position 3,128 of record JAYWFI010000215.1, read on the forward strand.
CATTATTGGTCAGGCGTGTGAGTTCGACTATTCGGGAACACAAGCCGTTAAAGCATTGAAAGAAGAGGGATATCGGATTATATTGGTCAATAGCAATCCGGCGACGATCATGACTGACCCGGACCTTGCCGATGCGACTTATATTGAGCCGATTACACCGGAAATCGTGGCAAAGATCATCGAGAAAGAGCGCGAGCGTTTTCCCGGCGAGAATATGGTGCTGCTGCCGACAATGGGCGGGCAGACGGCGCTAAATACCGCGCTTGCCTTGTTCAATGATGGTACACTGGCCAAATATGGCGTGGAGATGATCGGCGCAGATGCAGAGGCCATCGATAAAGCAGAAGACCGAATAAAATTCCGTGACGCCATGACGAAGATTGGATTGGAATCGGCGCGTTCTGGTATTGCGCATACAATTGATGCGGCGTTGGAGGTGTTAGAGCGCACCGGTCTTCCATCCATCATCCGGCCTAGCTTTACGATGGGCGGCACAGGCGGCGGTATTGCGTACAACCGTGAAGAATTCATCAATATCGTGACAGGCGGTTTAGATGCCTCCCCCACAACCGAAGTGCTGATTGAGGAATCGCTGCTGGGTTGGAAAGAGTATGAGATGGAAGTTGTCCGTGATCGTAACGACAATTGCATCATCATATGTTCCATTGAAAATATTGACCCGATGGGTGTGCATACAGGCGACTCCATAACGGTTGCCCCCGCATTGACGCTAACCGATAAAGAATACCAGATTATGCGTAACGCCAGCATTGCGTGCTTACGTGAAATTGGTGTGGAAACAGGGGGTTCCAACGTACAATTCGCGGTAAATCCCGCCGATGGACGCTTGATTGTGATTGAAATGAACCCGCGTGTGTCACGTTCCTCTGCGCTAGCGTCAAAGGCCACGGGTTTTCCGATTGCCAAAGTCGCGGCAAAGCTTGCGGTTGGTTACACGCTGGACGAGATTACCAACGACATCACAGGAGCAACACCCGCCGCGTTTGAACCGACCATCGATTATGTTGTTACCAAAATTCCGCGCTTTGCCTTTGAAAAGTTCAAGGGCGCTGAACCTTTGCTACATACCGCCATGAAGTCCGTGGGCGAGGTGATGGCGATTGGCCGTAACATCCACGAATCTCTGCAAAAGGCATTGCGCGGATTGGAAACGGGGCTTGTCGGTTTCAATTATGCTGACAATTTGGTGGGCGCGAGCCGGGATGATTTGATCGCCGAATTATCACGTGCAACGCCGGACCGGTTACTTGTCGCGGCTCAGTGTTTGCGTGAAGGCATGACGGTTGCCGAGGTGCATGCCGTGGCCAAATACGACCCGTGGTTTTTGGAACGAATTAAAGAAATTATTGATGCCGAGACAGAGGTTAAAACAAATGGCCTGCCGCAGGACGCAGCCGGATTACGTAAACTGAAATCCATGGGTTTTTCCGATAAACGACTTGCTTTTCTTGCGCTTGAGTCTGCCAATCTGCGCCCGGGTATGGGAACATCGATACGCCACGGCTCTGGTTTAATCGCCGATGCCGTTCGTGCAATGACGGGCGCCATCACCGAAGAAGAGGTTCGCGCGCTGCGTCACAAACTAGGCGTACGGCCTGTGTTCAAACGGATTGATACATGTGCCGCAGAATTTGAGGCCAAGACGCCGTACATGTATTCGACATATGAAGCGCCTATTTTTGGCGTGCCGGAATGCGAAGCTATGCCATCGGGCCGCGAAAAGATTGTGATCCTTGGCGGCGGGCCAAACCGGATCGGGCAGGGGATCGAGTTTGATTATTGCTGCTGCCATGCGTGCTTCGCGCTGGAGGGAACATATGAAACAATCATGATCAATTGTAATCCTGAAACGGTGTCCACCGATTACGACACATCGGACCGTTTATACTTTGAGCCACTGACCGCAGAAGACGTGCTCGAAATCCTACATGTAGAGCAGCAAAACGGGACATTGAAAGGCGTCATTGTTCAGTTTGGCGGGCAAACTCCCCTGAATTTGGCGCGGGCATTGGAAGCGGCGGGCATTCCAATTTTGGGGACGTCACCTGATGCGATTGATTTGGCAGAGGACCGCGAACGCTTTGCCGCTTTGGTAAATAAGCTTGGCCTTAAGCAACCTGAAAACGGTATCGCGCGTAGCCGGGAAGAAGCCATCGCTGTTGCGGACCGTATCGGCTACCCTGTGCTTATGCGGCCGTCTTATGTACTTGGCGGGCGGGCAATGGAGATTGTTGATACGCAGGCGCAATTGGAAAATTATATTCAGACGGCCGTGATTGTATCAGGCGAATCGCCTGTATTGATCGATAGTTATCTGCGTGATGCAATAGAAGTTGATGTGGACGCGATTGCCGACGGCGATGACGTAGTGATTGCCGGAATATTGCAGCATATCGAAGAAGCGGGTGTCCACTCCGGAGACAGTGCCTGCACTCTGCCGCCTTACTCCTTGCCTAAGGATATTATCGACGAAATCGCACGGCAATCTGATAGCCTTGCGCGGGCATTAAAGGTTAAAGGTCTCATGAACGTGCAGTTCGCAGTCAAGGAAGGGCAGGTATACCTAATTGAGGTAAACCCCCGCGCGTCGCGTACCGTGCCATTTGTAGCCAAAGCCATCGGCACGCCGATTGCCAAGATTGCGGCGCGCGTTATGGCGGGCGAGAAGTTGAAGGATTTGCCCAAGATTAATCTGGATATTGATTACATCGCAGTGAAAGAAGCCGTGTTTCCGTTTGCACGTTTTCCTGGCGTAGATCCGGTCTTGTCACCTGAAATGAAGTCTACCGGCGAAGTGATGGGAATCGATAAGAATTTTGCGATTGCTTTTGCTAAGTCTCAAATTGGCGCAGGGGTGACATTGCCGCAATCAGGCAAGGTATTTGTGTCTGTAAAAGATACGGATAAAACTGTTATATTGCCCGCATGTAAAAAATTGATTGGGTTAGGTTTTACCATTGTAGCGACAAGCGGCACTGCGAAATATTTAAGCAATAACAATGTGTCTGTAACCTGCGTTAACAAAGTGGCACAGGGGCGTCCGCATATCGTTGATCACATTAAAGACGGCGATATTGCATTGATATTCAATACGACAGAGGGTTGGCAAAGCCTTAAGGATAGCGAGTCTATCCGGCGAAGTGCGCTGATGGAAAAAGTACCATCTTACACTACAGCTGCGGCGAGTGTTGCTGCTGTTGAGGCAATTGCGGCGCTGCGTAACGACCCACTTGAAGTTCGGGCGTTACAAGACTATTATTAATAAGCAGTATCAGTTTCCCCCAATCTTCAAACTGCATCTGGCGTTTGTGCATATCGCCAGCGGGGAACTTTTTGTTTAGAGGGACCATGCTCATGGCGAGCCACGAAAAATATCCGATGTTAGCTGAAGGTTATGAAAAGCTAACCACCGACCTAAAACGTCTTCGCGAAGAAAGACCTTTGATTGTGCAAGCAATCGAAGAGGCTCGCGCGCATGGCGATTTATCCGAAAACGCCGAATATCATGCAGCAAAAGAGCGGCAAGGTCAGGTTGAAGCGACCATAGGGGATATTGAAGATAAGATCGGTCGCGCTCAAATTATCGATCCGTCATCCCTTTCCGGGAATAAGATAGTTTTTGGCGCTACGGTTTCATTGCTTGATGAAGACGATAAGCCTATTAAATATCAACTTGTTGGCGAAACCGAGGCAGACGCGAAAGCAGGACGTATCTCTTACAATTCTCCGCTTGGCCGTGCATTGATCAGCCGTACGGTAGATGATGAGATAGAGGTTACAGTACCATCTGGCGATAAATATTACTTAGTGCAAAAAATCGAATTCATCTAATCGCAAAAGCATAGGGATCTACATGCAGCTAAAACTAGCGCCCTTCACTATGGTATTAGTAACGATAAATGTGATCGTAACTGTGTGTATGTTGTTTCCCATTATGGCAAATTATATACCGGTAGCTGGCGGATTTATACCAGCACGTTTACTGGGAACTAACGATATTGCCGGTACCGTAGGTATAATACCTGCTGTAATGACACCATTTACGGCGCCATTTATTCATAGCGGTTTGCTCGATATGCTATTTCCGAGCTTAATGTTGATTTTAATGGGCAGCATGAATGAGAAGATATTGGGATGGCGCGGCGTGTGCGCCCTATTTTTTGGCGGGGCGAGTATATCAGCGATTATTATTGGCGTATTTTTACCAAACTCACAGACAATATTTTCTGGCTCGCACGATGCTGTATCAAGCGTGATTGCAGCATACTTAATACTTTACCCCGTCGGCAAACCAAAACCTTGGGGGATACTAACGGCCGATCAAGCGCGCCCTTTGCAGCTGATACTATTATGGTTAATTATTAACCTCGTCACGGGAAACGTGTTTTCTTATGAGGGTTTTGTTTCGACTGTCATCGCGCCAGTTGCAGCATTTACAACTGGGATTTTTTTGGCGCGTCCGTTATTGCTATGGAAATACAGGCATGCTTGACCTGATTACGAATTAGGTTCCAATAATCGGTGCAAGTGAACAACAACGTATTTCATTTCAGCATCATCGACCGTTTTCTGTGCGGCACTGCGCCATGCATCCTCGGCGTCTGCATAACCCGCGAATATTCCAACAATGTCAATTTTATCAAGTTCTGTGAAATCTAACGTTTGAGGGTCAGAAACCCGTCCGCCAAACACGAGATGCAATTTTTGTTTTTCCAATTGGGAAAACTCCTTATTTATACGGCCAATTTAATCCCGTTTGCGCGCGGCATCGCTTGCTGCTTGGCCCGCAGCTTTTACGGCCTCAGTGGCTTTGCCAACAAGATCACGAAACTGTTCGCGCGTACTATCAGAATTTATCCCAAAGCTATCAATTTTGTCTCTTCCTGCTGACTTTGCCGCACTAGCTACAACTTTAACTTTGTCGTTCAGGGTTTTTCCGGCCTTACCGAGAATTTTCTTTTCTCGCTCTGTTTTTGGAAGCAGCGCGCCTATAATAGCGCCCAGCGCCAAACCACCAAGTACAATAGCCAATGGATTTTTATCAATTGTTTCATTTGATTTTGCGGCGGCTTTGCTTGCCAACAGTTTAGAATTCTTCAAGCTTCGCTCAGCGGTAGTTTTGCTTTTTTCAAGCACTTCTTTGGCATTGCCTTTGCCGGAGCTAATATTGTCGCTAAGTTTAGTCATTATCTCATCCTAACTTTCATCATCATGTGAAATTTTGTCACTGCGTTTCGCGGAGATCATACGTTTTATAGGTGCCAGGCCCGCGGCCAAAACGAACCCCAATCCGAACGCAATACCAAGTATTCCTGCTTTATTACTTACAAAGTCGGTCGCAGCATTTGCATTATTTATTATGCGAATTTTCTGCCGTAACTTCCAGCGTACAAAGATCGAGGCAGGCGATAGTTTGATGCGTGTTACAGCAACACTATTAACCAACGCCTGGCGTGCAAGCAGCCGAGCTTTATGCCTGTACAAGAGGGTATCCTTATTCATCAGACGTCGGCTTGTCGATTTCCATCACGCGGAATTCTTTGGATTTTCGCCTTGCTATAAAGGCAAATAGTATAGCGAATATGAGAGATGTTGCCGCTACAAAGATCGTGCCCAATATAGGACCAAAATAGCTCGAAACTATTAATAACGCCCCTAGTATGCAGGCAACAATACATCCAAAAAAAGCGCAAATCGAAATTAACAAATATACACTCGTCCATTTGGCCACAGTGCGCGTGTAAGCCAATCGGGCCTTATAATATTTAAGTTCGTTATCAATCAGTACGCGTAAATCGCTCGTGACTATTTTAATCTGTTCCCGTGCGGAGAATTCCTTATCCACATCCCCGGCAATAGTATTTTGCTCTTCAGATAACGCAGGTTCAGATAACGCAGGTTCAGTTTCCATAATGAGATGATTTTTAATCGTCGTCGCGGCCAGAACGCATTAACCGCGATATAGCAAAACCTATCGCAGCGGCGGCTCCAATTGCCACAGCGGGGCTTTTGCGAACGAAATCACGAGCATCACTAACAATGTCGTCTACCTGCTTGGCATCAACTTTGTTCGCAAAATTATCCACTGCATCTGCTGCACGGCGTGCATAATCTCCATAATTTTTACCCGCACTCTCATCAATCGTACCTGCGTTATCACGAATGAATTTTCCGATACCTGATACAGCTGCGCTTGCACGCTCCTTGCTGCGTACTGCGGCATCGCGCGCTGTATCTGTGGCTTTTTCTTTTAAGCTGTTCATCTCTGCTCTTACTTTTTGCTGCGTGTTATCTCTAGGTGCAACTGGCTTAGCCGTGACCTTTCTTTTAGCTGCGGCAATTACTTTTGGCGCGCTGATTTTTTTAGCGTCAACCTTAAGTACTTTGCCGGATACCTTGGACTTAGAAGTTATCTTTGCTTTTTTTGTTTCAGCCATTCCATTTTCTCCATTCCATGCAATCTGCTATATTTAATGCCGCACTTGCTTTATCACTGCTTTACAAAATTATATCAAATACACAGAAATTTAATATCAAAAATTATTATGCTGTTGTTGACCATAGCAATTACACAATTACAATAACAACGATACCTGCGCGGCGTTCCCACAGCGTAATTATTTTCTTTAAGGAGCCTAAAGTGACAGCCATTATCAACATACATGCCCGTGAAATCTTGGATAGCAGGGGCAACCCTACAGTAGAAGTCGATGTATTGTTGGAAGATGGCAGTTTTGGACGCGCCGCTGTACCATCGGGAGCTTCAACAGGTGCGCATGAAGCGAATGAAAAGCGTGATGGCAACATCGCGCGGTACATGGGTAAAGGCGTCAAAGATGCAGTGGCCGCGGTTAACGGACCTATACTAGATGCGCTTGAAGCTATGGACGCTGAAAATCAGGAAGAGATTGATCACGCGATGATCATGCTTGATGGCACCGATACTAAATCTAATCTGGGAGCAAACGCTATATTAGGCGTAAGTCTCGCCGTTGCAAAAGCCGGCGCTGATGCATGCAGGTTGCCTTTGTATCGTTATGTCGGCGGTATAAGCGCACATGTGCTACCTGTACCCATGATGAATATTATCAACGGCGGCGAACATGCTGACAATCCGATTGATTTTCAAGAATTTATGGTGATGCCTATTGGCGCGCCAAACTTGGCAGAGGCAGTAAGATGGGGGTCAGAGATTTTTCATACTCTGAAGAAAGGCCTACATGAAAAAGGTTTGGCCACATCGGTAGGGGATGAAGGCGGCTTTGCGCCTAATTTGGCGTCGACGCGCAATGCGTTAGATTTTATAATGGAGTCTGTTGAAAAAGCAGGGTTCAAGGTTGGAGACGAGGTTGTTTTGGCACTCGATTGCGCGGCAACAGAGTTTTATAAAAATGGAAGATATGAAATATCGGGTGAAGGACTTTCACTGACATCACACGAAATGGCAGACTATCTCGCTTCACTATGCAGCGATTATCCAATTCGTTCGTTAGAAGACGGAATGAGTGAAGATGATTTTGAAGGCTGGCAGTACCTAACCAAAAAGATTGGTAAGACTGTGCAGATTGTTGGTGATGATTTATTTGTAACCAATCCCAAGCGTTTATCGGTGGGGATAGAAAAGGGATTGGCCAATTCATTATTAGTAAAAGTAAATCAAATTGGTACGTTAACGGAAACACTTGCTGCTGTTTCTATGGCACACCGTGCTTCTTACACCGTGGTTATGTCGCATAGGTCGGGTGAAACAGAGGATGCAACCATTGCCGATCTTGCCGTTGCCACCAATTGTGGTCAGATTAAAACGGGAAGTCTTGCAAGGTCGGATCGGTTGGCAAAATATAACCAATTGATACGCATCGAAGAGGAACTGGGAACGTCTGCACAGTATGCTGGACGGTCGATTTTTGCCCGGTGACATACGGCATTGCTTGCAACGTACGTTAGTTTATGGTTGATTTAAGGAATGAAACGTCGCCGTAAAAAATCTGCTCCTATCAAATCTGTCGTAGTTCCAGCTTTTGCCCTGCTTGTGCTCTTGGGAATTGCATCTTACGCTCTTTTAGGCCCAACGGGCATCATAGCTTGGACAGATTACCGCGCAGCATTACATCAGCGATCCGCAGAATTAGTGGCGTTAGAAAAAGAACGCGATGCCTTACGAAATCGCCAAAAATTATTGGATAGAAGCAATGTTGATCCAGATCTGGCCGGGGAATTAATGCGGCGTGACTTAAATGTTGTCGCACCCGACGAAGTTGTCGTACCGATGAAATAGAGATGCACTAATTTCATGCATGCTGTAGCGTAAAATGGCTTTTATGATAAAGATATATTGACTAACAGCACGGTAAGAAAACATAAGGAAATCGCCTTGGCAAAAGCCTCCCCGAATACAAAAACAACAACTCCCTCGCTTAAAATCGCGTCTGTATCTGGCGATAGCAAACTGGTTAACAGAGAACGACCTGAAGCTCCCGCGCCTTATGACGCATCAAATGAGGAGTTGCTGCAATTTTATAGAAACATGTTGCTAATCCGGCGCTTCGAAGAAAAAGCAGGACAGCTCTATGGTTTAGGGCTGATTGGCGGGTTTTGTCATCTTTACATTGGACAGGAAGCAGTCGCAATCGGGCTGCAATCTGCGCTGACGCCAGGTAAAGACAGTGTAATTACTGGATACCGCGATCATGGGCACATGCTAGCATATGGTATCAATCCCAACGTCATAATGGCCGAACTAACTGGCCGTGCAGCGGGAATTTCTCGCGGTAAAGGCGGTTCGATGCATATGTTTTCCACAGAGCATAAATTTTATGGTGGGCACGGCATTGTTGGCGCGCAAGTATCGCTTGGAGCGGGGCTTGCGTTCAAGCATAAATATTCCAAAGACGGCGGTGTGTGTCTTGCGTATTTTGGCGATGGCGCAGCAAACCAAGGACAGGTTTATGAAACATTCAACATGGCGGAACTTTGGAAGTTACCCATCATATTCGTTATCGAAAATAACCAATATGCAATGGGAACCAGCGTAAACAGAGCATCGGCCGAAGATCAATTATATCGGCGCGGTGAAAGTTTTCGTATCCCCGGCATCCAAGTGGACGGCATGGATGTGTTGGCGGTACGCGGCGCCGCAGAGACTGCGTTGGATTGGGTGCGTTCCGGTAAAGGTCCTATATTATTAGAGATGAAAACATACCGTTACCGGGGCCATTCCATGTCCGATCCAGCAAAATATCGTAGCCGCGATGAAGTGCAATCCATGCGCGAAAACAGTGATCCCATTGATGGTGTTAAAGAAAAACTACTTGCCAGAGGTATTACGGAAGAAGCCTTCAAAGTGATGGATAAAGAAATTCGGGCAATTGTAAGCGAAGCCGCAGATTTTGCCGAAAGCTCCCCCGAACCGGATCTGAGCGAATTATATACAGACGTGTTGATGGAGCAATATTGATGGCAGTTGAATTAAAAATGCCGGCGCTTTCGCCAACAATGGAAGAAGGCACGCTTGCAAAATGGCTCGTTAAAATCGGTGATAGTGTATCGTCAGGGGATATTCTGGCTGAAATCGAAACCGATAAGGCTACGATGGAATTTGAGGCTGTTGATGAGGGGGTAATTTCCTCCATTCTGATCCCCGAAGGCACAGACGTTAAAGTAGGTACTGTTATCGCGCTTATTACCGGCGATGATGAAATGGCTGCTCCACCTGCGGAGCCCGTTCCGGCAAACCCTGTAATTGCGCCGCAAACTACTGCGATTGCACCCGAGAAACCCATCGTTATACCAACAAAGACTGATGTTGTGGTTCCCGCAGGTACGGCGATGATTTCAACCACGGTTCGTGAAGCATTACGCGATGCTATGGCCGAAGAGATGCGCAAGGATGAACGCGTATTTGTTATGGGCGAAGAGGTTGCTGAATACCAAGGCGCTTATAAAGTAACGCAGGGCTTGCTCGAAGAGTTTGGCGCAGAGCGGGTTATTGACACGCCAATCACCGAATACGGATTTGCTGGCATTGGAACAGGCGCGGCGATGGGCGGATTGCGTCCTGTGATCGAGTTTATGACGTTTAATTTTGCAATGCAGGCGATTGACCACATCATTAATTCGGCGGCAAAAACCAATTATATGTCGGGCGGGCAAATGAGGTGCCCGATCGTGTTTCGAGGGCCAAACGGTGCGGCATCGCGCGTTGGTGCACAGCATAGCCAAAATTATGCGCCTTGGTATGCAAGCGTTCCTGGCTTGATCGTAATCTCACCATATGATGCCGCAGATGCCAAGGGACTATTAAAAGCAGCGATCCAGTGCGAGGATCCCGTGGTATTTTTGGAAAACGAATTGATTTATGGGCGCAGTTTTGATGTGCCTGATTTGCCCGATCATATTTTGCCTATTGGTAAAGCGCGCGTCATGCGGGAAGGGACCGACATTACTATTGTAAGCTATTCAATCGGCGTCGGTCTTGCGTTGGAAGCGGCTGAAACGTTGGCAGGTGAGGGGATTAGCACCGAGGTCATCGATCTGCGTACACTCCGGCCGCTCGACAAAGAATGTATACTTAGCAGCCTTGCCAAAACCAACCGCTTAGTTGTTGCCGAAGAAGGTTGGCATACATGCTCTGTTGGCAGCGAGATTTCGGCTATCTGTATGGAGGAAGGCTTTAATAACCTAGACGCACCCGTCATTCGCGTAACGAATGAGGATGTGCCTATGCCGTACGCCGCCAATCTGGAGAAGCTCGCGCTATTGAACGCAGACAAGATTGTTGCGGCATGTAGGCGCGTTATTTAGATCAAGCCTATTAGTTACGGCGTTTAAGTTGCCGTGAATTGTGTGCATACCCTAACCTTAGACTGCGGGATTGGGTTATACATTCCATTTAAGTTTTGGTTGGCTGCAACTACGCCTGTTCCTAAATCGCGATCATCGCGAACATAAAAACTCGCTTTATGCCGTAAGGTACGTGCTGGAAGAAAGGCTGAGCCAACTAGCGGATTGTAATTATATGATACTTCTACAAAGATTATTGCCTCTCTGTCAGGTGCTTTAATAATTGTACCGCCCTCTGATGTGATACCAGGGAATACGGTACCAGTGCGTCCTTGGTCTTCTGCTCCGTATTCAGACGCAACTTGTAGAACGCCCCTGCATCTTTGCCATGCGATCCACTGCCTTTCCGGAATGGCGTCCGGTACACGCTGAAGGCTTGTTATAATTACGCGGCCATTTGCAAATAGGTCAGCATTTTTTGCTTGAAGGCGAACACCTTCTAATGCGTCATTAATATCGTGCTCGCGCAGCTGTGGGCTTAAACCAGCTCCTACATCCTGTTTTGCACGAGATAAATTATCCGCCAAAGTCATGGCGATCTGGCTCACAGCTGTATTGGTATTGACAAGGTTAGCTGTTTCTATCGCTGTAAAGCCCATCATCGTAAATATTGGCATAATAAATGCGAACTCAACAAGAACGGCGCCAGATTGGTCTTTTCTAAATGAATGTAACAGTCTTATGCACATATCGTCACTCCCTTGCGCGCACTTAATATAGCAAACGGCTGATTTCTAAGTATTGTTTGTGCGACTATTGTTTCATCGGGTGATAATCCAATAAAACTCCACAATGGAAAAATGCGTTTGTGCACATAAGTTACTTTATATATAACAACATCTTGCGCACCGCCTGCTCCATCAACTCCAACATTTGTGTCCCAAACTCCGTTGGCATTAATGTCCGTAAAGCATTCGCCTGGATCCCTTTTTTTGTTATTATTTAGATCTGTAAGCTCTTCTGGCCTAGCAATATTATCATAGTTTTCATAAGATGTTCGTGTTGTCGTAATACTATCATACTGGCCTAAAGTGCCTACGTCGTTTTTAACTTTATTATCGATAACGCTGGTCGATCTGTTTTCAAGTGTAGATAAGCGTCCTGCATCCTCCACTGAGCCTTGCAATACTGATCGAATATACAAAGAATATCCAAAATCCATTATGCCAAATATAAGTGTTAGAAAAATGGGGCCGGCAAAAGCAAACTCAAGAGCAGCAACGCCCGCTTCATTTTTTCGTAATATTTGTATTCTTTTTCTTATTAAGCTTGTCATTTGGTCAACCTCAAATCTGCAATTTTTGCTGCAATTTTCTGAAATTGTACATTGAGTTGAGCAGAGTCACTTGCCTGAAATGCTTGATTAGCATCGGCACATTGAGTTAAGTTTGACGTTAGAGTTGTACCAAAAGCAATAACCCAAACACTTACTTTCTCATTTCTCGCAGCATCGCACAAAGCTTGGAAACGAAGTGCATGACGTGTGACAGCTGATGCAGTGGTGCTATCACCCACTCTCTGGCTTGTTTTCTCATAACCCCACGCAGAATAGTAATCCATGTTAACTGTCTGCTCACCATCAGTCATGAAAATTATATTCCGGCTTATCTGAGATCCATTTGTGCCAATGCGGTTGCGGTCTGCAAACATTCCATTGGGCGATATTAAGCGTAATCCCCAAGCCATGCCTACATCATGATAGGTATAATATCCTGGAGTAAGCGTAGAAACATATGCATCAATAAAGTCCTTATCTACAACATTGAGGTTCTTCATTTTAGCAGACGGACACGCGGGCCACACAATACTACTATTGTCATCAGTTGAAATTTGACTCGGCGAGGGACGAGAAAAGCCAACATTACCAAGCATTGGATTAAAGTAAGTGTTGTCGTCAGTACCTGCATTATTATATTTGAGATCGTACGCACCGCTAGGAATTGGCTTAAACGCTTCCGCGGCAATTGTCTTTGGCTCTTCTAAACAACCGTTCCAATTAATTCCCCAGACAGTAGGCTCATTTAGTTTGAGTGGCCCTGAAGCGGGATCAAAATTATTATAGTCCCATACTTCTGCTTTATTGGGCTTCAGTTGATCTACAAGCTGTACTTGGGTATACTGACCGGCGTTTTGCGTATAGCGTGCAATACTTTTTACATCATATTCTTTGTGTATGTATTTCAATTCATTTTTATTCTTATAATTACTTATATCGTAGCTAACGGGTTTATAGATCCAATTTGTAAAGCCATATCCAGTGATATCACTCGGCGTGCTGCCGTAATAAGCGATGGTTTTCCTTCGGGTACATGTTTTATAATGTGCTTCTGTGCCGCCATCGCGGTTTGTCCATGTTGTTGGATCTACGGCAATGGAATATGTTATTTTCTGATATGTACCGCTGTTTGGCGCTACAGTTGTATAACTTCCATTGGCATAATATATTTCTTTGCCGCTTACTGTAGGGTTGGAAGTTGTACCCACATTTACACCGCCATCAATACTAAAGTATTTATTTAGCGTAAATCCTTCTGTGCTTGCAGTTATACCTGTGCAATCATTGAACGAGATAGGTGTTGCATCTGATGGTGATGCAGTCGGCAAGCTATTTGTTTCTAAAGGAGGTAAACCTTTTCTGTAAGTTTCATAAGTGATCTTTACCGGCGTATTGAAATTTGCAACTCTAGACTCGTAAGTATTGTTATTCGCCATATTACTAGTTGAAATTTGACTTTCATTTGGATTGCTGGAAAATAAATCACTGCCGTTGGTAGCGCCATCATAAGGGACGAAACCATACCGTAATATAGACTTGGGACTAGTTGCAGTAGAGGCTTTCATCGTCGTGTAGAAATTTTTAATTGCCGCGCGCATTCCTATGATTTTAGTATTATCGGCGGTACATCCGTTGTTACCTACTCTACTTCCATTCGGGCATTCTCCCATTGAACCTGTAACATCCAATACCATCATCGTATCAATGTTAGGAACCTGTATATCGGCGTTGCATTCCGCCGTTAGGTCGAGCTTTGTAACACCCATGATTTGCATTATTGCCGTAGGCATTCTTGCAGTGGCAGTTCCTGAAAACTCTCCTGTTGTGGTATTGATGCTTGAAACCAAGTCAACACCATTTGTGGACACACCTGTTGTACCAAGAGTGTTAATTGGATAGTTAGCCCTGAACATTTCATTTGCGCGCGCTTTTGCGTTTGCGGCGGAAACTCCTGTAAATGCAGCCGTCTTAATGGATCGGCGACCAGCAAGCACAGCAGAGTCGCAGGCATTTTGCAGCCGCGCCTTCACCATGTATGCGCGGCTAGTATCGATCGCACTGCCAATGATTAATGTTAACGGCAGGATTGCCGCAGCGGCAATCATGATAATATTGCCGCTTTCGTCTTTCGCAAGACCGGTTAGAAAACCTTTTTTACCCACACTAACTTTATTGCGTATCATTGAGTGCCCCCCACATTAAATTTATAATTCTGCTACGCATATGCCTTGGTGGTGGTAAGCGGCCTGTCAACGCAGGTGGTTAATACCAAGTTTACCTTGATTTTGAGCACTTTCACGTCAGAAGCAGGAGAATGTTTACACAATTTGACACTTTTGATCCCGCAAAACGCCTCGCTTTGACCTATGCAAAGACAGAATCACGCGATGCGTTAACCCTTTTTCTCACGCTTGATACGCGTTTGGCGCAGATTTGGATGAAAGGTACAGAACCGTTAATTGGGCAAATGCGCATGGCATGGTGGCGCGATGCGTTGTTAAAACCTGTAAGTCAAAGGCCAAAAGGCGAGCCACTTTTTTTAGATATGACACTGTTATCCAGAGATTTTTCAGCGAGTATGATCCATTTGGTTGATGCATGGTACGGCTTGCTGGTGCATGAGGAATGGACTGCTGACGTCTTGACTGCCTTTGCCATGCACCGAAGCCAAGGCATTTTTGGCGGGTACGCACAGGCAGTGGCGCTTGATGATAATATTACTGAAAAACTGGTAGAGATAGGTCTGCGCTGGGCGATGCGAGACGCTTTGCAATACTGCAAAACAGTGGAGCAAGCCGAACTAATGCACAGTTGCTTGCCGCCAAGATCGGTATACACAGGCCTTCCGCGTGCGGCAAGGCCGCTGTCACTGCTGGCATTATCGGCCGAACAAACGCGCGGCGGCATGGCACCAGGAATAAGACTGCTGTGGCACGGCTTGACGGGACGATAGAAACAGGTCCACATATCAGCGATTTGATCGAGGGAGCTTAGGGTATATGAAGAAGTTTTTGGCAGGCGGATTAGTTGCAATACTAGCAGTTAGCGGAGGATTTTGGTTCTGGCAGGGACAGGCAGCTAAGCAAAAAACAGCAATACCTGCGCCTCCGCCGCCTGAGATATTGAGCAATGCGCCTTTGGAATTGCCAAAAGCTGGACCGGGTGCTCCGCGTTTTGGACCTGCACCGCCTGATCCGTTGTCTGCCCCAAAAGCAAGCCGTGAAGAAGCTCGGTTTAATCGCTATGACCGCAACCGTGATGAAAGTATTACTCGCGTTGAAATGTTGAGTACACGCACCAAATCATTCAAAAAATTAGATAAAGATGGGAACAATCTTCTGACATTTGAAGAGTGGGCATCAGCCACAGGCGAACGTTTTGCCCGAGCAGACGGAAACCGCAATGGCCTGCTAACTCGGCCCGAATTTGCCGCCACCAAACCTAAAACGGCGGCTAAGCCAGCATGCAAGCGTTGACGCTGTGCTTCAGCCACGCCTTATGCGAGTACTTTATTCTCTGCTATCCATTGGCTAAGCTCACTGCGCGCCCGCGATGTTAATGCGTGTTTGCGGGCTTTCTTAAAGATTTTGCCTTCCAGTGGTGTAAACAAACCAAAGTTCACATTCATAGGCTGGTAATCATCGGCATGTGCATCGCCTGTAATATGCGCGAGCAAGGCGCCTAATGCAGTGGTCGTAGGCGGCAAAGGTAGCGCGGCCCCCTTCAATTCCGCCGCCGTCATGATGCCAGCTATCAGCCCTACCGCGGCGCTTTCCACATAGCCTTCGCATCCTGTGATTTGCCCAGCAAAGCGAATATGCGGCGCAGATTTGAGCCGCAGCGACCTGTCCAGTAAAACAGGAGAGCGGATAAAGGTATTGCGATGCAGCCCGCCAAGCCTAGCAAACTCAGCGTTTTCCAGTCCGGGTATTTGGCGCAGCAGCTCCATTTGAGCGCTGTGTTTCATCTTAGTTTGGAAACCCACAATGTTCCACAAGCTGCCTTGTTTGTTATCTTGGCGCAATTGCACAACGGCATGCGCGCGGTTTCCAGTGTGCGGATTGGTTAGGCCAACCGGCTTCATTGGCCCGAAACGAAGCGTATCAAGCCCGCGTGACGCCATGACCTCAATGGGCATACACCCTTCAAAATAAGGCGTATCTTTTTCCCAATCCTTAAAATCACCTTTGTCGCTGTCGAGCAAACCTTGATGAAAAGTCTTGTATTGTGGCTCATCCATTGGGCAGTTGATATAATCTTTACCATCCCCTTTATCCCACCGGGATTGAAACCAAGCGATATCCATGTTGATACTGTCACGGTGGACAATTGGCGCAATGGCGTCAAAAAAAGCTAGCCTATCTTGGCCCGTGCGGCCAATAATGCTCTGCGCTAACGTCATGGCGGTAAGCGGGCCAGTAGCAATGATCACGTGACCTTCATTAGGAATAGTATCAATACGTTCCCGAACGATTTCTATATTACCGTTACTTTTTAGTATTTTTTCTACGGTATCTGAGAATATATCGCGGTCTACAGCAAGTGCTGATCCAGCAGGAACTCGGGCCACTTCAGCAGCCTCCATTATGAGCGAGTTCAGATCGCGCATTTCCTGATGGATTAAACCAACCGCATTATTCTGCGCATCATCGCTTCGAAAACTGTTTGAGCATACTAGCTCTGCCAAGCCATCACCACGGTGTGCAGGAGTGGTATCGCCGCCGCCGCGCATTTCAGATAGTCGCACACGAAAGCCGCGCCGCGTCATCTGCCAAGCGGCTTCACATCCAGCGAAACCGCCGCCTATGATATGTACATCATATTTAGATTTCGTATTGTACATAAGGTGGTTTGTATTCCTGTTTCTTAGATTGTTTGATTACTTAACTAGGATGCCGTCATATGATGTTTGCGTTTTGGCGTCTAGTTTTGACAAGCTCAATTAATATCTTTGTAACGCCGTAATATTCGTTGAACAGCGTAGGCAATCTTTACCGCTTGATATCAATACGTAGTGTTTCAGGAAAATTTCGTTTGTTAAGACATTTTGGTTTATTGTACACACGTGAAACAGGGTATTGAGAGCGACATAAATCCTAATGAAGGGCAGGGGCATGACACAAGATTTGGCGCATAGGCGGCCTTGGTTGGTATTTAGCCTATTGTTTGGGATCACGTTTCCGCTGGCTGCATATTTACAAGTCCCAGGTACTTTTGCGATAGTTTGGAAAGCAGGCGCGCTTACTTTCCTGGTTCCTTACGTGCTGCGACGGCATCATAATGGCGAATTTGCGATGCTAGGCGTCATACTTGGGCTTTGCGCTGTGGGTGATGTCTTGGTTGAAATACAAATGGAGCTTGGTGCGGCGGCGTTTGGTGCGGCACACATATTGGCGATACTTTTATATAGCCGGCATCGCCGTATCAAACCTGTGTTTAGTCAAACGTTGCTTGCGATGTCATTGTTGTTGTTCACGCCTGTAATAGGATATTCTCTTGGCGGCATCACGACGGCGGGATATGCAATATTACTCGGCGCGATGGCGGCAATGGCATGGAGCAGCAACTTTCCGCGATACCGTGTTGGCATAGGCGCGGTGCTCTTTGTGTTGTCTGATATACTACTGTTCGCACGTGAAGGCGGCCAGCTACCAAGCGTTATGGCCGTCCAAATTGCGATTTGGTACAGTTACTATTGCGGCATGGTGCTGATCGCCATAGGCATAGTGCAAACGCTGGTGAAGCGTGGGCATTTTCAGGATACAGCTGGGCTTTAGTTACAACCGCTTCTATCGCTTCCTATTTGGTTTCGGGTGTCTCCACCTCTGCTTGAGCAGGGACTTCACTAGAAACGCCGTCTTCCACATTCAGTTCTTCCATTTCTTCGCTTTCTTGGATACGCGCTGCGCTGACGACATGTTCGTTGGTATCGACGTTGAACAATCGCACGCCCGCGCTACCACGTCCGATAACACGCATGCTGGATAGCGGCATACGGATCAGCTTGGCTTGATCGGTTACGAGCATCAATTGATCGCCCTTAGTTGCAGGAAAGCTGGCGACAACCGGACCGTTGCGCGCGATGTTATCGATGTTGGTAACGCCTTGACCGCCGCGGCCAATGCGGCGGTATTCATAAGCCGACGACATCTTGCCGTATCCATTGGCACAGATTGTTAGGATGAATTGTTCGTTTTCCTCCAGAAGAGCAAACCGCTCTGCATCCATTGTGGGATCACCCTCTTTCTCGGCTTTCCAAGGTGCAAAGCGCAGGTAATCCTCGCGCTCCTCAGTGCTAGTGCCAACTTTCTGCAGGATCGATAGCGACATTAACTCATCGTCGCCCTTCAATGTCATACCGCGCACGCCAATGCCTGTGCGGCTTTTTGTTTCACGAGCATCGGTAGCGGAAAAGCGGATTGCTTTGCCTTTGCGGCTTGCCAGCAGGATGTCGTCCTCTTCGTTCAGTAAGCGAACACCGATCAGCCGGTCCTCTTTACCCTCAATAAAGCCCATTGCCAGCTTACCGTTGCTAGGCACGTTAGTGAATGCGTCCATGCTGTTGCGGCGAACCATGCCCTGCGCAGTGGCAAAAACAATGTTCAGCTTCGCCCATTCAGCCTCATCTTCGGGTAGCGGCAATACGTTAGTGATATTTTCGCCTTCAGATAATGGCAACAAGTTGACCATCGGACGGCCCTTTGTTTGCGGGCTTCCTTCAGGAAGCTTCCACACTTTCATCCGGTATACGCGGCCGATATTAGAAAAGAATAACACAGGAGTATGCGTTGAAGTTACGAACATTTCGATGACGACATCTTCGTCTTTGGTCGCCATTCCAGCGCGGCCCTTACCTCCGCGATTTTGCGCGCGGAATGTGACAAGAGGCGTGCGTTTAATATAGCCGCCATGCGTGACGGTGACGACCATTTCTTCGCGCTCCATCAGGTCTTCGTCATCAAGCCCATCCCAGCTAGCGGTAATTTCACACAAGCGAGGCGTCGCAAATTCGCGCTCAATCGCTTCCAACTCTTCGCGCATCACGGCGTATAGCTTATTGCGGTCGCCCAATATGGCAAGGAAACCGGAAATATTCTGAGCAAGACCAGCTAACTCCTTGCCAATTTCGTCGCGGCCAAGCGCCGTCAATCTGTGCAGGCGTAATTCTAGGATGGCGCGCACCTGGGTTTCGCTTAGATTATAAGTATCGCCTTCAATCTCGGTATCGATTGCTTCGACCAGTTTGATATATTGGGCAATCTCGGAAACGGGCCATTCACGGTTTAGCAGAGCAGCGCGTGCCTCAGCGGGGCTTGCCGACCCACGGATGATGCGGACAACTTCGTCCATGTTGGTCACGGCAAC